>DSAE01000215.1 GCA_011372855.1 Desulfobacteraceae bacterium
TGACAACGTGCATATCACGGGTGAGTTGATCACGTCGATAGCGATGGAGGAAGGGCTGCGTTTTGCGATCCGCGAGGGCGGCCGCACGGTCGGCGCCGGGGTCATCACCAAAATCATCGAGTAAGAGGAAACAGACAGAATGATCCCGACAGAGAAAATCCGAATCAGGCTGAAAGGGTATGACCATAAACTGCTTGATCAGTCGACGCGTGAGATAGTTGAAACAGCGCGGCGTACCGGGGCAACGGTGGCGGGGCCGATTCCCCTGCCGACCAGCATCAACAAGTATACCGTTCTGCGCTCCCCTCACGTGGACAAGAAGTCGAGGGAGCAGTTTGAAATGCGCACCCACCGCCGGCTTCTCGATATACTGGAGCCGACCCAGCAGACTATTGATTCATTGATGAAACTTGAATTGTCGGCCGGGGTTGATGTTGAAATAAAACTTCCGTAGGTAGGACGGAAGGGATGCCTGCGCCGGCCCTCGGGCGGGCGCACTTGAAGAGAGAATTTATTTCCGACAGGTAGACAAATGCCGAAAACAATGGGAATTCTGGGAAGAAAAATTGGAATGACCCGGGTCTATAATGAAGTGGGGCGTTCCATTCCGGTGACTGTCATCGAGGCGGGTCCCTGTACGGTCCTGCAGAAGAAAACCATCGACAATGAAGGGTACAACGCCATCCAGGTCGGTTTTCTGGAGAAAAAGGCTTCTCGGGTGAGCAAACCGGAGGCCGGTCATTTCAAGCATTCGGGCTCCACCGGCTTTTATCATGTCTCCGAATTCAGGGTCAACGACCCCGAAGCGTATGAACTGGGACAGCAGGTTACCGTCAAGGAATTGCTCCATATCGGCGACAATGTGGATGTGTCCAGCAAGTCCAAGGGACGCGGCTTCCAGGGTGTCGTCAAGCGTCACGGATTCGCCGGGGGGCGCGCCACGCACGGGTCGATGTTTCACCGTGCTCCCGGCTCCATCGGCAGCAGCGCCTGGCCGAGCCGGGTGGTCAAAGGCAGAAAGCTGCCGGGCCGGATGGGCAACACCCTTGTGACCCAGAAGAATCTGAAAGTGGTCGACATCAGGGAAGATGAGCATATTCTGCTGGTGAAAGGCGCCGTGCCGGGGGCAAAAAACGGCCTGATCAAGATTTACACCAAAGGATAAACCTTCGGCTGTTTGAGGAGAAGCAAATGGCACTTTGTGAAGTTGTAAATACATCCGCCGAAAAGGTTGGGGATCTGGAACTGAACGACGAGCTTTTCGCCGTCCCGGTCCGGCAGGGAATTCTGCACGACGTCGTATGCATGCAGCGGGCCAATCGCCGCAGCGGGACTGCTTCGACGAAGACACGGGGAGAAGTCAGCGGCGGCGGCGCCAAGCCATGGAAACAGAAGGGAACCGGCCGGGCCCGTGCGGGCTCCAGGACCAATCCCCTCTGGCGCGGAGGCGGAGTCGCCTTCGGACCGAAACCCCGCGATTACAGTTACAAGCTGCCCAAGAAGGTTTGCCGGCTGGCGCTGCGCATGGCCTTGAGTGCCCGTTTCGGCGAAGGGAATCTGGTGATTCTCGACAAGTTCAGCATGGACGGGATCAAAACCAGGGAGTTCGTCAAGGTGATGAACAACTTCCAGTTTGACAATTGCCTGGTGGTGACCGCCGGCGACAACAAAACCGTCAGCCTGTCGGCCAGGAATGCAGTCGGATATAAGGTGATGCCGGCGGAAGGGCTGAATGTCTATGACATATTGAAGTATTCCAAACTGATGCTGGAACAGGAAACCCTTGCGCAGCTTGAAGAGAGGTTGATGGTATGAAGGATCTGTACGAGGTAATCAAGAGCCCCTGCCTGACGGAGAAGAGCAACCTGCTCCAGGAAGTCCAGGGCACCGTGGTTCTGAAGGTTGATCCCCGGGCCAACAAGTATGAAATCAAGCAGGCCGTGGAAAGCCTGTTCAACGTCAAGGTAGGCCACGTCCGGACCACCAAGGTTCAGGGAAGGAAACGCCGCGTCGGCATCAAGTCGGTTGGCAGGACCAAGGACTGGAAAAAGGCGTATGTCACCCTGTCCGAGGGAACGATTAATTTCCTTGAAGAGCTGTAACGGCATCAATGCTGCTCGACGCATTTGGCAACTGATGATCAAGTACACAATTTTCAAGGGTAGGTAACGGGAAGAACAATGGCTATTAAAACCCATAAACCGACATCTGCGGGAAAAAGGCACCAGGTCAGCGTGCTGCAGCCCGATGTTGCAGATAAAGCACCGGAAAAGAGCCTGCTCAGGCCATTGAAGAAGAGCGGCGGCCGCAACTCCTACGGCAGGATTACGGCCCGCCATATCGGCGGCGGTCATAAACGGAAATACCGCCTGATCGATTGGAAACGGAACAAGACCGGAGTGTCCGCCAAGGTTATCGCCATCGAATATGATCCGAACCGCTCGGCGAATATAGCGCTGCTTTCCTATCTGGACGGAGAGAAAAGCTATATTCTGGCCCCCAACGGCCTGTCGGTCGGCGACCAGGTCATGGCCGGCAGCAATGTTGACATCAAGCCCGGCAACTGCATGCCGATGACCAACATTCCCCTTGGCACCATTATCCATAATGTGGAGATGAAGATCGGCAAGGGGGCCCAGATGGTCAGGAGCGCCGGCACCGCGGCGCAGCTCATGGCCAAAGAGGGCAATCATGTCCTGGTCAAGCTGCCGTCCGGTGAAGTACGGAAATTCAACAAGGACTGCCGGGCCTGCATCGGCCAGGTCGGCAACACCGAACACGCCAGCATCAAACTGGGCAAGGCCGGCCGCAACCGGTGGAAGGGAAAACGGCCCCATGTCCGCGGCGTGGCCATGAACCCCATTGATCATCCGATGGGCGGCGGCGAGGGCAAGAGCTCCGGCGGCCGTCATCCATGCACCCCATGGGGCGTGCCGACCAAGGGATACAAGACCAGGGGCCGCAAACCCTCTGACAGCGATATCGTTACACAACGCAAGAAGTAAGCGCAGGAGAATTGAATAATGTCCCGTTCTGTCAAAAAAGGTCCGTTTGTTGACGATCACCTGCTCAGGAAGGTGAGAAATGCCCAGGAAACAGGGTCGCGCAAGGTCATTAAGACATGGTCCCGGAGGTCCGACATTACCCCTGAAATGGTCGGCCTCACCTTTGCCGTCCATAACGGCAAGAAGTTCATCCCGGTATATGTCTCCGAAAACATGGTCGGGCATAAGCTCGGCGAGTTTTCTCCGACCAGGACCTATTACGGACATGCCGCCGACAAGAAGGCAAAACGCTAACATAACGCCGCCGTGTGACTGGAAGCGGTGAGGAGAACAGCAATGGAAACAAGGGCCGTGGCCAAATATATTCGGATATCACCACAGAAAGCGAGACTTGTGGCCGATGTGGTGCGTGGCATGGATGCGGATACGGCAATCACCACTCTGAAGTTCATGCCGAAAAAAGGGGCGCGCATTCTGCGAAAAGTGATCGAATCCGCCGTCGCCAATGCCATCCAGACGGAAAAGGTCGATACCGATACGCTGTATATCAAGAGCATAATGGTTGACGGAGGCCCCATGCTCAAGCGGTTCCGGCCGCGGGCCATGGGACGGGCAACACGGATACTGAAGCGGACCAGCCATATCACCGTGGTGGTAGATGAAGCGTGATGGTTCGAAACTGCAAGAGCGGAACTGAAATCAACGGATAGTTTGAACGGAGGACAACCTTGGGGCAGAAAGTTAATCCCGTCGGATTGCGGCTCAACATCACCCGCACATGGGAATCCATCTGGTACGCGGGGAAAGATTACTCCCGCAACCTGTATGAAGATCAGGAAATTCGGAAGTATCTGAAAAAACGCCTGTACCACGCGGGCGTTTCGAGGATCATAATCGAGCGCACCGGCGAGAAGCTCCGGATCAAGCTCTTCACGGCCCGTCCCGGCATTGTCATCGGCAAGAAGGGCGCCGAGATAGAGAATCTGAAAACCGATATCGAGCGGCAGTTCGGCAGGGAGTGCCTGATTGATATCCAGGAGGTGCGGCGTCCTGAAGCCGATGCTCAACTGGTTGCCGAGAATATCGCCATGCAGCTTGAGCGGCGCATTGCCTTCCGCCGGGCCATGAAAAAATCCATTAATTCCGCCCTCCGCTTCGGGGTGCAGGGGATCAAGATTTCCTGCTCCGGCCGTCTCGGCGGCGCGGAAATGTCGAGGACCGAATGGTTCAAGGAAGGGCGCGTGCCGCTGCATACCCTGCGGGCCGATATAGATTACGGCACGGCCGAGGCAAAGACAACCTACGGAATCATCGGGGTCAAGGTCTGGATTTTCAAGGGTGAAGTTCTGGACGATGCCCAGATGATGGAACTGGCACAACAGTAGGGTGAAGCGAAGCGGGGCGAAGCGGCTGCGGGCCTGCCCCGGTGCGCATCCTGCACAAGGAGCGAGAAAAGATGTTAAGTCCACGGAAAGTAAAACACAGAAAGCAGTTCAAGGGACGCATGAGAGGGACTGCTCTGCGCGGCTCGGATATCAGCTTCGGCGATTATGCCCTGAAGGCGGTTGAATGCGGCCGCATGAGTTCTGCCCACATTGAAGCGGCCCGCGTGGCGATCAACAGGAAAATCAAGCGTGGCGGGAAAATGTGGATACGGGTGTTTCCCGACAAGCCCATCACCAAGAAACCAGCCGAAACCCGGATGGGGAAAGGGAAGGGTGCGCCGGAATACTGGGTGGCGGTGATCAAGCCCGGCCGGATTCTCTACGAATTGAGCGGCATCCCGGAAGAACTCGCCCTGGAGGCCCTCACCCTTGCCAGCTACAAGCTGCCTTTTGCGACCAAAGTGATCTCAAGGAATGCACGAATATGAAGGCAAAAGAATTACGCAACATGGGTCCCGATGATCTGGCCAAGAAAGAACGGGACCTCCGCGAGGATTATTTCAAACTGAAGTTTCAGCACGGCATCCGCCGTCTGGAAAACCCGGCCCGGCTTGCACAGTTGCGCCGGGATATTGCCCGGGTGCGGACGATTTTGAAAGAGCAGGCCCGAGGCTGATTGAACGGATTCAACAATTATTGACTGGACCGGAAAGCATGAGTGAGGAAAAAAAGACAAGAAAGACGCGCCAAGGGGCCGTTATCAGCAACGCGATGGACAAGAGCATTGTTATCCTCGTCGAGCGGAAAGTGCGGCACAAGCTCTACGGAAAGTTTATTCGCCGTCGGGTGAAATACATGGCCCATGATCCCGCCAACGAGTGTAATGTCGGCGATATCGTCCTGATTGAGGAATGTCGCCCGCTGAGCAGAAATAAGTGCTGGCGGGTAAAAAATATTGTGCAGAGAGCGGCCTGATCCGGCGGGTTGGGTGCCGGAGAAAAACGCTCCGCAACAGGAAGTTCACCAGGTGAGATCATGATACAAACGGAAACAATACTGAATGTCGCCGATAATTCCGGTGCCAAGAAAGTTCTGTGCATACGCGTGCTCGGCGGCACAAAGCGGCGCTACGCAAGCATCGGCGATGTCATTGTCGTGACCGTCAAGGAAGCCATTCCCCATGCCAAAGTCAAAAAGGGGGATGTCCTTGATGCGGTGGTTGTGCGAACAAGCAAGGAGATCCAGCGGCCCGAGGACACGACGGTGCGTTTTGACGAGAATGCCGCTGTGCTGCTCTCCGGCAGCGGAGACCCAATCGGCACCCGGATATTCGGACCGGTGGCCCGGGAGCTGCGCTCTCTCGGTTTCATGAAAATTATATCACTCGCACCGGAGGTACTCTAAACCCGTCGCCCGGCGATGGGGAAGGGTGTCTCCGTTCGATTCAACGAGGTGGAAACAATGCGGCAAGGACAGACGAGTTTGCGGGTCAACGATAAGGTGGAAGTCATCGCAGGCAAGGACAAGGGCCGTGTCGGAAAGATCCTGAAGATTGACAGAAAGGCCGACAAGGCGGTTGTCGAACGCATCAACATGATCAAACGGCATATGAAGCCGAAGAATGCGACGCAGTCAGGCCAGATTGTGGAAAAAGAGGCGCCCGTTCATATATCAAACCTGATGCTGATTTGTCCGGAATGTGCCAAAACGGTCAGAATCGGGAAGAAATTTCTGGAAGACGGGACAAAGGTAAGGGTTTGCAAGAGTTGCGGTGCAACCATTGAAACCTCGAAGAAGTAGGACCCCTGCTGTTCTGGAGTAAAAAATGGGAACACTGAGAGAATATTACGAAACCACCTGCAGGCCGCAGCTTCAGGAGAAATACGGCTATACCAACACCCTGGAGATACCCAGGATCGAGAAGGTTGTCTTGAACATGGGCCTGGGAGAAGCGGTGCAGAATCCTAAGGTTGTTGAAAATGCGGCCAATGAGCTGACCTTGATCGCCGGCCAGAAAGCCGTTGTCACCAGGGCCAGGAAGTCCATCGCCACTTTCAAGCTGCGCGAGGGCATGCCCATTGGCTGCCGGGTCACGCTGCGGCACGAGCGGATGTACGATTTCCTGTCACGGCTGATCAATATTGCCCTGCCCCGGGTGCGAGACTTTCGCGGCGTATCTCCCAAGGGCTTTGATGGCCGGGGGAATTTTTCCATGGGCATCAAGGAGCAGATTATTTTTCCGGAAATCGATTATGACAAGATCGATAAAATCCGGGGGTTGAATATCAGTATAGTGACGTCGGCCAAATCCGACGATGCGGCGTACGAGCTGCTCAGCGGGCTGGGCATGCCGTTCCGGAAATAAAAAAATAATGGCGGCCTGCGGGTCGTGACCGTCAACGGGAATTGATTTAATCAGGAGGAAGCAGTGGCAAAAAAATCACTCATTGCCAAGGCGAAGCGTCAGCAAAAGTTCAAGGTCCGGGAATACAACCGGTGTCCATTATGCGGGCGGCCGCGGGCCTATATCAGAAAATTCGGCATGTGCAGGTTATGTTTCAGAAAACTGGCCTCGCAGGGCGAAATTACCGGCGTGACCAAATCAAGCTGGTAAGCCATGTACGATGAGTCATCGGACAGGTGGATGAACACAAATTTTCAATTTGATTGAATGGTGAAAATATGTCTATGAGTGATCCGTTGGCGGATATGCTTACACGAATCAGGAACGGCGTCATGGCCCATTATGATTCTGTTGAGGTGCCGTTGTCAAAAATCAAGGTGGGTGTGGCCAAGGTCCTCAAGCAGGAAGGGTATATCAACGATTACCACATACTCGACAAAGGCGTGCAGGGCGTGCTGAAGATCGATCTGAAGTACGGTCCCAAAAATGAAAAGATTATAACCGGGATACGGCGGATCAGCAAGCCGGGGCTGCGCCAGTACAGCAAAACGGGCCGCATTCCCAAGGTGATGAGCGGACTTGGCGTTGCCATTCTCACGACTTCGCGCGGCATCATGACCGACAGGGATGCGCGCAGCATGAACATCGGCGGCGAACTGCTGTGCGAGGTTTGGTAACGCAACAGGGTTGACGACAGGAGAACAATCATGTCCAGAATCGGCAAACAACCGATTCCCGTGCCCAAGGGAGTCAAGGTTGAGATAAAAGAAAATCACGTCAAGGTTACCGGCGGCAAGGGGTCGCTTGAGCGCACTATCCGCCCCGAAATCGATCTCAAACAGGAGAACGATGTTCTGATTGTCTCCCCCAGAGGTGCGGGCAAGCGGATTAACGCCTTCTGGGGTCTGACCAGAACGCTGCTCAACAACATGATCGTCGGGGTGGACAAGGGCTTCGAGAAGAAGCTGATAGTTGAAGGAGTCGGCTACCGGGCCAAGGTGGAAAAGTCGGTCCTGACCCTCAATGTCGGCTATTCCAATCCGGTTGATTTCATACTGCCGGAGGGAATTTCCGCCGAGGTTGATAAAAATAACCTGATCACCCTGGGCGGGATCGACAAGGAACTGCTGGGTCTGACCGCCGCCCGGATCAGGGCGGTCAGAAAACCCGAACCCTATAAAGGCAAGGGTATTCGCTACGAGGGCGAGCACATAGTCCGGAAAGTCGGAAAAGCCGGCGCGAAATAACAACTAATCTGGTGGTAGGCAATGGCGAAGACAAATCCAAAAGCAGTCGCACGGAAAAAGCGCATCAAACGTATTCGGACCAAGATAGCCGGTACTCCGGAAAGACCACGGATGTGTATTTTCAGGAGCAACCGGCATATATACGTGCAGATCATAGACGACACAAAGCATGCAACCCTGGTGACCATGTCAACCAAGGACAAGGGTTTTGACGGGACCGATGTCAAGGGCAAGGTCGCCCAGGCGAGGAAAGTGGGCGAAATGATTGCCGAAAGGGCGAAAAATTCGGGGATTACCCGGGTGGTCTTCGACCGCGGCGGCAATCTGTACCATGGCCGGGTCAAGGCAGTGTCCGATGGGGCTCGCCACGGCGGACTTGATTTTTGACCAAGAGAGTATATTCATTTCTGAACACTAATATCACGGGGGTGTTACTTGGCTGATTTTAAACGGGCTAAAGAAGGCAACCAGGAAGAGCTCATAGAAAAAATTGTGTATATCAACAGGGTCGCCAAGGTTGTGAAAGGCGGCCGCCGCTTCAGCTTCAGTGCAATTGTCGTGGTCGGTGACGGAAAAGGGATGGTCGGCTATGGACTCGGCAAAGCCAATCAGGTGCCCGAAGCTATTCGTAAAGGCGTGGAAAGTGCCAAAAAGGACATGCAGCGGGTTGCGCTGACCGACGTTTCCATCCCGCATGCAATAAACGGGAAATTCAAATCCGGCACGGTCATGCTGAAACCGGCTTCCGACGGCACCGGTGTCATTGCCGGCGGCGCCGTCCGTGCTGTCCTGGAAGCTGCGGGCGTGCAGAATATCCTTACCAAGTGTCTCGGATCCAACAATCCGCACAACCTGGTCAAGGCGACCATGGACGGCTTGCGAAAACTGCGCTCGGCCGAAGAGATTGCCCGGCTCCGTGGTCTGAAGGTCGACGAGATGGTGGCCTGAAGCCGCCGCTGCTAATGAACAGGTGGAATAATGACTGATACGATCAAGATTACCCAGGTGAAGAGCTGCATCGGCAGCAACCGGAAGATCAGGGCAACGCTGACCGGCCTCGGCCTGACGAAAATGAACAAGACCGTTACCAGGAAGAATACCCCGGAAATCCGGGGGATGCTGAATAAGGTCATGCACCTGGTGCGGGTGGAGGAATAACGATGCTGACGCTGAACAATCTTTCCCCGTCGGAGGGATCACGCCGCAACAAGAAGCGCGTTGGCCGCGGCCAGGGAAGCGGTCACGGCAGGACCGCGACGCGAGGCCACAAGGGCGCCGGGGCCCGGAGCGGCTATACGCGCAGCCCGGGTTTTGAGGGCGGCCAGATGCCGCTGCACCGCCGTCTCCCCAAGAGAGGATTCACCAACATCTTCAAAAAGGAATTCGCCATTGTCTCGTTGCGCGACCTGAACCGGTTTGAAAAAGGCACGACCGTGGATCGGGCAACGCTGATGGAGGCCGGCCTGATCAAAGCGTCGGACGGCATGGTCAAGGTGCTGGCCAACGGAGACATTACCGCGGCCATCATCCTTGACGTCGACCGCGTGAGCAGCGGCGCCAGGGCAAAGATCGAAGCGGCCGGCGGATCGGTAAAGGAATAACCGGATGAGCGGTCTCGCCAGCGCGGCAAGTATTCCCGAACTGCGGAAGAGGATCATTTTTACCCTCCTGATGCTGATGGTATACAGGATGGGTGTTCAGATACCTACTCCCGGTATCAATGGTGAGGCCCTGGCCGCATTTTTCAAGCAGAATGCCGACACACTGTTCGGGATGTTCAACATGTTTTCCGGCGGGGCGCTGGAAAACTTTTCCATTTTTGCGCTGGGCATCATGCCGTATATCAGCGCCTCGATCATCTTTCAACTGCTGACCGTGGTCGTCCCCCAGCTGGAGCAGCTGAAAAAGGAAGGAGAGGCCGGCCGTCGCAAGATCACCCAGTACACCCGCTATGGAACCATCGGCCTCAGCCTCATCCAGAGTATGTTCATCGCCACCGGTCTGGAGGGGATGGCAGGGCCGAGCGGCGAACCCATCGTCATGGTGCCGGGGCTGCACTTTAAGCTGATGACCATGCTGACCCTGACTTCCGGCACGGCGTTCATCATGTGGCTCGGCGAGCAGATGACGGAACGGGGAATCGGCAACGGCATATCGCTGATCATCTTTGCCGGCATTGTGGCGCGGATGCCCGCCGCCATCGGCAATACCATCCAGCTGGTCAAGGCCGGTGAACTGGCGGTTATCTTCCTGCCTATTCTCCTGGTCATGATGATCGCCATTGTTGCTTTCATCATCTTTGTCGAAACGGCTCAGAGGCGGATTCCCATTCAATACGCCAAACGAGTGGTGGGCAGAAGGGTCTACGGCGGCCAGTCCAGCCATCTGCCGCTCAAAATCAATATTTCCGGGGTCATCCCACCCATTTTCGCCTCTTCGATAATGATGTTCCCGGCAACCATCGGCAGCTTTCTCCAGATAGACTGGGTTCAGAAGGTCTCGGCCGCCCTGTCGCCCGGAACAGTATATTATTATATAATTTTTACCGGCTTTATCGTCTTTTTCTGTTTCTTTTACACGGCCGTGACCTTCAAACCGGACGATGTCGCCGAAAACCTGAAGAAAAACGGGGGATTTATTCCGGGGATCCGTCCGGGCAAGAAGACCTCCGAGTTCATCGATAAGGTCCTGACCCGGTTGACCGTTGTCGGGGCAATCTATCTCAGTGCGGTCTGCATCATGCCGACGTTGTTGATCAGCAAGTTCAACATCCCGTTTTATTTCGGCGGCACGGCGCTGCTCATCGTGGTCGGTGTTTCCATCGATACGATTTCTCAGATAGAGTCCCACCTGGTCATGCGCAATTATGAGGGATTTCTCAAGGCAGGTCGGATCAGAGGGCGACGCGGATAACAGGACCATGACGGATCAGGAAAAAACCATAACCGTCAAAACGCCCGAAGAGATTGGTATCATGTTCGAGGCGAATCAGATTGTCGCCGGGGTTCTGCGGCTCCTGCAACATCAGGTTCGACCCGGGTTGTCGACTTTGCGACTGGACCAATGGGCGGAGGAATACTGCCGGGATCATCATGCCGAGCCTGCTTTCAAGGGTTACAGAGGATTTCCGGGAAGCCTGTGCGTCTCGATCAACGAGGAGGTGGTCCACGGCATTCCTTCCAAAAAAGTGATTCTGCGGGAAGGCGATATCGTCAGTGTGGATTTCGGTGTCCGATATCAGGGTTTTTACGGCGACGCGGCCGTGACCATCCCGGTTGGCAGTATCTCCCCGCAAAAGGAAAAACTGGTGCGGGTGACCCGGGAGTCGCTCGATCATGCCATCGCCCATGTTCGGGTCGGCAACAGGGTCGCCGATATATCCAGGGCGATTCAGGCTCATGTGGAGAAGAACGGCTTTGCCGTCGTTCGTCAGTTTGTCGGCCACGGAATCGGCACAAATCTGCACGAGAGTCCCGAGGTCCCAAATTATGTGCAGGACAACCGTCCGTCGCCGCGGATCGTTGAAGGGATGGTCCTGGCAATTGAACCGATGGTCAATGCCGGAACATCCAAGGTCAAGGTACTGGGAGACAACTGGACCGTCGTGACCGCGGACCGAAAGCCTTCGGCACATTTCGAGCATTCGGTTGCCGCCACGGATAAAGGGCCGTTCGTCCTCAGCGCCGTTCCGGAGACATGAAGGGAGCCACTCGTTTGCGCGCGGCATCTCCCCGAAAAAGTGGTTGAAAAAATAACGTAATTTAGATATATTTCTTCTTTTTGTGCTGATCGATTTTTTTTAGAGGTTGTGGAGTATGTCCAAAGAAGATGCCATAGAAGTGGAAGGCACCATCATAGAACCGTTGCCAAACGCGATGTTCCGCGTCGAACTTGATAACGGCCACAAGGTGCTTGCGCATATCTCTGGTAAAATGCGGATGCATTATATAAAAATCTTACCCGGAGACCGGGTAACCATTGAACTCTCTCCGTATGATCTCACACGGGGCAGAGTGACGTTCCGTTCCAAAGGCGGAAAAAAATAGACGCAGAACGTTGGCAAATTGCCCGGGAGGACGGCGATGAAAGTACGGTCATCGGTAAAAAAAATGTGCAGCGACTGCAAGGTGCTCAAGCGAAGAGGTACGGTCCGAGTCAGTTGCAAGAACAAAAAACATAAGCAGCGTCAGGGGTAGACAGACAACCCGGAACTGAATTGCAAAAAGGAGTAAGCTCTTGGCACGTATAGCTGGTGTAGATTTACCGAAAAACAAGCATCTGGACAGGGCGTTGACCTATATTTTCGGTATAGGACTGTCCTCCGCCCGGGAAATACTTGATAAGGCGGACCTTCCCTATCAGATGAACAGTGACGACCTCAGCGCCGACGAGATCACCAAGATCAGAAAGATCATTGAATCCGGGTACATGGTCGAGGGCGACAGACGACGTGAGGTGTCCATGGATATAAAACGCCTCACCGACCTTGGATGTTACCGGGGCCGCCGCCATCGCCTCGGACTGCCCTGCAACGGCCAGAGAACCAAGACCAATGCCCGCACACGCAAAGGACCGCGGCGCGGACCGGCGGTCAAGAAAAAATAGTGAACCTTGATCTTCCACGTTGAATACCGTGGAAGGAGATAATACGGAGCAGTCATGGCAAAGCAGAAAAAAACCGCCGGGAAGGTTAAACGGAAAGAAAAAAAGAATGTCCCCGAAGGAATTGTTTCCATTTATTCAACCTTCAATAACACCCTGGTGACGATTGCCGATCGGCAGGGAAATGTCCTCTCCTGGTCCAGCGCCGGGGTCATAGGGTTCAAGGGGTCCCGGAAGTCGACGCCCTTTGCGGCTCAGAACGCCCTGGCCGATGCGGTTGCCAAGGCAAAGGAAAACGGTATACGTAAGGTTGAAGTGCGTGTCAAAGGCCCCGGCCCCGGCCGGGAAGCCGCGCTCCGCGCACTTACGACGGCCGAAGTCGAAGTGAGCAAAATAAGCGATATAACGCCAGTCCCTCACAACGGCTGCAAGCCCCCCAAGCGCAGAAGAGTATAAGAAGCGCCGTAAATTTTCCACGGCGGGCCCGCGACCGGTCAAACCGGCATGACGGGCCGCAGCCGACTCATCACGGAGGTATAAGTTGGCCAGATACACAGAAGCATCCTGCAGGTTGTGCAGACAGGAAAATCTGAAATTATTTCTCAAGGGGGAACGGTGTTATTCCGATAAATGCGCTTTTGAACGGCGATCCTATGCGCCGGGGCAGCATGGTCAGAACAGGTTCAGAAAAATGTCCGACTATGCCGTTCAGTTACGGGAAAAACAGAAAGTCAAGCATATGTACGGCATGCTGGAAGGCCAGTTCCGTAATTTTTTCTTCAAGGCGGAACAAGCAAAGGGCGTTACCGGCGACAATCTGATCATGATGCTTGAACGGCGCCTGGACAATGTTGTCTACCGCCTTGGTTTCGCCGGCTCCAGGAACCAGGCCCGGCAGCTCGTCCGCCACAATCATTTTCTGGTGAACAGCCGCAAGGTCAATATCCCGTCGTACCAGGTTGCGGTGGATGATGTTGTCTCCCTGAAGGAAAAGAGCAGGAAGAATGAAGTCATCATCGACAATCTCGAGGGTGTGGCCCGCAGAGGTGTGCCCGGATGGCTCGAACTTGACGCCCCCAACTTCCAGGGAACGGTCAGATCCCTGCCCGGCAGGGAAGAGGTAACAATGCCGATTCAGGAACAGTTGATTGTCGAGCTGTACTCCAAGTAACATTAACCGTCAGGTAGAGCATGGCACAGCAAATCATGGAAGAAATCCCGTTTTATAAAAACTGGCACGAACTCATTCGTCCTGAGCGGATCGAGATCAGCAAGGAGACCCGCACCAACAGGTACTGCAAGTTTGTCTGCCAGCCCCTGGAGCGTGGCTTCGCCACCACCATCGGCAATTCCCTGCGCCGGATACTGCTGTCGACCATACGGGGCGCGGCGATTACTTCGATCAAGGTGGACAACGCCCTGCATGAATTTACCACCATTAACGGCATTCATGAGGATCTCGCCGAGATCATCCTGAACTTCAAGCAGGTCCGGCTCAAACTGAATCATTCCGATTCCCAGACGGTGATTATCGACAAGAAAGGCCCCGGCGTGGTCACCGCCGGCGACATCAACGGCGAACCCTATGTGGAGGTCATGAACCCCGAGCTGCCGATCTGCACCATAACCGGCGATACACGGTTCAGGGCCGAGCTTGAAGTAAAATGGGGCAAGGGGTACCGGCCGGCTGAGCTGAACAAGACCGAAGACCAGCCCATCGGCGTCATACCTATTGATTCGGTGTTTTCCCCCATCAAGCGCATCCAGTATGTTGTCAGCCAGGCCCGCGTCGGCCAGCAGACCGACTATGACCGGTTGACCATCGAACTGGAGACCGACGGCAGCATCACCCCGGAAAACGCCTTGGCCTTCGCGGCGAAAATACTCAAGGACCAGATGACCATCTTCATCAATTTCGACGAGGAGTCCGCGGAGCCCGACGAAGAAGAAGGCGGAGGAGAGGATAAGGATAAGTATCCCTCGTTCCTTGACAAGGATGTCGATGACCTTGAGTTGTCCGTTCGTTCCGCCAATTGTCTGAAAAATGCCAAGATCCAGTATATCGGGCAACTGGTGCAGAAGACCGATGCGGAGATGCTCAAAACCAAAAATTTCGGGCGCAAATCTCTGAATGAAATCAGAGCCCTGCTGGCGGAGCACAATCTCTCCCTGGGGATGAATATCGAGGGATGGGTGCCCCCTGATCAGCGGGAGGAAAAGGAAGACGAGGCCTGATATCCCCCTTTCCTTTTCGATAACGGCAAATTAACGGATTACGTTTTTAGGGACAGGACAATGAGACATAGAAAGGCCGGCCGTAAACTGGGCCGCACCGCATCACATCGCAAGGCAATGCTCCGGAACATGGTGACTTCCCTGTTCGAGCACGAACGTATTGTCACCACGGTCCCCAGGGCCAAAGAGGCCCGCCGGGTCGCTGACAAGATGATCACCCTCGCCAAGCAGGGCGGCCTGCATTCCAGGCGGCAGGCCTATTCGTATATTCAGAGCAAGGACGTGGTGGCTAAGCTGTTTGACCTGATCAGCGTCCAGTATGCCGACCGGCAGGGAGGCTATACCCGGATCATCCGCACCGGCAACCGGCTTGGTGATGCCGCTCCCATGGCGATTCTCGAACTGGTCGGGTATGAAGACGTCGAACAGGCGGTTGAGGAATAGTGCCGGAAATCGTCCGAAGATCATGTGAAGGAAAAGCTGATAGGGCTCGGGCCATATCAGCTTTTTGTTTTTACCGATGCCCAGCAATCTCCCCGATCAGGAATTGATTCCCGAGGGCCGCACGGTGATCGGCCCGGAGCCCTTTCAGTTTCGCTGCCATCCCGATGTCGGATGTTTCAAGATCTGCTGCCGCCGGCTGGAATTGTACCTGTACCCCTACGATGTCCTCCGGCTCAAGTCCGCTCTCAACATGCATTCCGCTCTTTTTCTGAGAAAACACGTCCGCCTCGCGCCCGGTAGTCATCCTTTTTTTCCTTCGGTCATGCTGAACATGGGCGATGATGATGAGCATACCTGCCCATTTCTGGATGAAAAGGGATGTTCGGTCTATCCCGACAGGCCGACGGCCTGCAGGACGTATCCCCTGGAACGGGCGGTGGAGAAGAGGGAGGGAGAGACCCGTCTTCGCGCCCATTACTTCATGACCCATCATGTCTACTGCCTGGGCCACGGCGAACGGAATGCCTACACCCTTGACCGGTGGGAACGGGAACAGATGCTCTATGAATACAACCTGATGGGCGACCTCTGGGCCGAGATCGATGCCTTTTTCGCCTCCAACCCCTGGCAGGGAGAGGGCGCTGCCGGTCCCCTGCAGCAGCTGGCTTTCATGGTCTGCTATAATATCGATGATTTCCGCGCATATGCCTCCCAACACCGCCTGTTGCAGCAATTTGCCCTGGACAGGAACAGGCGGCGGCGCATTGAGCGCGAAGACGAGGAGCTGCTGAAATTCGGATTCGAATGGCTGCTCCATGTTCTCGGCGGTCCCTCGCCGCTGCGGTCCAGGTAGTTCCGTTCCTGCCGGTTCAGGCTCCCCGGCCGCACTGCCTCACTGTCATATTCCCCGCCCCCCAGCGCTGCGATCGGCTGTTCCTGCGGCGAATATATTGAAATATTGCAAGGGCTGTGGTAAAAAGAAAGTTTGCAGTTAATTTTTACCCCGGGGCGGAATCCCGGGCAACCACGCACATCCCGCTATCGCCCTTTGGTGTCCTTGTCAGGATCGGGCCCAGGGATGGAGGAACAACCATAAACCTATCGGAGGAAGGATCATGACACAGGTAACCATGCGACAGATGCTCGAGGCAGGACTTCATTTCGGCCATCAGACCAGAAGATGGAATCCCAAGATGAAGCCGTACATCTACGGACCCCGCAACGGCATCTATATCATCAACCTTGACGCCACCATGCGGCAATTCAGACGGGCGTACGAGTTTGCCATTGACCTTGTCGCCGGGGGAGGCACCCTCCTTTTTGTCGGCACCAAAAGACAGGCCCAGGACATCATCACCCAGGAGGCGGAGCGGTGCGGCATGCCCTATATCAACTATCGCTGGCTCGGCGGCATGCTGACCAATTTTCAGACCATCAGGCTGTCCGTCGACCGGTTGAAAAAAATTGAGGCCATGAAAGAAGACGGTACCATCAATCGGTTTCCGAAAAAGGAAATCCTCATGATGGACAAGGAGCTCGGCAAGCTGAACCGCAACCTCGGCGGAATAAAGCAGATGCGCACCCTGCCGGACGCCCTGTTCATCATTGATCCGAAGAACGAGGAAATTGCCGTCAGCGAGGCCAATAAACTGAATATCCCGGTCATCGCCCTGACCGACACGAACTGCGACCCCGACGGCATCGATTATCTCATCCCGGGAAATGACGATGCCATCAGGTCGATCAAGCTTATCTCCTCCCTGGTTGCCGAGGCTGTTTTGGAGGGCAAGGCCCGACGAGGCGAAGAGGAAGAAGTTGGGGTCGAGGAGATGGAAGCCGCCATGCAGGCCGAATCCGTTGAAGAGACGGCTGCGGGCAAGGAAAGCGCGGAACCGCCCCTGGCCGAGGAATAGACAGACCCGCCTCCGGCAGACAGTGCAGGGGCCCGAGGGTCCCTCCTGCCTATTCGAATTTACACCATAAAGGAGAACAGCGTGAATATTACAAGCCAGATGGTCAAAGAACTGCGTGACAAGACCAATGCCGGCATGATGGACTGCAAAAAGGCCCTTACCGAAACGGCGGGAGATATGGAAAAGGCGATCGATCTCCTGCGCCAGAAAGGGTTGGCGGTTGCCCGGAAAAGGGCGGACCGTGCGACCAGCCAGGGAGTTGTGGAAAGCTATATCCATGCCGGCGCCAAGCTGGGCGTCCTGGTCGAAGTGGGGTGCGAAACGGATTTCGTCGCCAAAACCGATGACTTCGTCGCCTTTGCCAGGGATGTCGCCATGCACATCGCCGCATCCAATCCCGTCGCCGTGACCAGGGAGGAAGTGCCGGCCGAACTGATTGAACGGGAACGGGAGATTTACAAGGCCCAGGCCCTTGAATCGGGCAAGCCGGAAAATATTGTCGACAAGATAGTGAGCGGCAAGATCGACAAGTTCATGGCCGAGATATGTCTCATGGAGCAGAAATTTGTCAAGAATCCCGACCTGACGATCCAGGATCTGCTCAATGAGCTCATTGCCAAAATGGGCGAAAACATTTCCATCAAACGGTTCGTGCGGTTTCAGATAGGCGCTTGAGGACGGTTCGGCAACAAAACGATGGCCGGACGGGAGGCAAGGTCCGGAAGACTGACAAACGGAGGAACACCGGGTGAAATATAAGCGCATCCTGCTCAAACTGAGCGGCGAGGCTTTGATGGGGGACGGCTCGTTCGGCATCAGTCTGGAAATGATCAGCCATGTGGCCCGAGAAGTCAAAACGGTCCATGAGCGAAATGTCCAGCTCGCCCTGGTCATCGGGGCCGGCAATATCTTTCGCGGTGTTGCCGGCGCCGTCAGGGGAATGGAACGGGCGGCGGCTGACAACATGGGCATGCTGGCCACGGTGATCAACAGCCTGGCCGTGCAGGATGCCCTTGAAAACGAAGCAATGCCGACCCGGGTCATGTCCGCCATTCCCATGCACACCGTCTGTGAACCGTATATCCGCAGACGGGCCATTCGGCACCTGGAAAAAGGACGGATAGTCATCTTCGCGGCCGGGACGGGCAATCCCTATTTCACCACCGACACCGCCTCTGTCCTGCGGGCCCTGGAAATCGAGTGCGAAGTGGTTATGAAGGCCACCAGGGTGGACGGCGTTTATGATCAGGATCCGGAAAAGAATCCGGATGCCGTCCGCTTTGACCGCCTGAACTACACCCGGGTCCTGCATCAGCATCTCCGGGTGATGGATGCCTCGGCCATTTCCCTCGCCCGGGAGGAAAAGCTGCCCATTCTGGTGTTCAACATGAAAATCCCCGGCAACATAGTCCGGGCGGCGGCCGGCGATGATATCGGCACCCTGATCACGGCGGGGTGATTGGAGCCGGCGTGCCTCCTCTGTCCAGGAATGTACGCGCAACCACAGCCTGAGGAGTGATGATGTCAAGAGAAGTAATCGAACAGCTGAACGAAAAGATGAACAGCAGCGTGGACGCTCTGAAAAGGGAACTGGTCAAGATCAGGACGGGACGGGCCTCCCTTTCGCTGCTCGATGATATTACCGTTGATGCCTACGGGACAAAGATGCCCCTGAATCAGGTCGGCACTCTGACCATCCCCGAGAGCAGGTTGATCGTTATTCAGCCCTGGGACCCGCAGATGTTGTCGGCCGTTGAAAAGGCCATTCTTTCTTCCGACCTTGGCCTGACCCCTTCCAACGACGGGAAGGTCATACGCCTCAATATTCCTCAGCTCACCGAGGAACGGCGCAAGGAGCTCGTCAAGCAGGTCAGGAAAATATCCGAAGAGTTCAGGGTTGCGGTCCGCAATATCCGCCGGGAGGCCAATGACAGCCTGAAGAACATGAAAAAGGACAAGGAAATTTCAGAGGACGACTTGTTTCGGCTGCAGGACGAAGCCCAGAAGGTGACCGACAGCTTTATCAGGAAAATTGACGAGATTTCCGCCGGCAAGGAAAAGGAAGTCATGGAAGTGTGAAGGATTTCCTTTGCCAGAACAGCATGGGTGAAGCGCCGAGCATCGATTCCGGGCAGATTCCAGGACATGTCGCCATTGTCATGGACGGGAACGGCCGCTGGGCTGAAGAAAGGCGACGGCCCCGCCTGTTCGGCCACCAGGCCGGCGTCAGGTCGGTTCGCACCGTTGTCGAAACGGCCAGGGAAATCGGCATTCGGTATCTGACCCTGTATGCCTTCTCCACGGAAAACTGGCGCCGCCCCTCCATTGAAGTCAGGGGTCTTATGACCCTGCTGAAGTCCTATCTTGATTCAGAACAGGAAAACATGCTCCGCAACGACATCCGCCTGCGGTGCCTGGGGGAACATCAAAACCTGCCCGTCGAGGTGCAGGCTGCCCTGGCCAAGGCCATTGAGGCCACTTTCGGATGCAGGGCGATGACGCTGAATCTGGCCCTGAGTTACGGCAGCCGCAGCGAGATCATCCGTGCCGTCCGGGAACTGACGGCCCAATGCGTTGCGGGAACGCTGTCGGTCGAAGACCTGGACGAACAGAAGCTAAGTGATCATCTGTACACCGGCGGGCAGCCGGATCCGGACCTCTTCATCCGCACGGGCGGGGAAAACAGGCTGTCCAATTTCCTGCTGTGGCAGGCTTCCTATGCGGAACTGTACTTTACGGAGGTAAAATGGCCTGATTTCGGCCGGGAGGAGTTTCTTGAAGCGATTCGGAACTACGGCCTCAGGCAGAGACGATTCGGCAAAACCGGCGCCCAGCTCCGAAAGGGATAATCATTGTGAAGCGCTTTGTTCCCGGTCTGGTTATGACAGCGTTGTGGGTTCTGATCCTCATCGCCGGGTCAGCCTCGCTGTTCTGGCTGCTGATTGTCGGTACCGCCGCCCTCGGACTGCGGGAATATTACCGCATGACCTTTGCCGAGGCTCCCGGGCTGTCGCGCTGGCTGTTTGTCACCGTCAGCCTCGTTCCCGTCCTGGCGGTAGTACTGCCGCAGCCGCACATGTTTCATGCCGCGCTGATCGTCAGCCTGCTGGGTTCGATTCTGCTGGTCCTCTGGTTGTACCGCCGCCTGGAAAACGGGCTCCACTATCTCTGCTGCAGCTGTCTCGGGACCGTCTACATCAGCCTGTGTCTGGCCCACCTGGTTCTGATCCGCACCCTGCCGCAGGGAGTGGCATGGCTGCTGGTGCTGACGGCAGTGACCGCGGGTGGGGATACTGGGGCCTACTATGTCGGCCGAACGCTGGGCCGGCGCAAGCTCTGTCCCCATATAAGCCCGGGGAAAACCGTGGAGGGGGCGATCGGGGGCATTATTGCCGGTTCACTGTGCGCCATGGGGACCGCCCTTGTTTTTCTGCCTGAGAGCAATCCCTTCCTGATCCTGGCTGTCGCCGTTCCGCTCTGTCTTTTCAGTATTGCGGGAGACCTGACCGAGTCGGTGATCAAGCGTTCCGCGGGTTTCAAGGATTCCGGCACCCTTCTGTTCGGCCACGGCGGCGTCCTCGATCGGATCGACAGCCTGCTGATCACCGGTCCCGTGCTCTATTTTCTTCTTTATTTCGGCATGCTGCCATGAAAACAATCACTCTGCTCGGCTCGACCGGTTCCATCGGCAGGAATGTGCTGGCGGTGATCCGCCAGTTCCCGGACCGGTTCCGGGTCGCCGGCCTGGCGGCGGGTTCCAACATCGACCAATTGCGGCGGCAGGTGGCGGAATTCGCTCCCCGGTGCGTTGCCGTTGCCGACGAGGAAGCGGCAGCCAGGCTCGCCGATGCCCTGCCCGGGGAATATCGCGGCCGGATTCACTGCGGCCCTGAAGGCCTCAGCCGGGTGGCGGTATGCGAGGAGGCCGACATGACAGTGTCGGCGGTGGTCGGAGCGGTCGGGCTGCTGCCGACCCTGGATGCCATCGAGGCCGGCAAGGACATCGGCCTGGCCAACAAGGAGACCCTGGTCATGGCCGGCAGCCTGGTCATGGACGCCGTCCGGTGCAGCGGGGTCAGGCTTCTTCCCATCGACAGCGAGCACAGTGCCATTTTTCAGGTCCTGGAGGCGGGTCGGCGCCAGGATGTCAGCCGTCTCATTCTGACGGCCTCCGGCGGGCCGTTCCGGAATAAAACCTGCGAGGAACTGAAGGCGGTGACTCCTGATCAGGCCCTTGCCCATCCCAACTGGGCCATGGGCCGGAAAATATCCATCGATTCGGCCACCCTGATGAACAAGGGGCTGGAGGTCATTGAAGCCAGATGGCTTTTTGATGTTGAGCCCGACAGGATCAGCGTCGTCATCCATCCGCAGTCCATCGTGCACTCGCTGGTGGAGTTCATCGATGGTTCCGTGGTCGCCCAGCTCGGCATTCCGGATATGCGCATCCCCATAGCCTATGCCCTGTCTTATCCTGAGCGGCTCGGCCTGGGTTTGTCGAGGTTGAGCCTCTCCCAATGCGGCAACCTGAGTTTTTATCAGCCTAATTTTGACAGTTTTCCCGCCCTGCAGCTCGCTTTTGATGCACTGCGCCAGGGCGGGACCAAAACAGCGGCCCTCAATGCCGCCAACGAGATGGCGGTGGAGGCCTTTCTCGACGGCCGGCTCGAGTTTTTCGATATTGCGGGCATTGTCGCCGCCACTCTGGAACAAACCGCCAATGGCGATGCCGCGGACCTGCGGGCGATTCTCGCCGCCGACGGTCAGGCCCGGACCATTGCCGCTGAAATCATTGCCCTGAAAAAAGGATTTTCCGCCTAACTGCTCATGAATTCACTTATTTCCTTTATCATCGTCCTCGGCGTCCTGGTCTTTGTGCACGAGCTCGGCCATTTCCTCTTTGCCAAGCTGTTCGGGGTCAGGGTCCTCAAGTTTTCCCTCGGATTCGGCAATAAAATCGTCGGCCGGAAGTGGGGCGAGACCGAATACCTGATCAGCGCCTTTCCCCTGGGAGGATATGTCAAGATGTTCGGCGAACACCCCGGCGAGGAGATCGAGCAGGCCGAACAGCGGCGCTCTTTTTCCCACAAGGCCGTCTGGCAGCGTTTCGGCATTGTTGCCGGCGGCCCGGTGTTCAATCTCTTTTTTGCCGTGGTCCTGTTTTTCGGCATGTTTGCCATCGCCGGCCTTCCCGAACCGGTTGACACCACCCGCATCGGTCAGGTGTCGCCCGATTCGGCGGCGGAAGCGGCGGGCATCAAACCCGGCGACACGGTGCTCAGCATCGACGGGCGGGAAATCGCGTCGTGGACAGATATATCGGAAACGATCCGCGACAGCGGCGGGCGGGAAATTGAACTGCTGATCGACCGGGAAGGGGAACAGATGGTCATCCGGGCGGTTCCGGTCATGGAAAAGACCAGGAATATATTCGGGGAGGAGGTCGGAGAGCGCTATATGCTCGGCATCACCCGCAGTGAAGGAATCGTCTTCCAGGACACAACCCTGCCGGAGGCCCTGCGGGCGGCGGCCATTCAGACCTGGAACCTGATCTACCTGACCATCCTGGGAATAATCAAGATCATCGAACGGGTGGTGCCGGCCTCGGAACTGGGAGGTCCCATCCGGATCGCCGAACTGGCCGGGCAGCAGATGGAGGCCGGCTGGATGAACCTGCTGTATTTCATGGGGCTGCTCAGCGTCAACCTCGGAATATTGAACCTGCTGCCGATTCCGGTTCTTGACGGCGGACACCTTGTTTTTCTGACCATTGAAGGCATACGGCGCCGGCCCCTGAGCGACAAGGCCATGGAGATGAGCCAGAAAGTGGGTCTGTTTCTGCTCGCCTCCCTGATGGTTTTTGTGTTCTACAATGATATTCTCAGGCTGGTGCAAAGGTGGATGGGGTCCTGATTCTTGCCATTGAGACAGCCACGGCTTGCGGGAGCGTCAGCCTGACCAGCGGGGGACCGGCCCATTTCAGTTTACTGGCGGAATGCAGCGTCCAGCCCGACACCTCGCACTCGCGGCGGCTGCTGGGATCGATTGCCTGGCTGATGACCTCGACCGGAGCGCAGTGGCACGACCTCGATGCAGTCGCCGTCAGCCTGGGACCGGGAAGCTTTACCGGCCTGCGCATAGGGATGGCGGCGGCCAAGGCCATTGCCATGGCGGCCGGCAAGCCCCTGGTCGGCGTTCCGACCCTTGATGCCCTTGCCCTTGCCTGCGGCGGGGATCAACGACTCGTCTGCTGCCTGCTGGACGCGAGAAAACAGGAAGTCTACGCGGCTTTTTACCGTTTGGACAACAAAGGCTTGCCGGAGCCGCTGGACAAGCCGATGGTTCTTCCACCGGTTGCCCTGCTGCGGGATATCCGGGAACCGGTCGTTGTTGTCGGGCCGGGTGCGTCGGTGTACCGGGAGCAGCTGGCCGGCAATGACCGGATTGTCTTTTTTCCCGAACATCTGGCGCAACCAAGGGCAATGTACGTCGGGCTGCTCGGGGCGCGGATTTTTCTGGCCGGGGACAGGCTGGATCCGGCCACGGCCGCGCCGTTGTATGTCAGGGACTCCGACGCCCAGGTCAATCTGAAGCGAAAGGGCAGGCAGGTTTGATGATTCAGCGCCGCCAGACCAGACAGATACGGGTGGGTGATGTCAGCATCGGCGGCAACGCGCCCATTTCGGTGCAGTCCATGACCAACACCGATACCCGGGACACGGAGCGGACCATTGGCCAGATCGGAGAGTTGGCGGCGGCGGGGTGTGAAATCGTCAGGATCGCGGTCCCTGATCCGCAGGCGGCGGCCGCTGTCCGGCAGATCCGCGAGCACATTTCCATTCCCCTGATTGCCGATATCCATTTCGACTGGCGCCTGGCGGTCGCCGCCATGGAGAACGGAGCCCAGGGAATCCGCATCAATCCGGGCAACCTCGGGGGCAGGGAGAAGCTCGCCCGGGTGGTGGACGCCGCCAGGGTGCACCGGGTGCCCATCCGGGTGGGAGTCAATTCCGGTTCCCTCGAGAAAGACCTGCTGGCCCGGTACGGCTATCCCACCCCGGCAGACCCTTCCTCGCTGATAGAGAGCGCGCTCAGAAACGTGCGGCTGATCGAGGAGTTCGGTTATGCGGAGATGAAAATCTCCATCAAGTCATCCGATGTCCTGACGACCATCGCCGGATACCGCCGGCTGGCGGAAATGACCGATTATCCCCTGCACATCGGGGTAACGGAAGCTGGCGGCCTGATCCCCGGCACGGTCAAGTCGAGCGTGGCTTTGGGCATCCTGCTTTTTGAGGGGATAGGTGATACGTTTCGCATTTCCCTGACCAGGGACCCGGTCGAGGAGGTACGGGTGGGCTACGAGCTGCTGCGGGCCCTGCGGATACGGGAACGGGGGCCGGAACTGATCTCGTGTCCGACCTGCGGCCGGACCAGGATAGACCTGTTTTCCCTGGCCGAGGCGGTTGAACGTCACCTGCAGACCATGCGGACCACCCTCAAGGTGGCGGTCATGGGCTGCGTAGTCAACGGCCCGGGAGAGGCCAGAGAGGCCGATATCGGCATTGCCGGAGGACACGGAGTCGGGATAATTTTCAAAAAGGGCGAGATTATCAAAAAAGTGAAGGAAGATGAACTGCTGTCCGAGTTCCTCGAAGAACTGAGGAAAATGGAGGAGGAAAACGGCTGACAGGCATCGGCGCCCATCAATTTATTTAGTCACTGGATACAGATCATGCGTTACTCTCAAATGCTTATCCCGACCACCAGGGAAACACCGGCGGAAGCGGAGGTCGTCAGCCATCAGCTGCTCCTTCGCGGCGGGTTTATCCGCAAACTGGCTTCGGGAATCTACACCTATCTGCCCCTGGGACTGGCCGCCGTCCAGAAGGTCGCCCGGATAGTGCGCGAGGAGATGAACCGGGCCGGGGCCCAGGAGCTCCTCATGCCCATGGTGCAGCCGGCGGACCTGTGGAAGGAGTCGGGACGCTGGCAGAAGTACGGTACCGAGCTGCTTCGCTTTACCGACCGGCATGATCGGGAGTCGTGTCTGGGACCGACCCATGAGGAGGTCATAACCGACCTGGCGCGCAATGAACTGCAGTCCTATCGCCAGCTGCCCATGAACCTTTACCAGATCCAGACCAAGTTCCGGGACGAAATCCGGCCCCGGTTCGGTCTCATGCGCGGCCGGGAATTTGTCATGAAGGATGCTTATTCCTTCGATGTCGATGACGCGGCCGCGGGTCGTGCCTATGACAGGATGTATGAAGCCTACCATCGGATTTTCCGCCGCTGCGGCCTGGATTTCCGGGCCGTTGAAGCCGACACC
The DNA here is from genome assembly GCA_011372855.1 of Desulfobacteraceae bacterium. Taxonomy (GTDB): domain Bacteria; phylum Desulfobacterota; class Desulfobulbia; order Desulfobulbales; family Desulfobulbaceae; genus UBA10518. Next base: position 25,568 of record DSAE01000215.1, read on the forward strand.
GGCACCATCGGCGGCTCCTTTTCCCATGAATTCATGGTCCTGGCATCGACCGGCGAGGACACCCTGGTCATCTGCGGACAGTGCGATTACGCCGCCAATGTCGAAAAGGCCCGGGTCGTTATCCGGCCCGGACAGCAGGAGGGTGGCTCGGAACGGATCGAAGATGTCAAGAAAGTCGAAACTCCGGGCATGAAAAAGGTGGATACCGTGGCCGGATTCCTGGGCGTCACAATCGATCGGCTCATCAAGACCATGGTTTATCTCGCCGACGGCGAACCGGTCGCGGTGCTGGTCCGGGGCGACCGTGAGGTGCAGCCGGTCAAGCTGAAAAATCTCCTCGGCGCCACTGAGGTCGAGCTGGCCGACGATGAAACGGTATACAAAAAGACCGGCCTGCCGATCGGCTACCTCGGTCCGGTCAACCTGCCGCTGAGAATGGCCGCCGACCAGGAAGTGATGCTCATGAAAAACTGTATCGCCGGGGCCAATGAAAAGCAGTTTCATCTGACCGGGGTGCAACCGGGCCGGGATTTTCAACCGGTGCTGACCGGCGATCTGCGGCAGATAACCGCGGACGACCGCTGTCCTTCCTGCGGAGGTTCGTTAACCCTCACCGAGGGCATCGAGGTCGGCCATATCTTCAAACTGGGCACGGCCTACAGCGAGGTCATGCGCGCAACGTTCCAGGATCGGGAGGGGCAGGCAAGACCGTTTGTCATGGGCTGCTACGGCATCGGGGTCAGCAGAGTGGTGGCCGCCGCCATCGAACAGAATCATGATGAGAACGGGATTATTTTCCCCCTGCCGCTGGCGCCGTGCCAGGTCATTGTGCTCAATCTGGGCGTCAACAGCGAAGAAACAACCTCGGCGGCCGAACGATTGTACGAAGAACTGCGGCAGGGAGGTCTCGAGGTCCTGTACGATGACCGTGACGAAAGGCCCGGGGCCAAGTTCAAGGATGCCGACCTCCTCGGCATTCCCTACAGGGTTACGGTCGGCAAAACCTTTGAAAAGGAAGGAAAGGTCGAGATCAGGCGCCGTCGGGACGGTCATACCGAAACGGTCCCCTGCGGGCAGGCGGCCGGGTTTATCGTGGAGCTTGTGCGGGGCGAGCTGGCCGCCTTTGAATCGAACGGGAAGTGATCTTGATCCCGTTCCTCGGGCGTAATTTTGTCCAAACAGCCCCGAGGAGACCGCATCGAAATCGAAAAGCACTGTATGCAGGAAAATGTATATGAAGGGAAACGCTCTCCTTCTCTTTTGTCCCGACAGCAAGGGATAAAGGCGTGACCATTGAACATGTCTGATATCCAGGGACTCCTTTCCATAGCATCTTCGTATCTCGGCGGCATGGACCTGAGCCCGCTGCAGCGGGCCTATGACTTTGTCAAGGAGCGCCATGCAGGGGCTGTCCACCCCTCGGGCGAGCCGTATGTCGATCACCTGGTCGAGGTGGCGACTACCCTGGCCTCCATGAAGCTCGACCTCGGGACGATCGTCGCCGGCCTGCTGCATGGGACCCTCAAGGAAAACGCGGCCACCCTGGAGGAGCTCGAGGAACTGTTCGGCCCCGATGTCGCCAGGATTGTCAACGGCTCGACGCGGATCACCAACGTCCAGTACAACAGTCATCTTGCCCACGAGGCGGAAAATATCAGGAAGCTCTTCCTGGCAATGAGCGCCGACATCAGGGTCATCATTGTCAAGTTGGCCGACCGCCTGCAGGACATGGTTACCCTTAATTCGGCCGACAGGGACCGCCAGCGCCGCCTTGCCCGCGAAACCATGGATCTCTACGCCCCCCTGGCCGGCCGCCTTGGTATCGACTGGTTGAAAAGGGAGCTGGAAGACCTGGCCTTTCAGTATCTTTTTCCGGTCGAATACAAGGACATCACCAGCCGCCTGGAGAGCACCCTGAACCAGCGCCAGGTCTATGTCGAAGAGGTGATCGCCATTCTCCATGACAAGCTCAGGGAGAACAATATCAAACCGGTCCGCATCATCGGCCGCCCCAAGCATCTCTATTCAATCTACAAGAAACTGGCGGCCCAGAACATTTCCCTCGACCGGGTGTATGACAAAGTTGCCTTCCGGATCATTGTCAACAGCGTCAACGAGTGCTACGAGGCCCTTGGCACGATCCACGCCAACTGGCAGCCCGTTCCCGGCCGCATCAAGGACTTTATCAGCGTGCCCAAGGCCAATAATTATCAGTCTCTGCATACGACGGTCATCGGCCCGAACGATCTTTTCATCGAAATTCAGATCAGGACAGAGGAAATGGACCGGGTGGCCCAGGAAGGCATCGCCGCCCACTGGGCCTACAAGGAGGGGCAGAAAATCACCAGCCGCGATGTCCGCTTGTTCAGGGACCTCAAGAAGCTGGTGAAGTCCCTGCAGGAAGTGGAAGACCACCGCGAATTTCTCGATTCGGTGCGGGGCGAATTGTTCGAGCCCGAGGTGTTCGCCCTGACCCCCAACGGCGAGGTGCGGGAACTGCCGCGGGGCAGCACGCCGATCGATTTCGCCTATTCCATTCACAGCGAGGTGGGGGACCACTGCAGCGGCGCCCGGGTGAACGGCCAGCTGGTGCCGCTGCGCTACACTCTGCAGCATGGCGACATTGTCGAGATCATCACCCAGAAGAATCAGCATCCGAAACGGGCCTGGCTGCAGATTGTCAAGACCGGCAGGGCACGGGCCCGGATCCGGCAGTGGCTCAGGAGGGAGGAGAAGGAAAAATCGCTGCGCCTCGGCCGGGAGATCTGCGAACGGGAACTGAAGAAACACGACATCACCCTGAAGAAGCTCATCAAAAGCGGGCACATCAGGCTGATGTTCAAGAAGCTCGGCTGCAATTCCCTGGATGACATGCTGGTCAAGGTGGGCTCGGGGGCCATCACCGTTCACCATCTGCTCCAGGCCCTGCTCCCCGATGAGCGGCACGAAGATGAGAGTAAGGGCTTTCCGGTTGAACAATTCGAACAGGCCGCCGCCGAGCCGGCAAAACCGTCAACGATTACCCGGGAGGTCATTGACATAGACGGGGTCGACGATATGCTGGTCCGGGTCAGCCAGTGCTGCAAACCTGTGCCGGGGGACGATATCGTCGGGTTCATTACAACGGGCAGGGGGATTTCCATTCACAAGTCCGACTGCGTCAACCTCCAGGCCACCGATCCCAGGCGCTGGCTGGCGGTCAAGTGGACGGGCGCGGTCAAGACCATGCACCGTTCCCAGTTGTTTATCCGGGCGGAGAACAGGAAGAATATTCTCGCCGACATCAGCAGCACCATCAGCTATGACGACGCCGAGATCATCTCCTTCAACGCCCGGACCACTTCGGATTCGCTGGCCGAGCTCGATGTTGTCCTGGAGGTGAGCGATCTCAATCATCTGCAGACCATTCAGCAGCACCTCAGGCAGATGCCGGAAATCATAGATGTGCGAAGAAGGTAAGAGTCCGGGGGCGGCGACCTGCTGCGATGTCTGCGGCAATGAAATCGAGGTTGATGTCACCCGCTGCCCTTTCTGCCGGTCGCCGCGAACCGAGATCCACAAGGCGAAAATCAAGCTTCCTTTCAGGACCGTTAACCTGGAAAACGGCCTGCCGACGGTTGAGCAGGCCATTGAGCGTCTTCGACACGAAATATCACTCGCGGCCCGGGAGGGCTGCAGGGTCCTGATCCTGATTCACGGCTGGGGTTCCAGTGGTCAGGGCGGTGCGATCAAACAGGAGGTTCGCCGCCGGCTCACATTCATGCTTGATATGTTGTTTCCAGCAGTAATTCACCGGCAAATCTCAGGATTATTTCGCAGTTGCGCCAGGCATAATTCCGGGATTATTTTCTCTGAGTGGAATAATTCGAAGAAGTGGGACAAAGCGAGACAA
>DSAE01000010.1 GCA_011372855.1 Desulfobacteraceae bacterium
CGATGGCAAACAATTTCAGGCTAATTCTCCGCCGCTTGAGGTCGTTTTTTGGGTATTGGGCCTCTTGTCGGCAACAAAATCAACTTTCAGGCTGTCAATCGTGACGGTCCGGGAATAGCTGTCCGCAATATAAGCAAAGGCGGACTGAAGCTCCAGTCAGTGGTCTTTGATGATGTTCCCCCCCAGGACATGGCTCTTGATATTTTCCTGAAAAATGAAAATTTTTATCTGCAGGACATTCCGGTCCGTCTGGTGAGCATCGCCAACAATCATCCCAAAACCCCTTTCTCCTCCCTGCGGGTCAAATGTCTCGGTCTCCAGTTCGGGGAGTTGAACCAGCAGCAGAAAACCCGCCTTGATTATTTCATCACCCGCAGCGCCGTTGCCGGGGCCTGATGCCTGACAGGGTCTTTTTCCCTGCCTCTTTCCTGTTTTGCCGTCAAGCCCGTTCCCCTTACGCATCGCGAGAAGCTTCGCGAGAAGATCAGGTTGACAGTCCACCTTGAGCCACATATAATACACTGAGTTAATTGGGAATTATCCCCAAAATACCCACTGCCCGCCCCGGAAACGGTGGCGGCATAAATATGTAATTCCTTGTTTCAATTGGAAAATAAGGCGTTTGTGCGTGCCTGTGCGAAATGACCGACGGAATTGAACGTATCCTGACAGGATGGGAAGAAGCCGCCAATGACACCCCGTAATGCCGCCGACACGGTGCGATTGAAAAACACAATCCTGCGCGGTGTGTACAATGAAAATCTCCGCATTAAAAGCCCCTGTCCGGATCCGTCGTCCGGCAGAAGAAGAAAAGGGGGGAGCCGCACCGCGCTTGTGTTTTCGGGGCTTTTTGTTCTGGCCGCGACCGTCCTGTTCGTCAGGTTCTTCCCGTCCATGGCGCCGGACGGCGGCGGCGAACCGGCTGCGGTTGCCTCAGCCGCGGCATCCTCTGTCTCGGCGGTCCCCGCCAAGGCTTCCGTCTCGCCGCTGCCCACGAACGGGTCGTTTCCGGTCCGGCAGGGATCGTACGTCATGCGGCCGTACGATTCGCTGCCCAAGGACTTCAACACCGACCGGCTGCTTGACTACAGCCTGATTCTCAACAACGACATGGTGCGCCTGAGTTCGGTTTTCGGCCTCGACGTCCAGACGATCGTCATCGATCCGGGCCACGGAGGTGTTGACCCCGGAGCAATCGGGGTCCTGGGCACGAAGGAAAAGGACATCGTTCTCGATCTGGCCCACCGGCTGCGGGACAAGCTCATGGAGAGCGGCAGGTACAATGTCGTTCTGACCCGCGAAGGTGATACCACCATGTCCCTGGCGGAACGGGTTGAATTTGCCAATTCCGGCCGCACGGACCTGTTCATTTCCCTCCACGTCAACGCTCTGCCCCAGAAACGGGCCAATGTCATTGAAACTTACTATTACGGGCCTCCCACCGACGCGGAGACCTTGCGCCTGGCTGAGCAGGAGAACAGGGGGTCCGGCATTCTGACCAGGGATTTTGCCAACATGATCAGGAAGATCGGCAACACGTTCAAGGAGCAGGAATCGGCAAGCCTGGCCGCCGCCATTCAATATAGCCTCTTCACGAACGTAAAAAAGTATGATAAGGATACTTCCGATGCCGGGATAAAGATCGCCCCGTTCGCTGTCCTGCTCGGTGTCGATGCGCCGAGCGTGCTGGTGGAGGTTTCATGCATCAGCAAGAAGCAGGAGGAACTGAAGCTGAATCTGCCCGCCTACCGCGAAGAAATAACTTCCTTTATCGCCGAAGGCACAACCCGCTATCTTGCCAGAAGAAATCTGCATGTCGTCAAAGGAGAGGAGAATGACCAAAAAGTCCGAGGCAAAAGAAGCTGAAGAGAAGTTGATCGTCGGGATCGATCTGGGGACATCAAGGAGCGCCATTTCCGCAAGCAATGGCAAAAGCATGTGGGTTGACAGCTACGTCGGCTGGCCGAAGGATTTCATTGCCAGGAAAGTGGTGGGCAACTCTATTCTTTTCGGCAAGGATGCCTTGGAACACCGCCTTTCCCTCGACCTGTACCGTCCGCTCAAAAACGGCGTCATCAAGGAAGGGACGACCCGGGACGAAGAGGCGGTCAAGGAACTGATCCATCACCTGATCTCCCTGGTCAAGCCCAAAAAGGATAATTCCAAGGTCCGGGCGGTGGTGGGGGTGCCGGCCGAATCCTTCAAGGTCAACAAGGTGGCGATCAGGAAGGCGGTTTCCGATTTTGCCGAATCCCTGCTCGTTGTCTCCGAACCCTTTGCCATCGCATACGGGGTCAATGCCCTGGACAATGCCATGGTCATCGACATCGGCGCCGGAACCATCGATTTCTGTATCATGCACGGAACCGTGCCGACGGATGAGGATCAGCGGACCGTGCTGTCGGCCGGGGACTATATCGATCAACAGCTGTACAATTTCATGGCGGAGCGCTATCCCCACTCGGATTTCAACCTGAACATGGTTCGCCGCTTCAAGGAGGAGTTCAGCTTCATCGGCGATCCGGAGCGGGCCGTCAAGGTCAACATCCCGGTCGACGGCAGGCCGACCAAGCATGATATCACCGAAGAGATGCGAAGGACCTGTGAAAGCATCCTGCCGGCCGTCGTCGAAACCACCCTGGAATTGATCGCCAAATTTGATCCTGAATACCAGGACGTTATCCGTCAGAACATCATCCTGGCCGGCGGCGGCAGCCAGATCCGCGGCATCGACAAGTACCTCGAAAACGTGCTGAGTGAATACGGCAAGGCCAAGGTGGAGGTTGTCGAGGACCCGCTGTTCTGCGGGGCCAACGGCGCCCTGTCCCTGGCCATGGACATGCCGGAGGATTACTGGACGGAGGTTTAGGTCCCGCCGTCCGCCCCGCCCCTTACCGGAGCTGCCGACTGCCGCCGGGGAATCGGAACGGACACGGCTCCGGGGGAGAAATTTCCGCTATGGCCGTTCCGCAAGGGGGATGAACTTGCGGGCGGGTTCCCCGATATACACCTGCCGGGGCCGCCCTATCCTGGTGGCCGGATCCTCGTGCATTTCCTTCCACTGGGCAATCCAGCCGGGCAGCCTGCCCAGGGCGAACATGACCGTGAACATGTTGCTCGGGATGCCCAGTGCCCTGTAAATGATTCCACTGTAGAAATCGACGTTCGGATAGAGATTGCGCTCGATGAAGTATTCATCGCTCAGGGCGATCTCTTCCAATTTGTAGGCAATGTCAAGCAGGGGGTCGGAGACGTTCAGTACCCTGAGGATCTCGTCGCAGGCCTTTTTGATTATCTTGGCCCGGGGATCGTAGGTTTTGTACACCCGATGGCCGAAGCCGGTCAGCCGGAAGGGATCGTTTCTGTCCTTGGCCTTGTTGATGTACTTCTCAAAGTTGCTGTCATCGGCGTAAATGGTCTCCAGCATGTCGAGTACCGCTTCATTCGCCCCGCCGTGGAGCGGGCCCCACAGGGCATTGATGCCGGCGGCAATGGCGGCATAGATGTTCACGCCCGCGCTGCCCACCAGCCTGACGGTCGAGGTCGAACAGTTCTGCTCGTGATCGGCATGCAGGATCAGCAGCTTGTTGAGGGCGGTCACTATTTCCGGCCGCACGATGTAGGGGTTGACGGGCTTGTCGAACATCATGTGGAGAAAGTTGCCGCAGTAGCACAGATCGTGCCTTGGGTAGACCAGAGGATGGCCAATGGATTTTTTATAGGAAAAGGCGGCGATGGTCCTGATTTTTGAAATCAGCCTGGTCGATGTTTCATCAAAATCCTCAAGGGGATTTTCGCTCATCTCGGGATAAAAATTGCAGAGGCTGTTCACCATGACGGAGAGGATGGACATGGGCGAGGCATGGGAGGGGAAGTGGTCAAAAAAATGAATCATGTCCTCGTGGATGAGGGCGAAGCGGCCGATGAGCTGTTTGAACGCTTCCAGTTCCGTGGCATTGGGAAGCTTGCCGTGCAGGAGCAGATAAGCGACCTCGACGAACAGGCAGTTTTTTGCCAGGTTTTCGATGTCGTAACCGCGGTAGCGGAGGATCCCCCCCTTGCCGTCGAGATAGGTGACGGAACTGGTGCAGGAACCGGTGTTTTTGTAGCCGGAGTCCAGGGTAATGTACCCTGTGTCCCGCAGCAGGTTGGAGATGTCGATGGCCTGATCACCCATGGTGCCTTCTATCAGGGGCAGGTGATAGGTTTTCCCGTTGATCTTGAGTTCCGCGGCGGATGCAGTCGTCTTGTACGTCATGGTATGTACCTCCTGTTGGCCGGCGCTGGGTTCGTGCCGGTCTGTTCTATGTCAAGTTGCCGGCGGTTGATCCAGGTGTCCGCGAACCGGAGAATCCGGGCAGCGACATGCCTCTTCGAAAGAAATAGGATTTCCGGACGCCGGCCTGTCTGAGCGGGACCGGCCATGCGGAATGAGCCGGCTCGGCGGGTATGGTTACGTTTGCGTGACAGCGACCCAAAAGGGTACTATAGTATTTTCTGATGAATAATTCAAGGCGGTTGGTTCAAGGGGGTTGAACGGAAGCGGGCCGGACGGCCGGCAGGGCGCGATGCAGACAGAAAGAAGCGAAATGTACCGACAGCGGCTGAGACGGTTCATCGAGGAGGTCTCGGTGTATCCCGTTTCCTGTGAACGGCTGACCGAGGGCCGCACCGATATGTTCTGGCTGGACGAGGTGTTGCGGGGGGGCGCGAAGATTGTCCAGCTCAGGGACAAGTATTCCACCGATCGGGAGCTGCTGGAGAAGGCGCGGTATTTCAGGCGCAAAACCCTGGAGGCTGGAGCGCTCTTTGTGGTCAACGATCGGGTGGATATCGCCCTGCTCGCTGGTGCCGACGGCGTCCACGTCGGGCAGCAGGATCTGCCGCCCCGGGAAATCGCGCGGCTCGCCCCCGACATGCTGATAGGCATTTCCTGCAACCGGGAGGAACAGGCGCGGCAGACAGCCCGCCTGGTACGGGAGCTGGGGCCTGTGGTTTCCTATTACAACATCGGCCCACTTTACCCTACCCGGACCAAAGATGGTCTGACGGAATTTATCGGACCGGAAAGCATACGACGTTTTTCGGCCCACCTCACCCTGCCCTTCACTGTGATGGGGGGGATCAAAACGGAACACATCGGCGAACTGGTCGCCCTTGGCGTCCGGCGTATCGCCGTGGTCACGGCCCTGACGAGGGCTGCCGATATCGCAGCAGAAACAGCCCGATGGGTTCGAAGCATTGCCGAGGCCCGGAGAAAAAACGATGAATGATTTGACAAATAAAAGACGGTCCATCAGGGACCTGATGGAATACGCGGTCCCGGCGGGTTGGATGGAAGAGGCGGAAGACCTGCTGGATATCTACCGCAACGATGCCATCGCCCTGGAGCTGCTGCATGAATTTTACAGTTATCTGCCGGAGGCCGGCAGTGACTGGGTGCGGGAGATACGGATGATCGGCCGCCGGCAGGGCATGTTTCTGCTGGCCGCCATCACTCCGGTGAACAGCTATGTCTACCTGGTCTCCAGCGAAGGGATCGAATTTCAGGGGATACTGGCCGAAGGGCTGTGGGACAGGGACGTCCTTGATTTTTTCGGCTATGGAAGCAGGGACACGTTTCGGGAGCAAGGCCGGTCGGCTGAAAGTTTCGGCATCTACGAACCCCTTGACGGCGACCGGGACATCTGCCCGGCCTGTCATGCCGCCACCGGGGAGCTGCACGAACTGGGATGCCCGGTGGAACTGTGCCCCTGGTGCGGCGGCCAACTGGTATACTGCAGCTGCCGCTATGACCGGTTGGGTACGGAAAGCCTTTCCTCGGAAGAGGATATTATCCGCTTTGAAGAAATTCTCAACCGGCAGGGCCGGATTCCCTATTCACCCGAGCAGCGTCCGGCCTATCCCGACGAGGGACCCGGGGTGCTTATTGAGTAGCCTTTTTTCGTACTCCATTGATCTCCTCAAGATACTGAAACAGGTCGGAATCCGAAGTGAGAATGAGGGAGGTGTTGCCGGCGATGATGTTGCGATAGCTTTCCAGACTCTTCTGGAAGGAGTAGAATTCAGGATATTGACTGTAGGTATCGCCGTATATCCTGGTCGCCTCGGCATCGGCCTTACCTTGAATGGCCAGCGCTGCCATCTGGGCTCCGGAGGTGATTTCCTTGAACTCCCGTTCAACACGGCCGAGAATCTCCGCCTTGCTCCCCTCGCCCAATGATCTTTTCTCCGCCGCGATTCTCTTGCGTTCGGAGATCATCCGGTCATAGACCGTCTGCCGGACGGAGTCGATATAGTTGGCCCGCTTGAACATGACGCCCAGCAACTCGATTCCGTACTGGGGAGTAACCCTGGAGGCTGACTGCAGGATCATTTCACTTATTTTGTCCCTGCCCAGTTCCGGTGGATGAACCAGTTCACCGCTGGCCGTGACGGACACCATGAATTCAGGGGACCAGTCCGAGGAGCGGATAATTTCGATCAGGTTATTTTTGTTCACCATGTCGCGAACCGTGCCGTCGATGATGTCGGCGAGCAGGCTCATGGCCCTGGTCTCGGTGCCGACCGCCTGCATGAAACGGAGGGCGTCGGTAATCCGCCAGCGGGCGGTGGTGTCAAGAAAGATGTACGTTTTATCATTGGTGGGGATCTGGTTCGGTTCACCGTCCCAGATGAGTATTTTCTTTTCAAAAAAGTTCACTTTCTGAATGAAGGGAGTTTTGAACTTCAGTCCGGCCTGCGTCTGCGACCCGCCAACCGGCCGGCCGAACTGGGTGACGACCGCCTGCTGCCCCTCTTCCAGGATGTAAAATCCGTCCCAGACCGTGATGGTCAAGGCGACAACGATAATGAGCAGTACTATCTGAATAATTTTTTTCATGGGCTCTGGAACCTTTCCGTTCGGATCAATATTGATGGAGGTTGTCCTTCAGCGGCGCCTCAGGGTTTTTCCTGAATCTTCTGCTCCTGGGTCAGGTTGAGAAAGGGCAGCAGGGTCTGCTGATCCTTGTTCATGACGTAGACCCGCTCGACATTCGGCAGAATATCCTGCATCGCTTCAAGGTACATCCTTCGCCGGGTGACTTCCTCGGCATTGAGGTATTCGGCGACGATGGAGTTGAAGCGGGCGGTCTCGCCCTTGGCCCGGTTAACCCGCTCAACCGCGTAGCCGTGTGACTCCTCGACGATTTTCTTTGCGTCACCTCTGGCCTTGGGAATAATCCTGTTGTACGTTTCCTCGGCCTCGTTGACCAGCCTCTTCATGTCCTGATCGGCTTCGTTGACCTCGTTGAAGGCGGGCTTGACCGGATCGGGAGGATTGATGTCCTGCATCTGCAGGGCCACTATCCTGACCCCGCTCTCCAGCTTGTCCAGTTCGGCCTGCAGTTCCCGCTTGGCGTCCGATGCCAGGATTTCACGGTTGCTGAGCACGTAGTCAAAATCCATGTTGCCGACAATCCGCCTTGTCACCATTTCCGATGCGTCGCGGACGGACTGGGGCACATTTTTGACCTTGAACAGGAAGTCAACCGGATCATTGATTATGTACTGAACAATCCAGGCAACGTTGATGACGTTCTTGTCGCCGGTCAGCATCAGTGATTCCACCTCAAAGCCTTTCCGGTCAATCACGACCTGCTGTCCCGGCGAGCGGGTGCGGAAACCGAACTCCTCTTTCCTGACCGCCTCGATGTTCACCTTGTTGAGATCCTCCAGGTAGGGAATCTTGAAGTGCAGACCGGAGGTGGTGGTCCGGTGAAATTTCCCGAACCGCAGGACGACCCCGACCTCACCGGGCTCAATGGTATAAAACGATGTGTAGACGACCTGGAGCAGCAGCACCGCAACGATGATTACCGCGATCTTGCCGATGCCGGCAAAGGGGTTCTGGGGTGCGCGGGGCTGCCTGTCCTCTCCGGATGGAGGCGGTCCGGAGCCGCCGTCATGACCGCTGAAACTGTCGCGGATCTTCTGGATGATGGCGGCAATGATATCCTCGGGCGAGGATGGCTTTTTCTTCTGTCCCCAGGGGGACTGCTGGTCATTCATGGGCATTATTCGCTCTGAAGTGGAGATTGAATAAAGAAAACTTCTTGATTCGGCTTGTTTTGGTACGAGTTATTAAGCATACTGTAAAACCGGGGCTTTGCAATATTTTTTTGCTCATTGGGAACGGTTTACGGTCCGATGGCCATCTCCCAGCTGACAATGATGGAAAGCAGGGCAAGGGTGAACAGACTCAATTGCCGGCCCGGCCGGTTGGCCAGCCGGACCAGGTCCATATGCCTGATCAGCATGCCGGCGCCGACGCCGCTGAGAAATCCGAAGAAATGTGCGCCGAGGTCGGTTCGTTCCCCTCCGACGCCGAGCATGGCCAGCAGTGCCGCTCCGGCGCCCAGGGGAACCAGCAGGTTTCTGAATCCTTTCAGCTGGCCGGCAAGAACCTGCATCCCGCTGAGGAGCCCGATGGCGGCAAAGATCGAGGTGGAGAAGCCGACCGAAAGATGCGCCTCGTCGCGGGTGATAATGTTCAGCAGGTTGCCCAGCGATCCGCAGGCGACGAGCAGCAGCAGCGAAAGCCCGTAGCCCGTGGTTCTGCCGAGCAGGTGAACGATGAAGCCGCCGATGATGCAGTTGCCGATGAGATGCGCCTGGTCCGCATGCAGGGTGAGGGCGGTTACCAGCCGCCACCATTCGCCATTATCCAGAATGGCCGTGCTGTCGATGGCCCCGCGGGCAAACCAGGCAACGTCATCCTGCCAGGGGCCGGTCACCCAGAAGAACAGGGCCAGGGCGCCGATTATCAGAAGGGTTGGAGGATTGGACGAGAAGCGGGCGGGCTGGTAAGGAGGAGGCCGTTCCGGCCAGCCTTCGTTTTCCTCGAAGTACTGTTCCAGATGGTGCCGGGCCGCCTCGGCGAATTCCTCGTCAACCGTCAGGCCGTCCCGGCGGGGGCCGTATGCATGGGGTATGCCCACGGAACTCAACACCAGGGAGCAGAGGGCCAGATAATCGGGCGAGCCGGCTGCGATCATCGGATTGGGGTCCTTGCCGCTCCTGTCCGGGGAAAGGATCACGTTGCGGGGCGGCATGGGAAGGGAGCACTTGGTCTGGCCATGGGTTCCGGGCGGCAGAGTCTGGAGTAAAAAGAGTCGCGATAATTCAAACCAGTCAAAAATTTTAAGTACGATTCCGCGAATGGCAATGGTATGATGCCGCAGCTTTTTGCCGGGCTGCCCTCTGGTCCCGGCCGGGAAATGCAATCTCACGCGGGGGTGATGAAGAAATTACCGGGAACACGAATGCATTATGGCTGGATGGTGGTGGCCGTCGGCTGTCTCTGCATATTTGCCTGTCTCGGGCTGGGGAGGTTCGCCATCGGCATGCTTCTCCCGGCCATGGGGGCCGCGCTGCACCTCAGCTATTCCCAGATGGGTCTGATCAGTACCTGCAATTTCTTCGGCTACCTGGCCGCTGTTTTGGTCAGCGGCTGGGTGCAGGCCCATTGCGGCGCCCGGAAACTCATTTTTGCCGCCCTGGTCCTGGTCGGTGTCTCCACGGCCCTGATCGGCACGGCCCGGAGCTTTCCGGTCGTCGCCCTGCTCTACGCGCTGACCGGCATCGGCAGCGGCGCCGCCAATGTGTCGATGATGGGGCTGGTGGCGGCCTGGTTCAACAGCAGGCTGCGGGGCAGGGCCGCGGGGTTCATCGTCATCGGCAGCGGCTTCGCCATTCTCCTTTCAGGTCAGATTATTCCGCTGCTCAACGCGCTGCGTCCGGACGGCTGGCGCCTGAGCTGGTTTGTCCTCGGCGGCACGGTTTTCGTTATTTCCGTCATCTGCTGGCTCGTCCTGCGGGATCGGCCCCAGGAACTCGGCCTGGATAAGGTCGGTGATCGGGCCGCCGGACCATCCGAACCGCCGGGGCGAATGTTCCGACCGCTGGACCGGAGGGCCATTTATCTCTGCGGCGTAATCTACTTTATTTTCGGCTTCACCTATGTCATCTATGCGACCTTTATCGTGACGGTCCTGGTTCAGGAGTACAACTTTTCCGAACAGGTGGCCGGCACGTTCTGGTCGGCGGTCGGCCTGCTCAGTCTGCTTTCCGGCCCGGTGTTCGGCACCCTGTCGGACAGGATCGGCCGCCGGGGGGGCTGATGATTGTCTTCTCGATCCAGACCGTTGCCTACCTCCTGGTCGGCCTGCGGCTGGAGGGCGCGGCCCTCGCCCTGTCCATAGGCTGTTTCGGGGTCGTTGCCTGGAGCGTCCCCTCGATTATGATCGCCCTGGTCGGTGACCTGGTCGGGGCGCAGAACACGGTGCGGGTGTTCGGCCTGATCACCTTTATTTTCGGGCTCGGCCAGATAGCCGGACCCTATTTCGCCGGGATCATGGCCGAGAAAACAGGCAGTTTTGCAGGGGCGTTTATCATGGCCGCCATGCTGACCGTCACCGCGGTGGCTGTCTCGTCGAGACTGAAGGTACCGAAAACGGGGTGAGCGGGGGGCGGCCCGGCAGGGGATCCTGGACCTCCCCTAGACTTCTTTGACCCGGGTCCGGAGGCATTGGAGTGTTTTTGTTGAGGCGGGGAGATTGCTTGGAATTTTCAACGCAAAAGAGTATTATTTCCATTTTACTGGAATCAACATCAACGGGTGCGGAAAGAATGCGCAATAAAGATAAAGACAAGGGGAAGAGGGGGAAAGCTGCATGAAAGATTTGATGGTGCCGAAGGGGAGAGTCGAACTCCCACGGAGATACCCCCACTAGACCCTGAACCTAGCGCGTCTACCAATTCCGCCACTTCGGCACGATCGGGTGGAAATATGCTCGTCAAACCCGGTTTTGTCAAGCACTTCTTTGGTGTTTGAACGGAAAAAAAGACAAGGATCATGAAACTGTACACCACCATTGATGATATCAGCACCCCTTTTTTTCGCGCCTGTGTGACGATCGGCAATTTCGACGGCGTGCATCTCGGTCACCAGCAGCTGTTCCGGGAAGTTGTCAGCAGAGCCAGCCGGGTCGGCGGCACCAGTGTCGTCGTCACCTTTGACCCCCATCCCCTCAAGGTGCTGCGGCCGGGGGCCATCCGTCTCATTTCCACCACCGAACAGAAAATCGAACTCATTGAGAAGGCCGGAATCGATGTTCTTGTCATCATCCCCTTTGATCTGGAATTCGCCGCAACCGGTGCCGATGAGTTCGTGGAGGAGATACTTATCCGCCGGATCGGGGTCAGGGAGCTGGTGGTGGGATACGATTACGCCTTCGGCAGGGGGCGGCAGGGCAATATAGAATTCCTCCGGGCCAAGGGCCGTGAAAGGGGTTTTCCGGTGACGGTTGTCGAAGCCTTTTATACGGAAGGGATGCTGGTCAGCAGCACCAGGATCAGGGAGCTTGTGGCCGATGGCCGGATGGGGGAGGTGCGCAAATTGCTCGGTCGCTATTATCAGATCAGGGGCGAGGTGCAGCGGGGGAAGCAGCGGGGCGGCAGAGTGGTCGGCTTTCCCACGGCGAACCTGAGGATATCGGAGGAGGACCTGTGTCCCAGACGGGGCGTGTACGTCACCCAGGTCATTTATGACGGCAGGTGTTACGGCGGAGTGTCGAACATAGGGTACAATCCCACCTTCGGGGACAACAGGCTGGTCGCCGAGACCCATATTTTTGATTTTCATGACGATATCTACGGCAAGCCCATCAGGATCAACCTGCTGCAGCATCTGCGCGAGGAGAGGAAATTCAGCGGTCCGGAGGAACTGGCGGCCCAGATACTGAAGGATATCGGGGCGGCCCGGGAGGTTCTCGAATCGGCCCAGAAGGAGCTGCTCCTTTCCTGTGAAGAGAGCTCCAGCCGGTAAGGAGGCCCGGAGGTGAAATTTCCTCTTGCCTCGACGTAGTTTGTACCTATAATGTAAGGTACTTTTCCACCAGCATAATCGTCATCGCCTTGTCATAATCGGCTGCCGTCCATGGGCACGACGGCCATTTAAGGAATTGCTGTGCCGTGCCACGCCGCCGGAGTACATCGGCAGCAAGGCCGGCCGCTAGATGCACTGAATACCGGCAACCCATGGGGTTGCGAAAGATGAAAGGAAAAATATTATGCCAGAAAACAGGAGTCAGGCGGATATTGCCGCAGTGATCAAGGAACTTGAAGAAATCGTGGCCAAAAAGCCGGAAAACGTGATGGCGCACCACCATCTCGGCCTTGTGTACCGGCAGGCCGGCCGAAATGATGATGCCATCCGTGAACTGGAAAAAGCGCTGGAACTCGACAATAACTCGGTGGAAAGCCTGATTAATCTGGGCGCCATCTATTTTGACCGGGGGGAAATGGACAAGGCCCTGGAATTCAATCAGCGGGCCTTGAAAATCACCCCGAAAATGGCCGAGGCCCATGTCAACATAGGCCTGATCCGGCAGCAGCAGAACCGCATTGATGAAGCCATTGAATCCTATGTCACGGCCACCCGGATCGTCCCCACCCTGATCACCGGCTGGATCAACCTCACTTCCGCCTACACGATGAAGAAAGAGGACGACAAGGCGGTGGATGCGGCGCGGCAGGCGGTGAGCATCGACCCGGACTCGGCCATGGCCAGGAACAATCTGGCGGTGGCGCTCTACTTCAAGGGAGATTTCCGGGAAGCGAAGGAGAACATGGACAAAGCCAGGGATCTTGGCTACTCGGTTGATCCCCGTTTTGCCCAGGCCCTGGAAGAAAAAATGGGTCAATGATGCGCAAGGCGGAAAGTCATAACGTCAAACCCTTTTGCCCTTTCTGCGGAGCCGATGTCGGCCCGCCGGGGTATGGTGCGCAGCGGAAGCTGACCGAATTACCCGTCGGCAAATGCGAATGCGGTGCCGTCTATGCCAGTGACGCGACCGGACATAACGTCGGGGCCGCCATGGTCGAATGCCTGGTGGCCGCCTGTCATGACGATTGGGATCTTGCCTGGGAGCTGGTTCCTGAAGACGATTATCTCACCGGACGTGTTGAGCGGTACGACGAAGTCTCCCATCAGGTGGTGCCCGCCGGGACAATGAATGGCCGAACCGTTCGGGGCGTTCTCTATTTTATCCGCCTGCACCGGGAGCTGGAGGAAATCGCAGCCCGCTCCGATCATCGGCAGGAGACCGGCGCCGTCCGTCCGGCCGGGAGGACGGAGGCGATCGAACCGCTCATTGAACCCCGGCGCGATCCCAAACGGCGGAAGAAGAGGGCGGACAAGCAGCTGGTGAAGGAGCTCGCGGCGGCCGGCGACATCGATGCACTGGTTGACTACTGTTTTGATGATCGAAGGACCCTTCGCTTTCTGCAGCGGCTACTCTACGACCCTGACGAAGCTGGCAGATACTGGACGGCCTGGGTGATCGGTCAGGTCTGCGCCAGGGTGTCGAGCCGCGAACCCGGACCGGTGGCCGACCTCATGCATCGGCTGTTTGAAGCCTGTTCGGATTCGGCGGCAACAAGCTGGGGAATGATTGAAACCATCGGCTGCATCATTGCCGCCCGGCCCGACATCTACGGGGCGTTCACCCGCCATTTGCTTCCCTTCATGGGCGATGCAAGTACCCAGGCCCAGGTCATCTGGGCATTGGGGGAGATTGCGCGGACCAGTCCCGATTTTATCCGCAAAACGCCTTTTTACGCCCTGCTTCCTTTTCTCGGGCACGAAAAGACCGAAATCCGCGGGCTTGTGGTCCGGCTTATGGGGCGCATACGGGCCACCGAGGCAGCGCTCCAGATTATGGGCCTGCAGAATGATCAGAGCGAAATGACCGTTTATGAACAGGGTCGGCCGTTGCGCACGAGCGTTGCCCGGCTGGCGGCTGAGGCCATGGAAATGATACACAGCAATGGGGATGGGGCAAATGAGTGATCGGATACAACCTCTTGATGCAATCGGTCCTGTTTCGGGATCCGGACAAGACGGTGATGAGGCGCTGAATGACCCGGCCAAGGCCGACTACAAGGCCGGCCGCGAGTACCTCGGCAAAAAAGATTATGTCCAGGCGGCGGCGTGCTTCCATAACGCCCTGCGCGGTTTCGAGGAGCAGGGAAACGATCATGGGATGGCCAATGCCCATGATCGGCTCGGCGACATATGCCTGGAAAGGGAGGAGTTCGGCAAAGCCCTCGACCATTACCAGTGTGCCTTTGAAATATGCCGGAAGGAGAGCGACATCTTTTCCCTGGTTGCCCTCAACAAGAAAAAAGCACTGGCATACAGAAAAATGGGGGAACTGAATCTGGCCATGGTGGTCATGATGGATATTCTCGACCATTACACCGAAACCAGAAATCCCAAAGGATCGGTGGAAATCCTTGAAATGATCGCCGAAGTGTACAAGGAAAAAGGGGATAATCTCAAGGCGGCCGACGCATTGCGCACCATTGCCGGAATTCATCGTAACTTCGGCCACAGGAGAACAGCGGAGGACTTCGATAAAAGGGCACTGGAGGCCGAACAGGAGTAATCGGTGTTCACCGGAATCGTTCAGGGACGCGGCCGGGTTGCCGGCAAAGAACCCGCCGGGGGGGGCATGGTGCTCCGGCTGGAAGCGGATTTCGACCTTGCCGATCCGGAGGAAGGTGAGTCCATCGCCGTCAACGGCGTCTGTCTGACGGCCAGGAACATCAGGGGGGACAGCTTTCTGGTCGACGTTTCTCCAGAAACCCTGTCCCGAACTGGTCTGGGAGCGCTGCGGCCAGGCTCTCTGGTCAACCTGGAGCGGGCGCTCAGGCTGAGCGACCGACTCGGCGGCCACCTGGTCAGCGGCCATGTCGACGGTCTGGGCCGGGTCGAGGAACGGCGTGCCGTCGGTGATTTCACCCTCTTTACCTTTTCCCTGTCCCGTTCCCTGACAAAATATGTTATAGAAAAAGGTTCGATAGCGATCAACGGCGTCAGCCTGACGGTCAACAGTTGTGCGGGCGAGAGGTTTACCGTGTCCATCATTCCCCACACCCTGGAGATGACAACCCTCGGCGAGCTCAAACCCGGCGACCTGGTCAATATCGAAGTTGACATAATAGGCAAATATGTTGAAAAGCTGCTCATGGACAAATCCGCCGGGGCGGAGACGGGGTCGGGCGGCAGGATTAATGCCGCCTTTCTGGCCGAACACGGGTTTTTGAAATAAGACGTGCGCCGGAGGGGCAGGAGAAAGAAGCAAGCGATGGCTGTCAGTTCGATTGAAGAGGTAATTGCGGATATCAAGGCGGGCAAGATGATCATCCTGGTTGACGACGAAGACCGGGAAAACGAAGGTGATCTGTGCATGGCGGCTGAGGCCGTGACGCCCGAGGCCATCAACTTCATGGCCAGATACGGCCGGGGTCTGATCTGTCTGGCCATGAGTCCGGACATTGTCGAACAGCTGGGTCTGCCGATGATGGTTCAGGACAACAAGTCGCCCTACAAAACCGGCTTCACCGTCAGCATCGAAGCCCGCACCGGAGTGACCACCGGCATATCCGCCGCCGACCGGGCCCGAACCATTCAGGCGGCGGTGGATCCGGACGCCCAGCCGTACGACCTTGTCAGTCCCGGACATGTTTTTCCGCTCAAGGCCCGCAAAGGCGGAGTCCTGGTCAGGACCGGCCAGACCGAGGGATCGGTTGACCTCGCTCGCCTCGCCGGTATGCGGAACGCCGGGATCATCTGCGAAATAATGAATGAAGACGGCACCATGGCCCGCATGCCCGATCTGGAGAAGTTTGCCGCCCGTCATGACCTGAAAATCGCCACCATTGCCGACCTGGTCGCCTACCGGCTGAGGAAGGACTCCCTGGTGCACAGGGCCGCCGAGGCACGTCTGCCCACCTCCCATGCCGGTGAATTCAAAGTCATCATCTATACCAACGATGTTGACCGGTTCGAGCATGTGGCCCTGGTGAAGGGGGAGATCGACCCGGAGAAGCCGGTCATGGTCCGTGTCCATTCCGAGTGTTTGACCGGCGATGTCTTCGGCTCGTCCCGGTGCGACTGCGGATCCCAGTTGCACGCGGCCATGCAGATGGTCAACCAGGAGGGCCGGGGGGTGATCGTCTATATGCGGCAGGAGGGAAGGGGCATCGGCCTGGTGAACAAGCTCAGGGCTTATGAGCTGCAGGACAGCCAGGGCCTGGATACGGTGGAGGCCAATGTCAAGCTCGGCTTCAAGCCTGACCTCCGCGATTACGGCATCGGCGCCCAGATCCTCATGGATCTCGGTGTCCGCCAGATGCAGCTCCTGACCAACAACCCGAAAAAGATTGTCGGCCTTGAGGGCTACGGCCTCAAGGTTGTCGACCGCTTTCCCATCGAGATCGTCACCGACGAGGAAAACAAGGCGTACATGCGCACCAAGCGCGACAAGATGGGGCACCTGCTTGAGCTGTACGGGGAAGCACCGCTTGAGGATATATCCGGCGATCCGTGAGAAACGGCGGCGGAAAGGGCAAGGATACCAACATACTGGACCAAGGCGGGAATATGGCTAATTTCATTGAAGGGAACCTGCAGGGGCAGGGCAGAAAGCTGGGGATCGTCGTTGCACGATTCAATTCGTTCATTTCGGAAAAACTGCTGGAAGGCGCCCTGGACGCCCTGACCCGGTCCGGTGTCAGGAGTGAGGATATAGATGTGGCCCGCGTTCCGGGGGCCTTTGAGATACCGCTGATCGCCCAGCGGATGGCCAGGGCGGGCAGATACGATGCGGTCATCTGCCTGGGCGTCGTTATCCGCGGGGCCACTCCTCATTTCGATTATGTGGCGGGCGAGGTGGCCAAAGGGACGGCGCAGGTCATGCTGGACACCGGCGTTCCGGTGCTTTTCGGCGTCCTGACCACCGAAACCATCGAGCAGGCCATTGAGCGGGCCGGCTCCAAGGCCGGCAACAAAGGGTCTGAAGTTGCGGTCGGGGCCCTGGAAATGATCAACCTCATGGCCGCACTGTAAGCCGGGCTGCGATTGCCTTCCTGTTCGCCGGGCAAGGGAAATTCCGTTTACAAATCATGGGATTGCGTCGCAAATCCAGGGAAATCGCCCTGCAGTTTCTTTTCGCCCAGGACGTGAAAGGGCTTCCCCTGGACCGTGAGGCCGTCGAAGAGGAACTTGACCGGTTCAGCAGGAATTTTGCCACGGGCAAAAAATCCTGGCCGTATGCCCGGCAGCTCATCCAGGGCATTTGCACCAATCGGGAAGCCATTGACCGGCAGCTTGTCCAGCATTCCCATAACTGGAGGCTTGAGCGCATGTCTCCCGTCGACCGCAATATCCTGCGGATTGCGGTGTACGAGATGCAGCATGGAGTCGAAGTCCCGGCCAGGGTGGCGATCAACGAGGCCCTGGAGGTCGCCAAGCGGTATTCGATGCCCGATTCGGTGGCGTTCATCAACGGCATCCTGGACGCCCTGCAGGATGACAAAACCTGAGCCCGCTTTCCGGTGACGGAAAAGGCCGGACAGCCGTACTCCTGGACGCCGGCTGCTCCCTGATCAACCCTCTGAACGATATGCCCCTGCCGAAAAAAGAAGAATCAAAGTTCCAGCGGGAGATCGCAGCCCTTTTCACCCTGTTTCCGGCCCTGTTTCTCCTGCTCTGCCTGATCAGCTATGCGGAGCCCTTGCTGGGCCAGGCGCCGGCCCTGCAAACACCGGGGGATAACTGGTGCGGCACGGCGGGTTATTACACCGCCCGCTCACTCTTTGATTTTTTCGGCCTGAACGCCTTTGTCCCGGTCCTGATCCTGATTTATACTTCCGTGCGTGCCCTTATCCCCGGCGGCGCCGCCGGGCGGCTTCCTTTTCTGGTCGCCGGCATCTCCGGGATTCTTGTTTCCGGCAGCGGGTTGCTGGCCACGTTTCCGCACCTTTTTTTTCCTCCGGAATTCATCCGCCCGGGAGGGTATCTGGGCGGCTTTATCTGGGAGATTCTCGGCGGGTTCATGGGCGGCGCCGGTTCGGTCCTGCTGCTGCTGCTGCTGTTGATTGTCTCGCTCATGGCCGCCGTGCGCTTTTCTCCTTTCGGCGCGCTGCGGTGGTTGTGGGTGGTCACGGCGTCACTGGGGGGCAGAATAGCCGTGAGACCCCCGGTCCCGGCTAAGGCCAAAACACCGGGAAACCGCGGACATGAACCGGCTGTGTCGGAGAAGGCGCCGATCGCGGCCAGACGGGAAAATGTCGTTCCCGCCGTCCACGAGCCGGTGCGCATCGAGCATGTACCTGATACCGACGACGACGCAGCTTTTGCGCCGCGACCGGCCAGGAGCGGCTCCTACCGCCTGCCTCCCCTGAATCTTCTCGACCGTCACGACCAGCAGGACATCGGTCTGGAAAAGGATCATTACTACAAGGTCAGTCAGACCCTGATGGCCAAACTGGCCGACTTCGGAGTGTCCGGAGAGGTCACGGGGATTTCGCCCGGTCCGGTGGTAACGACCTATGAATACGCCCCCGCGCCCGGGGTGAAGATCAACAAAATCGTTTCCCTGGCCGATGATCTGGCCATGGCCCTCAAGGCCGACCGGGTCAGGATCGTAGGTTCCGTCCCCGGCAAGGCGGCTCTGGGCATAGAGATTCCCAATCCGAAGCGCAAGACCGTCTATCTGCGCGATATCTTGATGACGGAGCAGTACCGCGACGCCAAGTCCCGGCTGAGCCTGGCCCTCGGCCTCGACGTCGTCGGCAGGCCAGTGGTTGCCGACATAACGAAGATGCCGCACCTGCTCATTGCCGGGGCAACGGGCGCCGGCAAGTCCGTGGCCATCAACGCCTTCATTGCCTCGATCCTGTTCAAGGCGACACCGCTTGAGGTGCGACTGCTGATGATTGATCCCAAGCGGATTGAACTGTCGGTCTACGAAAATATCCCCCATCTTCTTCATCCAGTCGTCGTCGAACCGAAAATGGCCAGCCGCGCCCTGATGTGGGCGGTGAAGGAAATGGAACGGAGGTACAGGCTGCTGGAGGAAAAACGGGTCAAATCCTTCGATTCGTATAACGACCAGGCTGAAGCGGAGGAAAGACTTCCCTGTATTGTGATCATCGTTGATGAACTGGCGGATCTGATGATGGTGGCGTCCAAGGACGTGGAAAGCTCCATAGCACGCCTGGCCCAGATGGCCAGGGCGGCGGGAATGCATCTGATCCTGGCGACCCAGCGGCCTTCGGTCGATGTCCTGACCGGCCTCATCAAGGCCAATTTTCCAACCCGCATATCATTCAAGGTGTCCTCCAAGGTCGATTCCCGCACCATTCTCGACCAGGGCGGGGCGGATCATCTTCTCGGCGACGGTGACATGCTGTTTTCTCCCCCGGGTGCAGCCAAGCTGAAACGTATACACGGCGCCTATATAGCCGAGGCGGAAACGGAACGGCTGGTCGCCTTCATCAAGGGGCAGGGGAAGGCGGAATATGATCAGTCCGTTCTCCAGGAGGTCGAGGAGGAACCGGAAGACGGGAACAACAACGGTGCCGCCGGGGAATATGATGACAGGTATGATGAAGCCGTGGCCGTGGTCACCGAGACGGGACAGGCTTCCATTTCCATGGTTCAGCGCCGGTTGCGGGTCGGATATAACCGGGCGGCGCGGATGATCGAAATGATGGAGCTGGAAGGAATCGTCGGCCCGTCTGACGGCTCCCGGCCCCGTGAAGTGCTGGTTCGTTCAAACTATTCCGACTGAACCATCCTCAGCACTTTTTTTTTAAGAATCCGGTATTTCCGGGTGACCCCAATCGACGATTTTTCTTGACATCCCGCGTCCATCTCATTATATGTTGAAACGAGAAAAAATGAGTGACTGTTCATTTTTTTCACCGCCCTGTTTTGGGCGAAAAAAATAGAGTAAAATCAAGCTGCTGTAGCGATTGTCGGCGACCCGGAAAAGAAGTCACACGGTGTAGTACCGTAGAGGTCTTCTTTTTTTCGGATGATATAGAGAGTGGTTTATTTGGTTTTGCGCAAGCAAAGCTGTGCAAGGAAAATCCAAGTGAGGAGGTAGTTTAATGCCAAGTTACGTAGATCCCGAAAAATGTGATGGTTGCAAGGGTGGCGATAAGACTGCCTGCATGTACATCTGCCCCAACGACCTCATGGTCCTCAATGTTGAGGAAATGAAGGCCTACAACCAGGAGCCGGATGCATGCTGGGAGTGTTACTCCTGTGTTAAAATCTGCCCTCAGGGTGCAATCATGGTCCGAGGCTATGATGACTTCGTTCCCATGGGTGGCATGGTCCATCCGATGCGGAGCTCCGATTCCATTATGTGGACCGTCAAGTTCCGCAACGGGAATGTCAAGCGCTTCAAATTCCCGATTCGAACCACGGCTGAAGGTGCTGCCAACGAGTACGGCGGCCAGAAGGGCGCCAATCTTGATGACGAATGTTTGTTCCTTGAAGCTCAAATGCCCTCTCCCCAGAAACTGGCGAAGTAGGCGTTCTCTGGAGAAGGTCGCATCAGAATTGTTCTGAATTTTTATTTTAAGGAGATTGAAAGATGGCATTACCGAATAAGCCGAAAGGCGAGTTGAAAGCTGTTCCGAATCCGGAGATTCAGGAGCACGAGTGTGATGTGCTTATTGTAGGCGGCGGCATGGCTGCCTGCGGCGCCGCATTTGAAATCAAGAAATGGGCCCCGGATGACATGAAAATCATCATGGTCGATAAGGCTGCCCTCGAGCGTTCCGGTGCCGTTGCCCAGGGCCTTTCCGCCATCAATACCTATATCGGCGAAAACCCGATTGAAAATTACGTAAAGATGGTCCGCAACGACCTGATGGGCGTTGTTCGCGAAGACCTCATCTATGACCTCGGCCGTCACGTTGACGAGTCCGTCAAGCTGTTCGAAGAATGGGGACTGCCGATTTGGAAGAAGGATGACCAGGGCAATAACCTGGACGGCGCCAAGCCCGCTCCGAGCCTGCGTGAAGGCGGCCAGCCGGTTCGTACCGGCAAATGGCAGATCATGATCAACGGCGAGTCCTATAAGTGCATCGTAGCCGAGCCGGCCAAGAAGGCCCTGGGCGAGGAGAACATTATCGAGCGCGTGTTCATCGTCAAGATGCTTCTGGACAAGAACGTTGACAACCAGATCGCCGGCGCGGTCGGCTTCTCCGTTCGTGAAAACAAAGTCCATGTCTTCAAGTGCAAGACCGCCCTGGTTGCCTGCGGCGGCGCGGTCAATATTTTCCGTCCGCGTTCTACCGGTGAAGGCAAGGGCCGTGCATGGTACCCGGTATGGAACGCCGGTTCCACCTACACCCTGTGTGCCCAGGTCGGCGCTACCCTGACCATGATGGAAAACCGCTTCACCCCGTCCCGCTTCAAAGACGGCTATGGCCCGGTTGGCGCTTGGTTCCTGTTGTTCAAGGCCAAAGTGCAGAACGGCCTCGGTGAATTCTATGCCAACAGCGATGCGGTGAAGGATGAACTGGCCAAATTCATGCCGTACGGCGCCTCTCCGGTTACGCCGACCTGCCTGCGCAACCACCTGATGCTCAATGAACTGAAAGCAGGCCGAGGCCCGATCTACATGGCCACCGACGTTGCCCTCAACGCCTTCCTCGAAGAGAAGCGCGCTGCCGGCATGGACGAGAAGGCCGTGCAGAAATTCTGGAAACATCTCGAATCCGAGGCGTGGGAAGACTTCCTGGATATGTCCGTCGGCCAGGCCGGTCTCTGGGCCGGTGCCAATGTCGAGCCGGAGAAAGTCGGCTCCGAGATCATGCCGACCGAGCCGTACATGCTTGGTTCACATTCAGGCTGCTGCGGCATCTGGACCTCCGGTCCGAGTGAGGACTGGGTACCCGCAATCGACGGGCCGCGCTCCCATCAGTACAAGTGGGGCTACAACCGCATGACCACGGTTGACGGCCTGTTCACCGCCGGTGACGGTGTCGGCGCCTCCGGGCATAAGTTCTCCTCCGGTTCCCATGCGGAAGGCCGTATTGCCGCCAAGCAGATGGTCAAATACTGCCGCGACCACGCGAGCTTCAAGCCGGAACTGGCACAGAGCCCGCAGGAACTGGCCGATGAGATCTACGCACCGGTCAAGCTGTACTTAGAGCATGTCGCCAAGAGCACGGCTGCCGACGTCAATCCCAACTACTGCAAACCGGCCGGTTTGATGATGCGCCTGATGAAAGCCACCGACGAATACGGCGGCGGTGTTGCGACCTACTACATGACCTCCGGCAAACTGCTCAACATCTGTCTGGATCTTCTGCGCATGATGCGCGAGGATGCAGAGAAGATGGCGGCCGGCGACCTGCACGAACTGCTGCGGGCCTGGGAGAACTACCACCGCATCTGGTGTGTCGAGTCCCACATCCGCCACATCGAGTTCCGCAAGGAATCCCGCTACCCGGGCTTCTACTACAGGTCTGACTATCCGACCTGTGACGACGAGAACTGGAAGGTGTTCGTCAACTCCACTTTCGACCCCAAGACCAAGGAGTGGAAGTGCGAGAAGGTCAACTGTGTCAACATCTTTGAAACCGATCCGTGGCTTTAATTTTTTAGGGACACGATTGGATGAGAAAAATCTCCAGGCTCCCTCGGGGGCCTGGAGATTTTTCATATCAGCCATTTTTTGGTTGAATTGAGGCGAGTTCCTGGTATAGAAAAGAACTCGATTCATTTGAGCCAGAAAGTAATTTTTATCAATACCAGCATATATGGAGGTTTGGCATGAGCGACACTGCAGGAACTGGTGCTGTATTGGTTGTGGGCGGCGGTATTAGCGGCCTGACGGCTGCCCTGGAAGCAGCTGAAGTGGGAAACGATGTGTTTATTATTGACAAAAATCCCTCCTTCGGCGGCCGGGTTGCCCAGCTCAACCAGTATTTCCCTAAACTCTGTCCCCCAACCTGCGGACTCGAGATCAATTACAGGCGCATCAAGGACAACCGCAGGGTCAGGACCTATTCCATGACCACGGTCAAGTCCGTTTCCGGCGGACCCGGCAACTACGAGGTCCAGCTGGTCACCGCGCCCCGTTATGTCAATTCAAACTGTACCGCCTGCGGTGAATGTGCCAAAGTGTGCCCCGACCTGATCGACGACCCCTTTAACTTCGGGATGAACAAAACCACCGCCATCCGCCTGCCGCATGAAATGGCCTTCCCCCATCGGTATGTCCTGGACAAGGAAGCCTGTTCGGCCGAAACGCTGGAAGCGATTAAAGGGGCCTGCAAGTATGACGCAGTGGACCTCGACATGCAGCCGGAGACGTTCACCATCCATGTCGGCTCCATTATCTGGTCAACCGGCTGGGATCCGTATGATGCCAAGAAAATGGACAACCTGAAGTTCGGCCAGTCCTCGGCCATCATCACCAATATGATGATGGAACGGCTCGCCGCCCCGAACGGTCCGACAAAGGGCAAAATCCTCCGCCCCGGAGACAACAAGGAGCCGGAATCCTTCGCCTTTGTTCAATGCGCCGGGTCCCGGGATGAAAATCATCTCGAATACTGTTCCTATATATGCTGCATGGCCACCTTCAAGCAGATGACCTACATACGTGAACGATATCCCGAAGCCCAGATTTACGTGTTTTACATTGATCTGCGTACTCCCGGGAGATATGAGCATTTCCGGGAGAAACTCCTGGGAGATCCCAAGTCCCAGTTCATCAAGGGCAAGGTTGCCGATATCATCCCCGAATCTGACGGTGGTGTTACGGTTGTGGCCGAGAACGCCCTCACCGGCGCCAAAATCCAGCAGAAGGTTGATTTGTGCGTCCTGGCAACGGGAATGCAGCCGGCTCTGGGGCAGAACGGCAAGTCTCTCGGAGTCAGAATGGACCCCAACGGGTTTGTCGTCAGTGATGCCGACAAAGGGCAGTTTGCCGCCGGGTGCGCCAAATCGGCAGTTGATGTGTACACAAGCGGCCAGTCTTCCACCGCAGCTGCCCTGAAAGCAATTCAGATCGGAAAATAGGAGGTATGGCAATGGATAAAGTATATGGTGCATATCTTTGTACTGGATGTGGAATTGGCGATGTGCTTGATGTGGACGCCCTGAAAAGCACCGCTGCCGAAGCCGGCATACCGATGCAGGATTATCCCTGTCTGTGCGGGGCAGAGGGAAGGGCGCTGATTGAAAAGGATATGGCGGAAAAAGGGGTGAACACCATTGTTGTCGCCGCCTGTTCGCCCCGGGTGATGCAGAAAGAGTTCGATTTCGGCAAGAACACGATCACCATCCGCGCCAACCTCCGCGAACAGGTTGCCTGGATCGCCGCGCCGGTCAAGAAGGAAGGGGAAGAGGCGGCGGAAGCCCCTGCCGCTGAAGGTGTCGACGAGTTTCTGCAGGAACTGGGTCAGGACTATGTCCGCATGGCCGTCGTTCGCGCCCAGAAAACCAAAAAGCCGGAACCGTACATCCCCGAATCGATGAATAAGCGGATCCTGGTCATGGGCGGCGGTATCGCCGGTCTGACCGCAGCCAGAGAGGCAAGCAAGGCCGGCTATGAAGTGACCGTCGTCGAGAAGGAGGAAGTTCTGGGCGGCAAGGCTGTGAACTGGCGCAAACAATTTCCCCTCAGTTATCCCTACGCCGAGCTGGAGGAAAATTCCATTTCCCGGATGATCGCCGAAGTCGAGTCCGATCCGAAAATTACCGTCAAGACCGGGACCGAGGTGGCGCGGGTTTCCGGCGCTCCCGGCGATTATACCGCCACCTTCAAGCCGACGGGCACAAAAGGGGAATGGGATGCGCCCGCCAAGGTTACCGTTGATGAACAGGAAAAAATTGAAAAAGGGGAAATGGAAGACCCCAATGCCGGCCTGAAAGTGTATACCGAGAAGAATCCCAACGGCGAAACGTTCGGCGCTGTTGTCCTGGCGACCGGCTGGCGATCCGCGGACGTTTCCGAATACGAGCATCTCGGATACGGCAGGATCAAGAACGTCGTGACCAACCTCGAATTCGAAAAACTTGCCAAGGAGGGCAAGGTGCCGGCAAATGTCGCCTTTATTCAGAGCCCCGGGGGCAAGGAGCACGACAAGGATTTTCCCTACTGCAACTCCGTCACCTCGATGGTGGCCCTGAAGCAGGCGAAGTATGTCCGCGAGGACAACCCGGACGGCAAGGCGTACATTCTCTATCAGCACATGCGCACGCCGGGCAATATGGAGCTGTTTTACAAGGGCATCCAGAGCGATGACGGCATTTTTTTCACCAAGGCTGCGGTCACCAAGGTTGAAGAGCAGGGCGGCGGCCTGGTGGTTGAAGCCGAAGACACGCTCCTCGGCGAAAACATGAATCTGAATGTGGACATGGTTGTTCTGGCTGCCGGCATGGTGCCGACCACCCTCGACAAACCGACCGTCAACCTCGCCTATCGCCAAGGCCCTGCCTTTGCCGATCTTGGCCTGTTTGACGGCTATGCCGACTCCCATTTTATCTGTTTTCCCTATGAAACCAGGCGTACGGGCGTCTATGCCTGCGGCGGCGTGCGCAAGGCGGAAGCCATGGATGAAACCATGGACGACGCGACCGGAGCCGCCCTGAAGGCGATTCAATGCCTTGAGTCTGTCAACCGCGGCGTAGCGGTCCATCCGCGTGCCGGAGACCAGACCTATCCGGATTTTTTCTTCCAACGATGCACGCAATGCAAACGGTGCACCGAGGAGTGTCCTTTCGGCGCCATTGACGATGATCCCAAGGGCACGCCGCTGCCCAATCCGACCCGTTGCCGCCGGTGCGGCACCTGCATGGGAGCCTGTCCGGAGCGCATTATCAATTTTGCCGATTACAGCATCGACATGATCGGTTCCATGGTCAAATCCATAGAAGTTCCCGACGACGACGAGGAAAAACTGCGGATTATAGTTTTTGTCTGTGAAAACGACGCCTATCCGGCCATTGACATGTCGGGCATGCACCGCAACGGCCTGAACAAACTTGTCCGTTTCATCCCGGTCCGCTGCCTTGGTTCCATAAACATGGTGTGGATCAAGGATGCCATGTCCTCCGGCATGGACGGCGCCCTGCTGCTCGGCTGCAAGTGGGGAGATGATTACCAGTGCCATTTTGTCAAAGGCAGCGAGCTGGCGAACAAGCGCATGGAAAACATCGGCGAGACCCTGGGTACCCTTGGTCTTGAACCGGAACGATGCGCGGTCAAGCAGGTTGCCATTTCCGATTACGACAAGGTTCCGCAGATGATCGAGGAGTTTGTTGAAGAAATCATTGAGATGGGTCCGAATCCGTTCAAAGGCTTCTAACCTTTTGTTTACGCTGACCGTGGCCGGCGCCAAATCCGCCGGCCACGGTTGCCGGTATTTGATATACAGTTTATAATTATCAGACTGAACGTCGAAACGATATTCTGGACAGGAGGACAAAATGTCAATGAACGTGCAACCCGATCTCGATTTTATTAAGGACATGAAGAGGGCGGGTGGAGACACTCTCAAGAAGTGTTATCAATGCGCCACCTGCTCGGTTGTCTGTCCGCTCTCCTCTGATGACAACCCTTTTCCGAGGCGGGAAATGATCCTTGCCGGGTGGGGATTGAAGGAAAATCTGCTTGGCGATGCCAATGTGATGCTGTGTCATCAGTGCGGTGACTGCACCACCTATTGTCCCCGGGGCGCAAAGCCCGGCGATGTGCTCGGCGCGATCAGGGCATACGCCTACAAGCATTTCGGCTGGCCCAAAGGATTGGCCAACCTGGCCAGTTCCGGCAAAAACCTGCCACTGCTCATCGGTATCCCGGCGGTCATCATTTTTGTGTTCTGGATAATTTCCGGCGGCATGCACATACCTTCCTCTGAGGATTTCGCCCGTTACGGGTACGGGCACTTCTTCGGTCATTGGAATTTCCGTCTCCTTGCCAAGAATGTCTTCTTCATCGACATCATCATGGTCCCCGCTTTCCTGCTCGCCGTGTACGCCTCGTACCGGGGCGTGTCGGCCATGTGGAAGCTGATGGTCAAGAGTTCCGGAATCGATGAGCCGCTGTACCGGCCGACGGTCAACCAGTTCATCAAGGAGTTCCTCTGGCCGTCCATCGTGGAAATTGTTCAGCACACCCGCTTCAAGAAATGCGTCACCAACGCCGACCGACTGAAAGGCCATCTGCCCCTGCTGCTTTCCTTCATTGCCCTGCTGTTTGTCACAGCCTATTCATTCTTCGTCCAGGACGTCCTCGGCATCTTCTATCCTTCCCTGCATGGTCCGATATCCATGTGGAATCCGGTCAAGATTCTTGCCAATATCGCCGCCATCGCCCTGATCGTCGGGATCGGCATCCTCTGGGGCAACCGTTCCCGCAATGAGGCGGAGGGCACGACCACCCGGACTTTTTACGACTGGTTTCTGATCTGGATGATCATGGCCGTCGGCGTGACCGGGCTGGCTGCTGAACTGTTCCGCCTGATCAACGTTGCTTCGGTCGGTTATGTCATTTATTATCTGCATCTGGTTTCGGTCATGATGCTGTTTCTGTACATGCCCTACACGAAGTTCGCCCATCTGGTGTACAGGACCTTTGCCATGGCGTTCGAACGCTACCGGGAAAGCGCCTACGTCAAAAATCCCCTGACCCAGTAATGTAGAAAACACGTATCCCAGTTTTCAAATTGGACGAAAAGCCGGAGGTAACCCTCCGGCTTTTTGTTTGGTACGCCTTTGAAAAAGTGGTTGATTTTTTCTGGGAAGCGGATATATTTGCAAGGTTAAACGCTGGCGTAGCTCAATTGGCAGAGCAGCTGATTTGTAATCAGCAGGTTGCGGGTTCAAGTCCCATCGCCAGCTCCAAGCCGGAAACCAGAGACCAGAGGACAGGAAACAGAAGTTTTCATTTTCTGACTTCTGCTGTCTGACTTCTGGCTTCTGATTCAAGGAGGGGTTCCCGAGCGGCCAAAGGGAACAGACTGTAAATCTGTCGGCGGAGCCTTCGGAGGTTCGAATCCTCCCCCCTCCACCATAAATAATCAGGCCGCGACGCTTGTCGCGGCATATGTCGCTCCGACATTATTTGCGCTGGACAAGAGCGGGAATAGCTCAATTGGTAGAGCATCAGCCTTCCAAGCTGAGGGTTGCGGGTTCGAGTCTCGTTTCCCGCTCCACTGCTCAAAATAATGTCGGGGCTTTATTGTATTTGAACAGGAAAACCGGTTTCCAGGGCCCACGTAACTCAGTCGGTAGAGTACTTCCTTGGTAAGGAAGAAGTCACCGGTTCAAGTCCGGTCGTGGGCTCCAGTCATCAGCCGGCCTGCAGGGGCGGCTGTGATGCAATGAACCTTGAGTCTGAGGAGACAAAGAGATGGCAAAGGAAAAATTTGAGCGGACGAAGCCGCATGTCAACGTAGGGACGATAGGTCATATTGATCATGGGAAGACGACCCTGACAGCGGCGATCACGCGGGTACTGTCGACGAAGGGTCA
>DSAE01000245.1 GCA_011372855.1 Desulfobacteraceae bacterium
ATCGATTCCAGCGTATAATTCCATAGAGCACCTCCTTGTGAAAGTTGGTCGCTTTCTTCTCAGTATATCAGAAGAAGTTTATCTCCTGACAGCTGAGGGAGGTGCCTTTTATATGATTATCAATGTCTTTCCCCTGCAGATCGAAAAGGTGCTCTTTGAAATCGAGGGCATCGAGCCCCATTACCAGATTGTCGTCGACAGGGAAAACCACAGTGACAAGGTGACCGTGCTGGTGGAAGTGCAGGAAGCGATATTTTTCGACGTCATGAAGAAACAGCGCCAGTTCATCGAACATATCAAGACGCGGCTTGCTTCCGAACTGGGCATTTCAGTGGATGTCAAGCTGGTTGAGGAAAAAACCCTCGAGCGCACCGAGGGCAAGAGCAAACGGGTTGTTGACAACCGCAAACTGTAGCTGGAGGAACATCCATGAAAACGGTAAAACAGGCAATATCCACAGCGGCGGTTCTATTCCTGTCATTGATGCTGGCAGCCGCGGCCGGGTACGGTCAGCCCGCCGATATGGGGGGCTGGGAGGAAATCGGCGAATACAACCGCCTCTACACGGCCTCGGAGCTTGATCGACTGAAGTGCACCATCGACAAGGTGGTTGAGGTCGAGCCGATGCAAGGGATGGCTCCCGGCATCGCCCTGCTGGTCAAGGACGCAGACGGGGAAAAGATTACGGTCCACGTCGGTCCCAAGTGGTTCCTTGGCGACTCCATCGGCTTCAAGCGGGGAGACGAGGTCAAGATCAGGGGGGCCTGGGCGGAGATTGAGGGCAGGGAGGTCTTTATGGCCGCCAAGATCAAAAAAGGTGATTTTGCCGAACTGAAGGTCCGGCTGACCAGGGACGGCAAGCCCTTCTGGACCATGACCCCGGAGGAGTTGGCCAGGGAGCGGGATTCGGAGTGAAACGGCTGAACCCCGCGCCCATGGGCGGGTGAGTCTTTCTGCAACGCTCCCGTCCGGGGAAGGGGAGGTGATGCAGGCCCTGAAGGGAAACAAATGGCTGTCCTGTCAATCGTCGGCGGCAGAGCGGACAACGGCAATGGGAAAAGATTTATTACGCCCCCTGCGGGGCGATGCTTGTTATTTTGACAGGGCCCGGTAGACCTCCATGGTCAATTCTTCGTCGTTCAGGCCCCTGTTCATGCCGTCCCGGATGATTTTTTCCAGGTCGGTGAAATCCCTCTGCCGCTCCGTCCCATAGGACAGGGCCCTGGTTACCTGCTCTATTCCCTCCGGGCTCAGTCCCCGTTCTATGCCCTGTTCAATGACGGCGGAGGCGGTGGACACCGGCACTCCCCGGTTGACGGCGGAGTAGAGCGACAGGGTCGCACTGTCCAGCATTGGCCCTGTGGTGGCGCCCTTTTTTTCAAGAAGTTCCCTGATTCGCTCCTCGGCGTTTTTTATCCGCTCCTCATGCCTGTTCCGTTCCTGTTCCGTCCAACGGTACCGGGATCCGGGAGCGTATTCGGTCCCTCCCGCCCTTTTCCGGGCCTGGCCTGGAGGCAGGTCGCCGCCCTGCCAGCCCGTTTTCCTGCCCCTGTCCCAGCCCGGTGGCCTGCCGTCTTTCCAGGCCTTTCTGTCCTTCTCGTCCAGCCAGGGGGGAAGAGCGTACCGTTTGCTTTTGG
The DNA here is from genome assembly GCA_011372855.1 of Desulfobacteraceae bacterium. Classification (GTDB taxonomy): domain Bacteria; phylum Desulfobacterota; class Desulfobulbia; order Desulfobulbales; family Desulfobulbaceae; genus UBA10518. The sequence continues at coordinate 1,638 of DSAE01000245.1, forward strand.
CCTTTCCTCCGTTGATGGATTTTCCGGCGCCCTGTTCCGGCCATTTTTTTCCCGGCGGCTTCCTGTCGTCTTCAGCAAAGGCCCCGGGCAGAAGGGATACCGTGAAGATGAATGCCAGGAACAGTGAGAGCATATTCATACGCATGGACATCACCATTGATGCTGAATTGATTTATCCTCCCCAGGGGCGAAGGGGAAAAGGTTTGATTGCCCGGGGAAGCGGGCCGGCCGTTGATGGCCCGCCCGCTTCCCGTCATCGCCGACAGGATGCTATTTCCTCAGGTTTACCGGAAGATTGTGCGGATCTATGTGGCACTCCAGACAATCGATAAACCGCTGGTGGAGCACATCGCCATGGGGCTCGCCGTGGCAATCCCGGCATCCCTGGATCTGACCGTGGGTCGGATGACAGGTGGCGCACTGCATGGCCGAGTGCCTGGTCACATTTGCCTGCAGCAGGGCATACACATCTTCATGGCAGGTACTGCAGGCAACATTTGGGACATTTTCCGAATATTGCCTGATGGTCGAGGCGCTGTGCGGGGCGTGACACTCGAGGCAGTCCCCGTATTCCTGCGTCGGCAGATGGGGGCCATGACAGTCCAGGCAACTGGGAATGGCCCCGTGTTCCCTGGCGTGGCAGCCGTTGCAGTTGACCTCGCTGTTGTGCTTGCTCGGAAAGTCGGCAAACTCCCTCCCTTCCCTGGCGTGGCATTGGGCGCAGGCCAGGTCTGTCCGTCCGCCTTCCCCGGGTATCGGCTGTTCGAGGATGGCGAAGTCAATGACCAGCGGGGCGTGGGGCTGCCGGTGGCACTCCATGCAGTCGGAAAAACCGTTTTCATGCGGCATACCATGGCAGCCGGCGCATTTGGGCATCAACGCATCCCAGTTGTCCAGCCTGGGGTTGTAGGCATGGAACTGCTCATGGCAAAAGACGCAGTCCTGGCGGTGTTTACCTCCTTTGTCCTTCAGCCAGTTGAACTGATAGGTATGGCAGCGGCCGCATTCCTCGGGCGCCAGAGGCTTGATATCCTTTTTATAGAGGTCCGCGCCGGAACCGGGGGCTTCCTCCCGCACGGGGGTCGCGGGTTCGCCGGCCGAACCGGTGCGGCCTGTCGGTCCGCAGGCGGCGACCAGCACTGACAGGGCCGCCGCCGCGAACAGGGAGAAGACGGAGAGAAGAAAATATTTTGTCATAATGGCCCCTCCTCTTATTTCAGCAGACTGTGGGCGCTTTGATGGCATTCATTGCAGGAGGGGAATTTGCTCAGCATCTGTTCGTTGTGCGGTGTACCGTGGCAGCTCTGGCATTGGGGAACATTGCCGTGCTGGTCCGCATGGCAGTAGACGCACTGCAGGCCGGCATGCTTCGACGTTCCCGCCTCCAGCGCCGAGCGGATGTCGGAGTGGCAGGCGCCGCAGTCACTGTTGGGAATTTCAGCTCCGTAGGCCAGCTCCAGGGGGCGGTGCACCTGGTGGCAGGAGACGCAGGCCGCGTATTGCTGTCCGCTCATATGGGGATCATGGCAGTCCATGCAGTCAGGTTTGAATCCATGCCTGTCATGACAGAAGGAACAGTCCACTTCGGCGTGGGCGCTTTGATGGGTGTTGATTTCCTGCACCACGGGAGAGTGGCAGGTATCGCAGGCCGCCTTGACATTGTCGCCGAAAACAATGTTCAGGGGTTCGTGCGGATTGCGATGGCATTCCAGGCAGTTTTCCAGTTGAAAATGGGGTTCGCCTTCATGGCAGATCGCACAACTGGGAATGAGGGATCCTTTTTCCACCCCCGGAGGATGGGTGCCGGCATGGCATTCCAGGCACGCGACCTCGGTTTTGTGCTTGTTGCCGGCCTGGTCAACCTGCCGGACAATGGCAGCGTGACATTTGCCGCAGTCGTCGTTTTTGAGGACAGGATCCGCCGCTTCGGCGTTCCGGGCGTCCGCCCAGAAGAGAAGAGTGCCGATGGACAGCATGGTCGCCATGGTGCAGATGATCAATCGTCTCATGTTTCTTTTTCCCCCCAGTAACTTGTGTGATGGTGAATCGGGCGTCCCTCGTTCCCGGCCGGAACAGCCGCCTGGTTTTTTTTATTGGCCGGATTCTTCCGGCCTGTATAGAATGCAGTTCTCCTCATCGCCTGAAGCTGATGAGAAAATGATTCCGGCGCCGGATTGAAATCAGCCTCGGGAAATCCGCGATAAACTGATGCCGCCCTGCGGCCGGTGCATTCTTTTCTTGCTGAATGAACCGTTTTGACATGGTGTCATAGTCTTTTACCTGAATAGCCATTCATTCGCAAGGAGAAGATTATAACTTTTGGAAAAGGATTATCCTGGCAGAAATTTTTTCTTTCCGATCCATTCACTCCTCCTCGCATTCTGTTATCAGCAGGTGGATTAACAGGGTGGCCGGAAAAATAATTCGGAGGAAGGGTATGCGATATGACGGCAGAAGAAAAGATCAGCTGCGGCCGGTAAGTGTGGAGTATGGGGTGCAGCCCCATGCGGACGGCTCGGTGTTGTTCCGCATGGGCGGCACCCATGTCATCTGCGGGGTAACGGTTGAAGACAAGGTTCCCCCTTTTCTGGCCGGTTCGGGTCAGGGCTGGCTGACGGCCGAATACGGCATGCTGCCTTGTGCGACCCACACCCGGGGGCGGCGGGAGGCGGCGGCGGGCAGATCAGGAAGGACCTATGAAATCCAGCGGCTGATCGGCAGGTCATTGCGGATGATGATTGATTTGCGCCGGCTCGGCGAGGTCACCCTGCGGATCGATTGCGATGTGATCAACGCCGACGGCGGCACCCGCTGCGCGTCGATCACCGGCTCGTCCCTGGCGGTACGCCAGGCGCTGCAGCGGATGGCCGAGGACGGCAGGCTGCCTGAACTGCCGGCGATTCTGCCGGTGGCGGCGGTCAGTGCCGGGCTTGTCGACGGTTCGGCGCTGCTGGATCTGACCTACGAGGAAGATTCGGCCGTCGAGGTTGATGCCAATTTTGTCATGGCCGGGGACGGCAGATGGATTGAAATGCAGTGCACGGCGGAGGAAAGGCCGTTTCAACCTGAACTGTTCGCCAGCATGCAGGCGCTGGCGGCGGGGGGAATCCGGGAATTGCTTGCCTGTCAGTGGGATCGGTGGAGCTGAGCCGGGGCGCCGGTCATCCGCCCCCGCCCAGGAATCGGCGCAGAATCCGGAGTCCGTCCGGAGTGAACGGCAGGCGGCGGATCCGCTCCTCGAGCCGTTCCATGGGCACGAACTCCGCTCCGATCACTTCCTCCTTCTGCAGGGTGAAGGGGCCGTCATGGCTGCAGCGGAATACCCTGCCCCATGCCCTGTTGCCGTCGTCGGCGTAGTAGTGGTCGAAACAGCTCCGCAGGGCGACGTCCCGGACGCCCAGTTCCTCGGCCAGTTCCCGCTCCGCGCATTCCTCGTAGCTTTCGCCCGCCAGGACGACCCCGCCGGCGGCGATGTCGTAATAGCCGGGGTAAATATCCTTGGTCATGGTCCGCTGCTGGACAAGGAGTTCCCCGGCGCGGTTGAATACCAGGACATAGGAGGCCCGATGAATCAGCCGCTGGTCGCGCATGATCTGGCGTGATACCGCGGCGATTTCCACGTTGTTTTCGTCGACGATCACGACGCATTCCTGGGGAGCTGCCGCGGCCATCAGGGTGCCCAGTAGATGTGGACCGGGGTCTTTCCCTGGTCGAGAACGGCGCGAATCGGCATGCTCACCGACGGCCGGCCCTCCATGGCTTGGGCCAGTACCCGGCGTTTTGCCGCGCCGGTGATGTGCAGGATTATCAGCCCGGCATCGAGCAGGAGCGGCAGGGTCAATGTCATGCGTTCGTGGGGGGCATGGGCCGGGGAGACAGCCGCGCAGTTCCGGCCGGAGTGCATGTCCAGGGCTTCGGCCAGCCCCGCCGCGCCGGGAAAGAGTGAGGCCGTGTGCCCGTCGCCGCCCATGCCGAGAATGACCGCCGCAAAGGGCCGGGGGAGACGGGAAAGGGCCAGATGGCACTCATTTTCTCCCTGGCGGGCCGAGGGAGCACTGTTTTTCAGGGGGACGAAAGTCGCCGCCCGGGCCCGGCTCCGCAGAAGCTGGGATTGGACAAGATATTCGTTGCTGGCCTTGCTGGCGGGATCGACCCACCGTTCGTCGGCCAGGGTGATGAGGACGCGATCCCAGGCCAGATCGTATTCGCTCAGGCGGCGGAAAAAACGCTTCGGGGTCGTCCCTCCGGAAACGACCAGGCTGACCGTTTTATCCTCGGCCAGGGCGTTCCGCAGCCGCTCGGCCACGGCGGCGGCCAGCGACCCGGCAAGGGTTTCCGGGTTGGGAAAGGACAGTATCCGGGGACGAGGGCGGGACATCGGTTTTTTTATCCTTCCTGCTCGGGCGGGCGATGCCGGAACTCCCAGCAGAGGCAGCGATTCGACTGTCCGGTGAAATCGGGGGGGACGAGTTGACCGGTGATATCCCCCAGGAGAAAATCCTCGGCCAGGGAGGGGGCGGGGGTGAAGCGCGGATCATCGACGGCGAGCAGGAGCAGTCCTTCCCGGGTCAGCACTTTCATGGCGGCCCGGAGCAGTTGTTCATGGTCCCGCCGGAAGCGGGACGCGGCCGCGCTGTCCAGGCCGTCGGGAGAGCAGGAGGCATTGACCAGGATCAGGCCGAAGCGGGACCGGCACCCGGCAAGCCATTTCAGGGGATCCTCCTGGATGGTCCTGTGCTGAGGCCCTCCGAAGCCATTGAGGAAGAAGTTGGACCGGGCCAGATGCAGTTGGCCGGCGGTGAGGTCCACGGTGGTGGTGGCCGGCGCCCCGTTGACCATGGCGTGGACGGTCGCTGTCCCGGTGCCGCCGTTGAGGTTGAGGAACGTCTTGCCCGGAGCCGATCTGCCGATGAGCAGGCGAAGCGACCGCTGGGCCAGGGGAAGGCCGGTGCCCCGGTCATCGGTCAGATTGACCAGGAAGCGGCAGCGCTGTTCGTTCACCTCGAATATCCTGCTCGGGGAGGGCTTGAGCCCGGCTCCCCCTTTTTTCTTTCCGCCTCCCGCCTTGCGGAGAAATATCCTGCCGGGAGGAATGGCCAGGACCGCGCGGACCGCGCGGAGGGCGGCATTGAAACGATGGTCCGCCCCGCGGTGGTCGGGACCTGCGGCCGCAGCATGGCCGGTGGCCAGTATCCAGCGCTCATAGAGGTCGAGGGCGAGCTCATAGCCGGCAATTTCGCTGTCGTAGAGGCGGAAGCAGGAGATCCCCTCCCTTTCAGCCCAGGGAAAGAGCCGCCGGCAGTTTGCCCGGAGCAGGGCGGCAAAATCCGCGCTTTCGCCGCCGGGGTCCGGCTCGTGCAGGGCGGGCAGGGCGGGCAGGCGGGGGGCATGTTCGGCGGCCTGGGCGATCTTGCCGCAGTGCAGCCTGCATCTGATGGGGCCGTTGTACAATTTGTAGCTGTTCGACCAGTTCAGGCTGAAGCAGCCGGCAAGGTCCGGGTTGCTCGAGAAAAAGCCGATCCGCCAACCAGCCAGTTTCCGGCCCAGCTGCCGGTCAAGGAAACGGTACAGATATTTTATTTCTTCCCTGTCCGCCAGCCGTTCGCCGTAGGGAGGATTGACCACCAGCAGGCCCTTGTCGGCCGGCCGATCCAGTGCGGCCAGTTGCCGCTGACCGACCGTGATTTTGTCATCCAGCCCGGCGGCGGCGATATTCTCCCGGGCGGCCGTGACGGCATGGGGATCGGCATCGTAGCCGATGATCCGCGGCCATGGCCGCTGATGGCCTTCCTCCTCCCGCCGCACGGCCTCGCTGACCAGTTTTTCCCACAGCCGTTCATCGTGCCGGTTCCAGAACTGGAAGCCGAAGGATTTGCGCTCAAGTCCGGGCGCACAATCCCCCAGTATCATCGCCGCTTCGATCAGCAGGGTCCCGCCGCCGCACATGGGGTCCAGCACAACCCGGTCAGGCGGAAAGGAATGGCGCAGGCCGGAGAGGGAGACTATGGCCGCGGCCAGGGTCTCCTTCAGTGGCGCTTCGACGGCGGCCCGCCGATAACCGCGGCGGTGCAGGCTGTCGCCCGACAGGTCGACGGCCAGGGTCGCCCTGCTGCCCTGGAGATGAAGGCTGATCCGCATCCCCGGCCGGGTGGTGTCGACGGAAGGCCGGCGGCCGGACCGTGAGCGGAACTGGTCGGCTATGGCATCCTTGATTCGGAGGGCCGCATACTTGCTGTGGCTGATGGGGGAATCGGTCACGGTGCCGAACACGGCAAAGGGGGTATTGCAGGAAAGGTGCTCGTCCCAGTCAATTTTTCCCGCCTGGCGGTACAGGGTGTCTGCATCAGGGGCATCGAAGCCGGCAATCTGCAGCAGCACCCGCGACGCGAACCGGGACCACAGGCACATCCGGTAGCCGGACTCCAGGTTTCCTTCCCAGGAGACGGCTCCGGGATTGGCAACACAGTTCCGGCCGCCCTGCTCTTCGATCTCGCCGGCCACAAGCTGTTCAAGGCCGGTGCCGCAGGTGGCGACAAAAGAAAGAGCACTCTTTTTTTTACGTTTCGGTCTGACGGGGGTTGCCAATGGTCCTGTCCGGGATGGAGGAAAATTTTCTTTTCAGCCGGGTATCATAGTCCCTTGGAGGGATTTCCACAATGATGATGTGGTTTCCGCGCAACCCGTCCCGGTTTTTTGCCGGTTTTCGGGGTCTTGCCAACCGGGGGAGCCGGGGATGCTCAGGAGGCGGCCGGCTGTGGATGGCTGTGCCGTTTGACCATGAAATAGAGGACGGGAACGGCCATCCGGCTGATGAGCAGGGAAGCGATTTCGCCGAACATCAGCGCGATGGCCAGCCCCTGGAAAATGGGGTCGGCGAGGATGACGGAGGCGCCGACCACCACAGCCAGGGCGGTAAGCAGCATGGGCCGGAACCGGATCGCCCCGGCCTCGACCACGGCCTTGTCCAGGGAAAGACCGTGACTGAGGCGGAGTTCGATGAAATCGACGAGGATGATGGAGTTGCGGACGACAATGCCGGCGCCGGCCATGAAGCCGATCATCGAGGTGGCGGTGAAAAAGGCGTTGAAGCCCCAGTGGGCCGGCAGGATGCCGATGAGGGAAAAGGGGATGGCGGCCATGACGACCAGCGGGGTGACATAATCTTTGAACCATCCGACCATCAGCATGTAAATGAGGACCATCACCACGCAGAAGGCCAGCCCCAGGTCCCGGAACACCTCGAGGGTGATGTGCCATTCGCCGTCCCACTTGATGGCCGGCTCCAGATCGTTGAAGGGCTGCTTCAGGTTGTACACCTCGATGGCCGGGGACGTGGAATTGAAGTTTCGGCCGTCCAGCCGCCGTATTTTTTCGTTCATTTCGAGAATGGCGTACACCGGACTTTCGGCTTTCCCGGCCACGTCACCGGTGACATAGATAACCGGCTTCAGGTTTTTTCGGTAAACCGGCTGGTCCACCGGAACCTCCCGCATGCGGACCAGCTCCCGCAGCGGCACCATGGGCCCCGTCCGCCCCAGCGATGAGCGGAGGGCGACGTTCAGCACCTTTTCGAGATGGGCGCGCTGCTCCCGGGGGAGCGCCAGGATAATGTTGATTTCCTCTTTGTCCCGGGGTTGGTGGAACAGGTCTATGGATATGCCCTGAACTGCCATCCGGACGGCCTCTGTCACTTCCTCCTCGGAGATGTGGTTGAGGGCCGCTTTTTCCTTGTCCACGGTGATGACGGTCTTAGTCCGGTCTTCCTCCCGGTACCAGTCAATATCGACCACGCCCGGAGTGGAGGAGAATATCCGTTTTACCTCGGCGGCCAGGGCCACCCGGTCGCGGTCGGTCGGTCCGTATATTTCCGCCACCAGGGTCTGGAGGACAGGCGGTCCGGGTGGGACTTCGGCCACGGCCAGGGTCGCGCCGTATTTCTCCGCAATGGCCGCAACCTCGGGCCGGATCCGTTTGGCCACGGCATGGCTTTGCCGGCTGCGTTCGTGCTTGGGCAGCAGGTTGACCTGGATGTCGGCCACGTTCGGCCCCGTGCGCAGAAAATAGTGCCGGACCAGACCGTTGAAGTTGAACGGCGATGCGGTTCCGGCATAGATCTGGTAGTTGACCACTTCGGGTTCGTCGGCCACGACGGCCGCCATTTCCCGTGCTACCCGGGTGGTATGCTCCAGCGTGGAGCCTTCCGGCATGTTGAGGATGATCTGGAATTCCGATTTATTGTCAAAAGGCAGCATTTTCACCTTGACCGCTCCGAAATAGACCAGGGAGAAGGAACCGAACAGAAGGGCGGTGATAATCAGGAAAAACAGGAGGCGCATCGACCCGTGGGCCAGCAGCGGATCCATGACCCGGTGGTAGAGCCGGGTGAAAAAGTCGTCGGGTGCCTGGTCGAGGTGATTTTCTCCGTTGTCCGCCGCCGAAGCGCGGTGGCGCGATTTCAGGAGGCGGACCGCCGCCCAGGGGGTAACGGTGAAGGCAATGATCAGCGAAAAAAGCATGGCCGCCGAAGAGCCGACCGGAATGGGTCGCATGTACGGACCCATGAGGCCGCCGACAAAGGCCATGGGGAGAATGGCGGCAATAACCGCCCAGGTCGCCAGGATGGTCGGATTGCCGACCTCTGAAACAGCTTCCACCGCTGTGTCGACAACCGACCGGTCCCGGCCGGAGGGCAGGCGGAGGTGGCGGACGATGTTTTCCACCACCACGATGGCGTCATCAACCAGGATGCCGATGGAAAAGATGAGGGCAAAGAGGGTTATTCTGTTCAGGGTGTAGCCGTACAAATAGAAGACCATCAGGGTGAGGGCCAGGGTCGAGGGTATGGCAAGCATGACGACGAATGATTCCCGCCAGCCGAGAAAAAAAAGGATCAGGAGAGCCACCCCGAACACGGCAATGCCCATGTGCAGAAGCAATTCATTGGATTTTTCCGCGGCGGTCCGGCCGTAATCCCTGGTGACGGTGACCCGCACATCCGCGGGTATAAGCCGCCCCTGCAGGGACTGGAGCTTGGCCTGGACCGTGTCGACGACCTGGACTGCATTGGCCCCGGGCCTTTTGGCCAGGGAGAGGGTGACCGCCGCCTCCTCCTGCGCTCCCTGCCGGCCGAAGAGAACATAGTTGGCCGGCTCCTCCGGTCCGTCGGAAACGGCTGCCACTTCTTCCAGGTAAACGGGCCTGGAGTCGTACACTCCGACCACTATCCGGCCGATTTCTTCGGCGGTGGCGAGAAAGGTCCCGCTCTGCAGAATAACCTCATGGTTCATGGACTGCAGAGTGCCGGAATAGGTCTGGCGATTGGCCTGCCGCAGCCGGGCGGCCAGGTCGGCGGCGGTCAGGTTGCGGGCGGCCAGCAGGAGGGGATCAAACTGGACGCGCACTTCCCGGCGGGTACCGCCGATCAGCCTGGTCTCCGCGACTTCCGGGATGTTTTTCAGGGCGTCGTCGATTTGGGCCGCCAGCCGACGCAGGAAAAAATGATCGTATTTGCTGCTGTGCAGCGTCAATGCCAGAATCGGGACGTCATCGATGGTGTGGGGCTTGATCAGGGGCCTGGATACGCCGTGGGGGATGCGGTCGAAATTGGTCTCCAGCTTGCGGTTCAGGTTGACAATGGCGTCTTCGAGGTTTTCCCCCACGTAGAAGCGGGCAATGAGCAGACTCTCGCCCGGCATGGAGGTGGAATAGATATATTCGACCCCGGGCAGTTCATAGAGCAGCTTCTCCATGGGGATTGACACCCGTTCCTCTATTTCCCCGGCCGAGGCGCCGGGCATGGAGACCATGACATCGATCATGGGGACCTTGATCTGCGGTTCCTCTTCCCTCGGCAGCATCAGCACGGCAAGGGTGCCGAGCAGCAGCGAGGTAATGATAATGACCGGCGTCAGCTTCGAGTCGACAAAAGCCGCGGCCAGGCGCCCGGCAAAGCCGGAATGATTGTTGAAATCGGCCGGGTTCTTCATTGGATGATGCGCACCGGACGGCCGTCAACGAGTCCCGGGCCCGCGGGCAAGGCGATGATTTCGCCCGGTTCGAGGCCGGCGAGGATTTCCACCCGCCCGTCCGCCTCGGCCCCGGTCCGCACCAGGCGCAGGCGGGCCCTGTCTTCGACGACGACAAAAACGATTTCCATCTGGCCGAAGCGGTGCACGGCCGCCTGGGGGACGGAGAAGGTCCGCAGTTGTTCTCCCGGAATGGCGACCCGGGCAAATTGGCCGGGCTGCAGCCGCGGATTCTGTTCGATGTCTATTTTCACCGTTGCTGACCGGGAGAGGGGGTCGACCGCCGGCGCTATCTCTGCGACGATTCCGTCCAGGCTGAGACCGGCGGCGGGCAGGTGCACCGGCAGGGATCCGCCGGCAGTGATCTGCAGGGCCAGGGTCTCCGGAACAGCGGTCACCACCTGCAGCCTGCCTATGTCCTCGATGTGGAGCAGAGGGGCCCCGGGCAGGGCCAGATCGCCGACATTGGCGCTTTTCCTGGTCACCACGCCGTCAAAGGGGGCGGTGATCGTTGTGTAGTCTTGCATGGTCCTGATCTCCCGGAAGGCGGCCTCGGCGATCCGGAATGTTTCCTCCAGTGATTTGACGCTTTCGGCGGTTGCCGCGTTTTTGTCGAGGAGTTTTCTTTCCCGGGCCAGGTTTCTTTCCGCCTGCTCCAGCCGTGTCCGCGCCTGGGCGGCCTTGGCGTTGATTTCCCCGGCCGCGACCTGGACGAGCAGGTCGCCGCGTTGTACCTGTGCTCCGAGGACCACCGGCATTTTCTCGATAATTCCCGTTACCTTGGCGGCGATGGCGGCCTGATTGACGGACCGGACCGTGCCCGTGACTTCGGTCTGCAGCCGGCTTTCCACAGAGGCAACCGCAGCGGTCCGGACCTCTATGGGTGGGAGATCAACGGTTGACGGAGCGGCGGGGTGTTCCCCCCGGCAGCCGATGAGGACCATGGCGGCGGCAAGAACAAGACAGTATGGAGCAATTTTCATATGTTCCGCTTCCCTCCGGGCACAAAATCGATGGATCAGGAGTCCGCCGGGATTTCAGCTTCTCCGGGAGACTGGTCAAACTGCGGCAGACCGCAGGCCCGGCGGAGATCGGCCACGGCGATCCGGTGCGCGGTCGCCGCGGCGGTCCTGCGGACAACAGCGCCTGTCAGCCTGTTTTCAACGTCAATGAGTTCGGACGAGAGAATGACCCCTTCCTTGAAGCGCTCCCGGCTGAGACGGGCGCTTTCCTGGGCCTGGGCAACCATTTTCTCCGTGACCTCCATGCGTTGCTCGGCCTGTTCCAGGGCGAGCGTGGCCTGTTCCACCTCCAGGCGGACAGCCAGGGAAATCTTGCGCAGCTGTTCTTTTTTTTCCGCCAGTGCCGCTTTTGCGCCGGCAATCCGCGCAGCGGTGCTCCGGCCGGCAAACAGGTTGAAGTTGACTTTGACGCCGGCCAGCCAGGAGTTGCCGGAGCCGTTCAGCTCATATCCTTGGTCAACCTGGTAGCCGGCAAAAGCGTCAGCGGTCGGATAGTACCCGCCCTCTTCCTGGCGGACCCTGGCTTCGGCGGCCTGGACGGCGGCCTCCATGGCCATGAGTTCAGGACGAAGGGTGATGTCCGGGGCCGCCGGCACCTGGAGCTCGACCGGGGAGTCGCGGTCTATGAGGACGGTTCCCTCCTCCAGGCCGAGCAGGTTGAGAAACGCCCGGCGGGCAAGCTGCAGCCCGTGACGTGCCTGAATGAGATTCTCCTGCTCTTCGGCGTGATGGACCTCGAGGTTAAGGAGGTCGGCCTGCAGGAGGTCGCCGGCCTGGCAGCGGGCCTGGGCCACGCGGACCAGGGCGGCGGCGGCGTCGACGGCGGACTGCCTGGCCTGGACAATGTCCTCGGCCTGGAGGATGGTGAGCAGGGTCTTGATGACTTCAAAGGCCAGTCGGGACCGGATGCTCTCCATTTCGTGGCGTGAGGCGGTTTCCGACGCTTCCGCGACCCTGATCCCGGCCCGGTCGCTGCCGCCGTTATACAGCCTGTAGCTTGCGGTTGCGGTCATGTTCAGGTTGTCGGTAGTGCCGGGGGCATTGAAGTCGATGGTTTCATCAAATTCCCCCTGGTTGAGGATATTGCCGAAGGAATACATGGGATTGTCGGTGCGGCTGTAGGACGCACTGAGATCAAGCCGGGGGTAAAAGGCACTGTCCGCTTCCATGACGGCCGCCCGGGCCGCGGCGATTCGTTCCCTGATTATCGCCGTTTCGGGGTTGTTGGCGAGGGCGAATCGCACCGCGCTTTGCGGAGTCCATTGAGGGGGGATCTCTTCCGGCGGCCCGGCGGGGAAAAGAAAGGAGGGAGCGGCAAGCTGAAGGAGGAAGCACCAGATGACGCTGACGGGAATGAGTGGGCTAGGCATGGTGTCGAATCAGTTGGCGGCGCTCCGCTCCGCGCTGGCGGGGACGAATGAGGAGTAGAACATGTTTGCGCTCCTGGCCTGCAGTTGGTGAAAGGTTTTGCGATTTCGATACTGATTTCGATGAGCTATATCCTGCGCCGGGTCAAGGGAATTCGCACCCATTGGTGTCTCCATCGGAATCGGGATCGAATCCTGATCGCAGCAATATCAGGGGGTGCCGTTCTTATTTTTTGTATTCCATTTTCCTTATTTTCCAGCGCTGTCCACCGGACATGTCTCGTTCACGGCGGTCCGTGGACGTTCTTGCGTGGTGTCGAATCATACGTGTATAGATAAACAGAATCGCGGATGCCGCAACATAATTATTTAATCATTTCATTAAATGATGAAACAGTATGGCTGGCCGGACGGCTAAAAAAACAAATTTTTGCAAAGATTTCCGTCATATCGCTGGTTGAACGGGCGCGGACGTGCCGGGGCGGCGGGGAAACCGTTCGGCTACGGGGAAGGTGGCGCACGGAGCAGGGCATAACGGGGAACCCGGTCCGGTTTCACCGGCCGCCGGGCGGGTCGATCCGCCCGGGCTTAAATGACTACATGATGCTTTTGACCGCCGTGTCGGCGATGGCCACAATTTTCGCCGGCAGGGCGCCCATGAGGATGATCAGCACCACCAGGACGATGCCGACCGCCTTGTTGAGACCATCTACGGTGACCGCCGGGCTGTCCCCGGGATCAACGGTGTAGGCGGTCCGCACCACGGAAAGGTAGTAGTAGATCGCGATGCCGGTATTAATGGCGGCCAGGGTGACCACGGCCAGGTAGATCAGGTTTTGCGTCCCCCCGGCTTCCAGGGCCCCGGTCAGCAGCATGAACTTGCCCATGAAGCCCACGAAGGGCGGTATGCCCGCCAGGGCAAAGAGACCGACCGCCAGGACAAAGGCCAAAACGGGCTGGCGCTGATGCAGGCCCCGGAGGTCTTCAACGGCGAGGTTTTCACCTTGCTGCGAGACATTGCACAGCACCAGAAAACAGGCCAGGTTCATAATGACATAACCGGCTATGTAGTACATGGCTATGGCGTACCCCCCGGGATCCATGGTCAGGAGGCCGAGCAGGATGAAACCGGCGTGGGCGATGCCGGAATAGCCGAGCAGCCGCTTGAGATCCGTCTGCACCAGGGCGCTGAGGTTGCCGTAGAACATGGAACTGAGAGCAAGGATCATGAGCATGTAGATCAGGAACATGTCCTCCCCGGAGCTCAGGGACACGATCCGGATCAGGAGAGCCACTGCCCCGAGCTTGGGGACGGTGGCAATGAAACCGGTGGTTTCGTTGGCGGCGCCCTGATAGATGTCCGGCACCCAGAAATGCATGGGGAAAACGGCCAGCTTGAAGAAGAAGCCCGCCATGACCATCAGGACGGCAAACAGGGCGGCGGGCTGGGGAGCATTCTGCAGGCCGGCGACTATTTCATGGAGATAGGTGCTGCCGGTCAGTCCGAAAATATAGCTCATGCCGAACAGCATGAACCCGGTGGCCATGACGCCGAACAGAATGTACTTGATGCCGGCTTCCATCTGGACCCGCAGTCCTTTCTGATCGCTGCGCATGGGGACGAGCAGGTAGAGGGCAAAGGAGGAAAGTTCCAGGGAAACGAAGATGGTGATCAGTTCCACAGAGCTGACCAGCATCATCAGGCCCAGAGCGCTTAAAAAGAGGAACAGGTAGTATTCGGGGCGGACCGATTCCTCGATATCCTTGAGGTGCCGGCCGAAGACAAGGGCGATGGCCAGGCCGAGGCCGATCATCAGCTTGAACAGCTGCGAGTAGAGGTCGATCTTGTAGCTGTCGAAAAAGATCGTCGCCTGATCGTTCACGGCGATCAGCGTCGTAATGAAGGTGAGAAAACCAAAAAAGACGGCGGTATTTTTGAGCTGGTTGCTTTCCAGCTGCCGGTACAGACTCAGGACAAAAAAAGCCAGCGCACCGGTCAACAGGGTCAGTTCCGGGAGGATAGCCATGTGGTATTCCTTTCCTTGATTTCTTCTCGCTTGTTCAGTCGTTTACCGCAGCGTCATAGCCACGCCCTGCTGCTGCCAGCTGTGCAGCTGATCAAGCAGGGAGACGACCGAAGTGTTCATTAAATCGATAAATGGTTGCGGCTTGAGACCGATCCAGAAGACGAACAGCAGAAACGGCGCCAGGGTAATAATTTCCCGAAAGTTCAGATCCACCAGGTAGGACTGGTCGGGATTGTTGGTTCCTCCCCAGACGACCCGCTGCAGCAGGCGCAGCATATAGGCGGCCGCCAGGACGGCTCCGGGTATTGCCGCCAGGGCAAGGGGGATGTTGTCCCTGAAGGTCCCCGCCAGGACGAGAAACTCGCCGATGAATGAATTGGTGCCCGGGAAGCCGAAGGATGACAGGGAGAAAAAAGCAAGGAAGGTGACATACCATGGCATGTATTTGCCGACGCCCGCCGCGACGGCCAGTTCCCGGGAGTGGGTCCGCTCGTAGATCATGCCCACGCAGAGGAACAGGGCGCCGGTGGTGACGCCGTGGTTGATCATCTGCATGATGGCGCCCTGCAGTCCCTGGGGATTGAGAATAAAGATTCCCAGGGTGACGAAGCCCATGTGGCCGACACTGGAGTAGGCGATGAGCTTTTTCATGTCGTTCTGCGCCAGGGCGGTAAAGCCGCCGTACAGGATGCCGGCGATGGACAGCCAAAGAACATAGGGAGCGAGGAGAAAGGTGGCGTCCGGGGTGATGGGCAGACAGAAGCGGAGAAAACCGTAGGTTCCCATTTTCAGGAGGATGCTGGCCAGGATGACCGAACCGGCGGTCGGCGCTTCAACATGGGCGGCCGGCAGCCATGTATGGAAGGGAAACATGGGCACCTTGATGGCAAAGGCGAGGAAGAAGGCAAGGAAGGCCAGCACCTGGAAGGTGATCGTGTAGTTCTGCCACATCATCGCCGGGATGAAGAAGGTGCCGTTTTCCAGGTACAGCGCGATAATGGCGACCAGCAGCAGCAGGGAGCCGACCAGAGTGTAGAGGAAGAACTTGATGGATGCGTAGACTTTGCGCGGTCCGCCCCAGATGGCGATCAGCAGGTACATCGGGATGAGCATGAACTCCCAGAGAATATAGAAGAGGACAAAATCGAGGGCGACAAAAACACCGATCATGGACGTTTCCATGATCAGGAGGCAGATCATGAAGGGGGTCACCCTTTTCTGGATGTATCGCCAGGAAGCCAGCACGCAGAACGGCATGATAAGCGTCGTCAGCATCACCAGCAGGATCGAAATACCGTCAACGCCGAGGATGTAGCTGATATTGAAGCGGGGTATCCAGTTGTGGGCCTCGACAAACTGAAACTTGGCGGTGGAGGGGTCAAAGCCGCTTACCAGCGGTATGGAAAAGAGGGCCGTGATCGAGGTGACGGCCAGCGTCCAGTACCGGGCAAAAGAGTCGCCGGAAAAAAAGAGCATGACCACTGCTCCGGCCAGCGGGAAGAAAATCAGGAAACTGAGCAGGGGAAATCCCTCGTTGATGATCAGGTTATCCATTCCCTATGATCCCTTTATGAGAGTTGAAAGAGTACATACGCTATCAGTATCAGAGCGGCAAAGGTGGCGGAAAAGTAGATGGTGTACTGTATCTGTCCGGACTGCACCGCCCGGACCCGGCCGCCGATGGCCCTGACACACCTTGCGATCCCGTCGACGACGCCGTCGATGCCGTGCCAGTCGAACCAGCTCCAGAAGCGGGAGATGACCATCAACGGACCCAGACCGACAACCCGGTAGGCTTCGCCCCAGGCCGTGTCAAACCATTGCAGGGGATGTTTGGCAATCCACAGGAAGAGGGAGCCGCCCTTGCGGTAGAACCAGTCCATGTCCAGGCAGATCTTGTCTTCCGGCTCCAGGTAGCGGCGCAGCAGGAAAAAGGCCACGGAGGCGAAACCCAGCAGCTGCAGCGTCTCGGAAATCAGATAGCCGTTGTAGGGATTGTAGCTGACCGGATGCGGCAGGAGGCCGTACAGCACGACCGGCGCGCTGCCGACGGCTATGCAGAGGAAGGCGCTGGTCGCCATGGCCATCTGCATGTTCCAGGGGGGATCCCCCGCCTTTTCCCAGGTTTCGGCGGTGCAGTTGCTTTTGCCGAAGAACAGGTAATAGGGCAGTTTCAGACCGTTATATATGAACGTGCCGGTGGCGCCGAACATGAGGAGCCATGAGGCCCAGTTGACATGCACTTCATAGCCGGCGCTGATGATCATGCCCTTGCTGGCGAAGGCGGCAAAGAACGGCGCCGCGGAAATGGACAGGCAGCCGATGATCGTGAAAATCATGGTGGCCGGCATTTTCCGGTACAGCCCTCCCAGTTCGGTGAACTTGGTCTTGCCCGTCATATACAGGACCGAGCCGGCGCCCATGAAGAGCAGGCCCTTGTAGAGGATGTGGGCCACGGCGTGCGCCGACGCTCCGTTGATGGCCAGTTCGGTGCCGATGCCGACGGCGGCGACCATGTAGCCGACCTGGCTGACGATGGACCAGGCCAGCAGCTTGCGGATGTCGTTTTCCATCACCGCATAGATCACGCCGTACAGGGCCATGATTACCCCGAGCAGGATCAGGATGTCAAAGCCGGCGAAACCCCGGGCGAGGGTATAGACGGCGGTCTTGGTGGTGAAGGCGCACATGAAGACGGAACCGTTGAACGAGGCCTCGGAGTAGGCGTCCGGCAGCCAGGAGTGGAGCGGGACGACAGCCGCGTTCAGGCCGAAGCCGAGCATGATCAGCCAGGTGTACAGTTCGGGATTCTTGACATCCATCAGGGTAAAGGCGATATCGCCCACCGCCTGGTAGCGGAGCATGATGCCGGCGAGGAGAATGATCCCGCCGATGGTATGGATGAGCAGGTAGCGGTACCCGGCGGCCAGGGATTTTTCGCCCCGCCGGAACCAGATGAGAAAGGTGGATGAAAAGGCCATCATTTCCCAGAAAAGGAAGAGGCTCAGGTAATCGCCGCTGTAGATGGTGCCCAGGGAGCCGGCGACGTAGAACCAGGCGGCGATGTGTTCCTTGGCGTTGTCGACATGCAGGGCGTAGAGGGTGCCGACCACGGCCATCAGGGCCATGATCAGGGCAAAAATGGAGGACAGCCTGTCCACCCGGCCGAAAACAAGCTGCCAGTCCAGAAACTGGTAGATGCCGAACTGACCGCTCATGGAGCTGTTGCCGGCAACCGCGGCCAGGGACAGCAGGGGCACCAGGAAAAGATACGGTTTGCGCAGCGGTCCCCGCACAAAGGGCAGGATCAGGGCGCCGATGATCAGGATCAGGGCGGGATGGGTAAAGCAGTTCGTCATGGTTATCCCCCCGTCTAAGCGTGATCGGTAGAGGTTGCGCCGTGGGAGGCGGCTGCCGGTTCTTCTTCCGCATCCCGGTCATAATAATCAGGGCGGGTCATGATGCCGGAATGGCCGTACCAGCGGGCAAAGCCGATGATGGCGGCGGCCGCGGCAAAGCCGAAGATCGACCAGAAGAACGGTATGTACTGCTCCGCCCAGGAGTGGGCGTGGCTCTTGTCCACGTACAGGCTGTGCGCCATCACCAGGGCAAGTATCCCGTAGCAGGTCCAGACGACTGTTCTGATTCGTTCGCTCAGGTACTCGATCAACTTGTTCATCCTGTCACCGCCTTGACAAATTGCATCATAAAGTTGGGGTAGATCCCGATGATGACCGATACGGTCACCGCGATCAGAATCGGTATCAGCATGGAGAGCGGGGCTTCCCGAATGCCCGCGGCGGCGCCTTCCGGCTTCCTGCCGAAAAAGGCCTTGAAGGTGACCGGGGCGAAATACCCGACATTCAGTACCGTCGAGGCAATGAGAATCAGCAGAATGCCGATCTGGTGGGCCTCCATGGAGCCGACCAGCAGGTACCATTTGCTGACGAACCCGGCCACCGGCGGGGCGCCGATCATCGACAGCGAGGCGACGGCGAAGGCGCCGAAGGTAAAGGGCATGGTTCGGCCCAGGCCGCTCATCTCGGAGATATTTTTCTTGTGCGCGGCAACGTAAATGGCGCCGGCGCAGAAGAACAGGGTGATCTTGGAGAAGGCGTGGTTGACGATGTGAATCAGGCCGCCGTCAATGGCATGGGGCGTCAGCAGGGCCACCCCGAGGATGATGTAGGACAGCTGACTGACCGTGGAATAGGCCAGCCGTGCTTTCAGATTGTCCTTGCTCAGGGCGATGACCGAGGCCATGAGAATGGTGAAGCCGACGAAATAGGCGGTGGGTATGCCGAGGTTGAGCGCGGTCATCGTGTCAACGCCGAAGACATAGAGCATGGTCCTGGTGGTGCAGAACACCCCGACCTTGACCACGGCCACTGCATGGAGCAGTGCGGAGACCGGAGTCGGGGCGACCATGGCGCCGGGAAGCCAGTGATGGAACGGCATGACGCCGTTTTTGGCGAAGCCGAAAATGCAGAAGACATAGAGCATGATGACGATCCACGCCTTGACGTCCCCGGGAATCATGCCGGTGAAGATATTGTGGGGGAAGTCGAGGGTGCCGGCCAGGACGTAAATGAGAATCATGGCGGGCAGCAGGAAAAGCTTGGCGGTGGTGGTCAGATAGACGATGTACTTTTTGCCGCCTTCGTAGCCCTCTTCATCCTGATGGTGCGCAACCAGGGGATAGGTGCAGACCGAAACGATTTCGTAGAACAGGTACATGGTGAAGAGGTTGTCCGACAGGGCCACCCCGATGGCGCCGAAGATGGCCAGGGCGAAACAGGCGTTGAAGCGGGTCTGGGCGTGTTCGTTCAGCCCGCGCATGTAGCCCATGGAATAGAACACGGCGATCACCCACAGCGAGGAGGCGACCAGGGCGAAGATCATCGAAAAGCCGTCGGCCCGCAGGGTGATGGACAGGCCGGGCAGGAGCTGAAACATGGTATAGACAAACGTTGTGCCGGAGGTGATCGCCGGCGTAAACGACAGCACCAGCAGGAAGAGCAGGGCCGAGGAGGAAAACGAGACGAATTCCCTGAGGTTGGGATGGTTTTTCAGGGTCATCACAACCACGCTGCCGAACAGCGGGATAATGACCGCCAGGAGCAGGTTGGAGTTCGTTACGATATTGGCTGTGCTGGAAACTGGGTCCATATTCTTCCTCTCGGGTTACCCTTGGAGATCGACCAGATCTTCCGTATCGATGCTTTTATAGTTTCTGTACACGGCAACGACAATACTGACGGCGATGGCGGCTTCAGCCGCGGCGATGGCCATGATGAACAGGGTGAAAATCTGTCCGACCGCCGGGTCGGGAGCCAGAAACCTGTTGAAGGCCATGAAGTTGACGGACGAACCGGCCAGAACCAGTTCCGAGGCAATCAACATGCCGATCAGGGTCCTGCGGGCCACAAGGCCGTAGATCCCGAATCCGAACAGCAGGGCGCCGAGGACCAGATACGTTCCGAGGCAGTTGTAGAGGTTGAGGATTGTCATACTCTGCTCCTTCCCCTTCGTGCCAGAACCAGGGCTCCGATTATGGCAAGAAGGAGGACAATGGAAATGAGTTCAAAGACCAGGGAATAGGTTGTCAGAAAGGCCATTCCCACATGCTCGATGCTTCCGGTTTCCTGGCGGGGAAAAGCCTGCCATTCGGTTTTGAGGCCCAGGATGGAGAGGGCGGCGAAGAAAATGACCCCGGTGCTGAAGCCGATGGGCCCGGCCAGGACGCCGCCCCGGTAGGTGCCCTTATGGCTTTCCGGGCTGGCCATCATCACCGCAAAGGCGATCAGGATGCTGACCGCGCCGACGTAGATGAGCATCTGCATCATGGCGACAAAGGGACTCAGCAGAAAGTAGTAGACGCCCGCCACCCCGGTAAAGGCCACGGCGAGGCCGGCGACGCAGCGAACGAGACGTTTGGAGGTTGTGGCAATGGCCGCGCCGAAAATGACAATGGTGATGGTCAACAGAAAAATGAGGCCGACAAATCCCTCGGCCGAGAAAAGAGAAGGGCTGGCTGCCGGCTGACAGAATAGGGTCTGCATCAGCGTTGTTCCTCCAGTCGTTTGACAAGATCAAATATATAGTCGCTCTTGTTGGTACTCGCCAGGTTGTACTCCCTGGAAAACTGAATGGCGTTGAAGTTGCAGCTTTCGACGCAGGAGCCGCAGAGACTGCACTTGGTAAAATCGAGAATATACCTGGTCAGAACCTTTTTCTTGGAACCTTCCGGCTTTTCGCCTTCAACCGTTATGCACGAGGAGGGGCAGGCACGCTGACACATGCCGCAGACCACGCAGTTGCTCCCGCCGGTCTCTTCGTTCCTGGTCAGCTCGATATGCCCGCGGAACCGTTCCTTCATGACCGGGACGAAATGGGGGTACTGCTCGGTGATCACCGGCTTGAAAAATTCCGGGCCCGTGACCTTGAGGCCGATGAGCAGACTCTTGGTGCCGTACAGTATATCGCGCCAATATTCGTTCATATCAGAATACCTTCAATCTTGATAAAAACGGCCGTCAACAGGAGAATGGCCAGCGAGAAGGGGATCAGAATTTTCCAGGACAGGTTGAGGAGTTTGTAGATCTGGGTCCTGGGATAGGTCCACCGGATCCAGATAAAGGTGAAAATCAGCAGGTAGATTTTCAGGACGAACCAGAGGACTCCGGAGGGGATGAAGGGCAGCGGGGAATCCCAGCCGCCGAAGAAAAGAATCGCCGTCAGGCAGGCGCCGACGACGATGTTCAGGTATTCCCCCATCATGAAGAGACCGAAGCCCATGGAGCCGTACTCGGTCATGTGGCCGGCGATGAGTTCGCTTTCCGCTTCGGCCATGTCAAAGGGCGCCCGGTTGGTCTCGGCGACGGAACAGGTAAAAAAGATGAGGAAGGAAACCGGCATGATGATCGCCTGGGCTATGGACTGGCCGGCAATGGGGAAAATATACCAGTTCCAGAAGCCGCCCTTCTGCTGGAGGGCAATCTCCTCCAGGTTCATCGAGCCGCTGAGCATGACGATGGTGATCACGGTGATCAGCATCGGGATTTCATAGGCGACGTTCTGGGAGACCGAGCGGGCGGCGGAAATCAGGGAGTACTTGTTGTTGGAGGCCCAGCCGCCGAGCAGGATGGCCATCATGCCGATGGAGGCCAGGGCGAAGATCAGCAGCACCGAAAGTTCGATGGGGCGGGCATGGAAGGTGGCGGAAAAGGGAATGGCGACCATCGAGGTGATGGCCGGGATCATGGCCAGTACGGGGGCGACGCGGAAAAGAATGCCGTCCACCCCCTGCGGCACCAGCAACTGCTTGGTCATCAGTTTGATGCCGTCGGCCAGGGGCTGCAGCAGGCCGTAGGGGCCCACTTCCTTGGGGCCGATTCGCCGCTGGATATGCCCCGCTCCCTTCCGCTCGCACCAGCCGAGCCAGGCGGCGTTGACACCGGCGAACGCCATTACGCCAATCAGATAGAGAATCGGGCGCCAGATGCTTGTATCCATGATTTTTTCCTTATCGATCGATTTCGGGAATGACCAGGTCCAGGCTGCCCATCACCGCCAGGGCATCGGCCAGCAGCATGCCCTCCGCGATTTCGCCGAAGAGGCTCAGATTGGAGAAGCAGGGCGACCGCAGCTTAAGGCGGTAGGGCCCCTTGTCCCCGTCGCAGATCAAGCGGCAGCCGAAGGTCCCCTTGGCGGCTTCGACGGCCGCGTAGCAGTCCCCGGCAGGCGGTTTCAGCGTTTTCGGCACCTTGGCCTGCACGGGCCCCCCCGGCAGCTTGTCCAGGGACTGTTCGATGATGCGCAGGGACTGTTCGATTTCATCCATTCTGACCATGTAGCGGGCCATGCAGTCCCCTTCCGGATAATGGGGAATGTCAAAATCGAGTTCCGGGTAGATTGAATAGGGCTCGTTTTTGCGCACGTCGTACTCGATGCCGGATCCCCTGAGCACCGGACCGGTGGCGCCGTATTTGCGGCAGACTTCCGGGCTGATGTGGCCGATGTCCTTGAGCCGCTTGATCAGGATGATGTTGCCGGTGACCAGGTCGTGATACAGGGTGGGCATCCGGGAGCGCAGCCGCTTGATGAACTCGCGGGTCCCGGTGATGAATTCATCATCGATGTCATTGTACACGCCGCCGAACCGGTAATAGCAGTAGGTCAGACGGGACCCGGTGACATGCTCGAGCAGATCCAGAATCTTTTCGCGGTCGTCGAAGGCGTACAGCAGAGGGGTGAAGCCGCCGAGGTCGAGGATAAAGGCGCCCCACCACAGGAGGTGGCTGGATATCCGGTTGAGCTCGACGGTTATGGTCCTGATGTATTCCGCCCTCTCCGGGACCTCGATGCCGGCAGCCCGCTCCACGGCCATGCAGTACCCCTGGTTGAAGGACAGGGCAGACAGGTAGTCCATGCGCGGCGTGTTGGGCATGAACTGGGCGAAGGTCCCGTTTTCGGCCATTTTTTCATGCATTCGATGAATATAGCCCAGCACCGGTTCAGCCTCGACGATATACTCGCCGTCCATGGTCAGCTTGACCCGAAGAACACCGTGGGTGGCCGGATGCTGGGGACCGAGATTGAGGACGAAGGTTTCGTCCGGGGTGCAGAGTATCGGTTCGGTCATGGAGTAAAATCCTTCAAGAGTGGATGATAATCGGCGTCTTCAGGCAGCAGGATCGGAACCAGGTAGGGGTGGCCGATGAACTTGATGCCGAAAAAATCGTGGGTTTCGCGCTCATGCCAGCCGGCGCCGGGACAGATATCCGAAACAGTGGGAACTTCCGGTGCGGACCGGGGCAGACGGGTCCGGACAACCACCCGGCAGAGCGGGCCGTCGGTACGGTTGAAGTCGTAGTCGACCTCCATCTGCTCTTCTTTGATCCAATCCACTCCGGTGACGGATTCCAGGAAATAACCGGCGCCGGTGAGCAGTTTCGCCGCTTCAACCACCTGGTCCGGAGAGCAGAGCACGTCGAGGTGCACCCCGCGGGCCTTGTAATCCCTGACCAGGACGCCCAGGGGGCGCGGGCTTTCGGGCTCGATGGAGACGGGCGGATCGCCCTCCGGGTCCATTTCCGGGACCGGCTCCTCCTCGGCCGGGGCAGTTTCTTCGGCGGGGGCGGCTTCGGGAGGCGGCGCTTCTTCGGGAGCCTTCTCGGCGGCTTCGGTTTTCTCTCCGGCTTTCTCCGCGGCCTTGGCAGCCGCCTTGGCCTTGGCCGCTTCTTCCGCCTCGGCTTTGGCCCGGGCATCGGCTATGATTTTGTTCCAGGCGGCAACCTCGGCCTCGGCCTCGGTCGCTTTCTGTTCGGGGAACAGTTCAAGAAGAGCCCATTTGGTTTCACGTATAATGCTCATGGATCCACCCTGTTCAGGTTGGCTCGACCCGCGGCCACCGTCGCTTGCCGGTTATTTTTTCCTCGAGCACGAGGATCCCCTCGATGAGGGCTTCGGGCCGGGGAGGGCACCCGGGGATATAGACATCCACGGGAATGATCTGGTCAGCGCCCTCGACAACGTTGTAATTGCATTCGACTTTGAAGGGACCGCCGGAGATGGCGCAGTTGCCCATGGCGATGACCCACTTGGGTTCGGGCATCTGGTCATACAGGGTCTTGACCGCCGGAGCCATTTTTTTGGTGATGGTTCCGGCCACGATCATGATATCCGACTGGCGGGGGGAGGGGCGGAAGACTTCGGCGCCGAACCGGGCCAGGTCAAAGCGTCCCGCTCCGGCGGCCATCATTTCAATGGCACAGCAAGCGAGACCGAACGTCATGGGCCAGAGCGAATTTGCCCGGCCGAGCCCCAGCAGTTTGTCCAGTGATGCGAACTGGACTATTGATGACGGTATTTTTTCCGTTCCCACATGAACACTCCTTTCACCCAGGCATAGATCACGGCCAGAGACAGGATGCCGACGAAAATCAGCACCTCGATCAGATCACGAACCCCAAATTCGGGGCTGTTGTAGGCAACAGCCACCGGAAACAAAAACAGAACGTCTACGTCGAAAGCCAGAAAAATAAGAGCATAGAGGTAATAGACAATACCGAAGCGAATCCAGGCGTCACCGATGGGCTCCATGCCGCATTCGATGAACTGTCCTGTTTTGCCGGCGACATTGCGGGTGTGGGAGGTGGGACCAAGAAGCTTGGCGATGATGATGGGACCGATACCGAACGAGAGGGCTCCGATGAGAAAGATTGCAACGTAGATGATATTCGTCAGGGTCTGCTGATCCATGTTGCCTCTCCAATGTGAAAGGAGGTGACGGCACTGGCCGTCAAAATTGACAGTACATTAATGAAATTAAAACCTCTTTGTCAACCGGAAATGAAGCTTCATTCATTTTTTCCATTGAAATAACCACAACGTAGAGGTCCGAAGGCAACTGGAAAGGACGCCCGCGGGCCTGATCGTCGGCCATCGGGTCGTGGAGGAAGGTAGCGTCCGGCCTCGCTCAGCTCAACCGTCCCAGGGCGTCCTTGATCCGTTGCATGCCATCCTGGATGATTTCCAGGGAAGTGGCAAAGGAAAAGCGGATGAATGCATCGGCCCCGAACGCAGCACCCGGCACGCTGGCGACTTTCGCCTCGTCGAGGAAATAGTCGGCGAGGGCAACGGAATCGCCGATGGTCTTGCCCTGGAATGATCGGCCGTAATAGGCGGAGAAGTTGGGAAAAACGTAAAAGGCCCCCCTGGGGTTGACGCAGGTGACTCCGGTGATGGACCGCAGGTCCTCGACAAAGAAGTCCCGGCGGGGGAGAAAGGCCTGCAGCATGGTCCGGGGGAAGTCCTGGGGACCGGTCAGGGCGGCGAGAGCCGCGTACTGGGCAGGGGCGCAGGGGTTGGAGGTGGATTGGCTCTGGATCTTGTTCATCGCCTTGATGACATGTCCGGGTCCGGCACAATAGCCGATGCGCCACCCGGTCATGGCGAAGGACTTGGAGACCCCGTTCAGAACCACCGTCTGCTCCGCGAGCCGGGGATCGACATCGAGGATGTGGGGAAGCCGGGAATCCAGATAGGTGATGGTTTCGTAGATATCATCGGTGACGACCAGCCAGCCCCTTTCCAGCGCCATCCGCCCGACCGCCTCCAGGGTCTGCTCGGAGAACAGGGAACCGGCGGGATTGGACGGGCTGTTGATGACGATCATCCTGGTCCTGGCGGTGGCGTAGCGGTCGAGGATGTCCGGATCGAGGTCGAAGTCGTCCTCCTCGCGCAGCGGCACGATGACCGGGACGCCGCCGGCCAGCTGCACCATCGGCGGGTAGGACACCCAGTAGGGTGCCGGAATCAGCACTTCGTCGCCGGGATTGATCACGGCCTGGAAAATATTGTACAGGCCGTGCTTGCCGCCGCAGCAGACCTGGATCTGCTCGGGGGAGTAGTCCCAGCCATGGTCGGCCCGGAACCGGCCGGCTATTGCCTCGCGCAGTTCAGGGATGCCGGGAACGGCGGTATACCTCGTGTGGCCGTCGTCGATCGCCTTTTTGCCCGCCTCGCAGACATGGAGCGGCGTGTCGAAGTCCGGTTCTCCGACGCTGAAGTTGAGAATGTCGGCGCCGGCGGCTTTCAGGGCCTTGGCCTTGGCGTTGACCGCAAGGGTCGGCGACGGGGCGATCCGGGTTACCCGGCTGGCAAGGGCGATGACGTCAGGCATGGTGTTTCCTTTTAGTGGCTCTTAACCAAACTCAGTGGCTCTTAACCAAACTCAGCTATTTTTACAGGTGTGTGAGCCAAGCATGCGTTGAGCAATCTCAAAGGCATCTCCGGTTCCCAGAATCTACGGTTAAAACGATAACAAAATTCATCCAGGTATTCCTGCAAATAGTTTGAAGACACGCCATGAAATGTACCGTTGATGAATTTCTTCACGTTGATGAATTTCTTCATATTGCCAATCATGATATGGACAAGCGGAAGCCATTCAGGAGCCTTGTGCGGCGGAGTAACTTTCTTCTCGTGAATATGATCTTCACCAACGGCGTTCAAGGCTGGCAGCGCATCCGTCCGTATGGTCTGCCCTGGCTGCATATGGAAAGCGAGAAAAGAAGA
>DSAE01000047.1 GCA_011372855.1 Desulfobacteraceae bacterium
GGCCAGGTTGGGGCCGTAGAGCTGAACGTAGAGCCCCGGGGCTTCGTTCTGGGGCACGATGGTGCCGATGATCGAGGTGACGGCCAGGGTGAAGAGCAGGAAGAGCGCCAGCTTCACCGAGGCAAAGAGTTCCCAGACGGGATTTTTCTTGAGAACAGTCATTGAACCTGTGAGATAAAAGTGTTTCTTTGTGGCAGTCGATTGGTCGAAAGTGGAATTGTTTCTGCTACCATGTACGAAGGACCCTGTCAACTGGAAACAGTTTGATTATTGTTATGAATAAGCATCATTGTGCGGCTGACAAGAAACCGTCATGGAGTTTCCGGGGTTGGGGTTGCGGCCGATCATGGTTCTTTTCACCTTGTGGCTGGAAATCGCCCCATGATTGAAATTGGTATTGTTTTTTGCCTCGGATTGCGGTAAATAAATAAATTCTGTGATGACTGTTCAGCGCGCCGGATTCGGGCCACGTCCCATCCGGTCCGGTTCGGATGCAGATACCGATTGAATTTGACCGATATGAAAAACAGCGTGGGAGATATATCATGGCACGAGTATGTGATATTTGCGGAAAAAGCCCGATGACGGGGAACAACGTCAGTCATGCCCATAACAAAACCCGCCGCCGGTGGCTGCCCAATCTGCAGAAGGTCAGAACGGTAACCGCCAGCGGCAGTACGATCCGGGTGAACGCCTGCACCCGCTGCATCCGTTCCGGAGCGATAGTCAAGCCCGCCTGATTTCAGCCCTTGTCAATGACCCGTGTGAGAACATGCTCGGAGCATCGTGGTGACAACTCTTGGACAACAGGGTAAAAGCAATGAACCGGGATGAGGAAGTCCGCTTTCTGCCGTATGAGGAAGCTGTCAGCTTGGTGGCGGCGATCCAGGAAGAAGAGGACGTCGACAGACCGAACCACCGTATCCTGACCGTATACAATCATGCCGACAAGGAAGTCTGCTGGTTTGATTTTGACGAGGTCATGCGGGCGGTTGCCCCTGTCGACAAGACGAGTGAAAAGGAAGTCGTCTGTCAATACATCCTGAACCATATTCCCGACTGGGCCCGGGAAATCTAGATCTCTCCCGGGGGCATGGGCGGCACCGTCTCCCCCCCCAGCATATAACCTCCGTCCAGAAGAAGGACACTGCCGGTCATATAGCCGGCGTCCCGGATGAGGAACAGGACTGCCTTGGCCACTTCTTCCGGCGTTCCGGTCCGGCCGAGAAGGGTGTGTTCGATAAGTGCCTGTCTTTGTTGTTTATTCAGAGAATTCCATCCCCTGGTTTTTTTTCCGTGCCGGGTATCGAAGAGGCCCAGCATGATTTCATTGACCCGTATCCCCGGCGCCCCGATTCTGGCCCATGTGGCGGTCAGGGATGATACGCCTCGATTCGCCGCGGAATAGCCGTCGCTGAAGATGAGCCCAGCCGGTCCGGACCGCCCGACAACGGCGGCAATGGATGAAATATTGACAACCGCGGCCTCTCCCGCCTTTCGCAGAAGAGGGAGACAGTGTTCAAACAGGTGCCGCTTGGCGAGCAGAGTGGTGTCCATTTCCAGCTGCCACTGATCGTTGTTGACCGGCCGATCATAGGGGCCATGCACAACGGGCATGCCGCCGCGTTCGATATTGTTGACCAGGATATGGATGCAGCCGCAGGCTTTGCCGGCAGTTTCGACAAGACGGGCCACCTCGCGGGGGACACGGAGATCGGTCTCGAGGAAGATGTGTCCCGCCCCGTGACGGGCAAACTCCTCCTGGACGGCCTGGACATCCTGCGGCCAGTCGAAGGTTGGGATGATCAGTCTGGCTCCCCCGGCGGCGAGCCGACGGGCGATTGCCAGCCCTATGCCGCGTGTCCCTCCGGCCACCAGGGCAATTTTTCCCTTTATCTTCATATTGCCGTCCAGGACCCTCTTACTTATATTTGTAAAATAAGAATTATTGACAGTTTCCCCGGCCGCAGGACGTTGGCGGCCCATGGCGGACGAGTGCGTGTAACGCTCCCGCTCCGGGCAGATCAACTGCTGCGAGGGTGCTGAATCGTTCCTGCAGACAAAGGCAGAAGATGAAAAGAATGAAACCTGAAGCCGCACTTTTTGTCCAGAGTTTTTCCCTGCTCGTCGTCATTTTGCTCCTGTTGACGGGTTGTTCCCATCTTGATCGGCCGGATGTATTGATCGCCGACCAGTGCATGGACCGGGGATGGCCCCATGAAAAAAGCGATCTGCGGCCTGATCCGGACATGGTCTTCGGGTCGCTGGAGAACGGTTTCCGTTACGTGCTGAAGCGGAACAGCGAACCTGCCGACAGGGTGGGGCTCTACTTGAACATCCGGGCCGGTTCCCTGCACGAGACAGACGATCAGAGGGGGTATGCCCATTTCCTGGAGCATATGCTGTTCAACGGCACCACCCATTATCCCCCCGGGACCCTGGTCAAGTACTTTCAATCCATCGGCATGAGTTTCGGCGCCGATACCAACGCCCATACAAGTTTTGACGAAACGGTGTACAGAATACTGCTTCCCGTCGGGGACCGCAGACACCTTGAGGAAGGCCTGCTGGTCATGGCTGATTTTGCCCGCGGTGCGCTGCTGCTTGAGGAAGAAGTGGAAAGGGAGCGGGGAATTATTCTGGCGGAGAAGCGAACCAGGGATACGGCTGGGTACAGGCTCTACGAGCAGCGTATGCGGTTTTCCTTTGCCGGGGCCAGAGTCGCCGAACGGTTGCCCATCGGCACCGATGAAGCCCTTGTCAGGGCCGATGCTTCCATGCTGCGCGCATTTTACGATACCTGGTACCGGCCGGAAAACATGGTACTGGTCGTTGTCGGCGACATGGACATTGACCTGACCCGGGAGCTGATCGGCGAGCAATTCGGCCCCATGAAGGCTCCCCCCGGCGTTGACCCCGAATGTTTTGAATACGGCAAGTTCGATGAGCAGGGCACCGAGGCCCTGTACGTGTACGAACCGGAAGTCGGCAGCACCGAGGTATCCATCAGCAGCCGCTGGAACACGGTCCCCCGTGTCGATTCGTTTGCCTGGCAGGCCGAGCAGATCAAGAACTATGTCGCCACGTCCCTAATCAACAACCGGCTGAAGAGAGTGACGGGGGAGCCCGGCAGTCCCCTGACCAGGGCCAGGTCCCATTCAGGGGTATTTCTGGAGCGGTTCGGGTATGTCACGGTCACAGCGACCATCGAAGGACAGAAGTGGCAGCAGTCCCTTGAGCTGCTCAACAGGACCCTGCGACAGGCCCTTGAATACGGCTTTACGGACAGGGAACTGGCCCGGGTGAAGAAAGAAATCCGGGCAGAGCTGGAAAAACAGGTCCAGACGGCCGACAGCAAGGACAGTCGTAAACTGGCCGACGACATTATCCGCAAGATCAACAGCAATGAAGTATTCCTGTCGCCCCGACAGGAGCTGGAACTGTACGGTCCGGTGGTCGACGACTTGAGCCTGGACGAGGCGAACAAGGTTTTCAGGTCGTTGTGGGCCCATAAGAACAGGCAGCTGTTCATCGCCGGCACGGTGGAAATTGAGGACGGCCAGGCGTCTCCGGAAGAAGTTGTTCTTGCTGTCTTCGACCGTTCGGAGAAACAGGAACTTCCGGCATGGGACAACGGCGGTGAGATTTCCTTTCCGTATCTCCCTGAGCCAAAAGAGCCTGCTGCGGTTGCCGGGCGGAAACGTTTTGAAGACATTGACATGGAAAGGGTGGTGTTTGCCAACGGCACGGTCGTCAATGTCAAGCGGACGGTCTATCAGCCCAACGAGGTTCTGGTTGCCATTCATTTCGGCCACGGCCGTCTGGAGGAACCGCTGCCGGGGCTTGGCATGCTGGCCGAGGCGGTGGTGCGGGAAAGCGGAGTTGGCCGGCTCAACCGGTCCGAGCTGGAAGAAGCCCTGGCCGGGCATTCGGTGGAGGTGACCTTCCAGGTCGGTCAGGAAAGTTTCGTCCTCAACGGGAAAGGACTTGCCGGCGAACTCGAACTCCTGCTCCAGGTGGCCGCGACCAGGCTGCTTGACCCTGCCTTCCGGGAGGAAGCCTACCAGCTCAGCATGGAACGGTTCACCCAGATGTACGATCAGATGGCCAGTTCGGTGGAGGGGATGCTGCAGCTCGAGGGAGAGCGTTTTCTGGCGGGTGGAAATCCCCGTTATGGTTTGGCGCCCCGCGACCGGTTCATGCAGCTGCGGCTTGATCAGGTCCGCGACTGGCTGGCTCCGGTACTTGCGACGGCACAGCTCGAGGTGACCGTGGTCGGAGATGTCGATCCCGGGGAGGCGGTCGATCTCATCGGCAGGTATTTCGGCACCCTTGAAAGAGAATCGTCAACCGGGAAACTGACCGATGTACTCCGCTTTCCCGGGGGGGATGTCCTGAAGATGGAAGCGGCGACCGGAATCGACAAGGCCATGGTTGTCGTTGCCTGGCCCACCGATGATTTCTGGGATATAGAAAGAACGCGGCGGCTCAATATTCTGGCCGCCATTCTGGACGACCGCCTGCGGCTGGAGATCAGGGAAAAACTGGGAGCCGTCTATTCACCCGCCGTCTACAGCATGCCGAGCAAGGTCGCCCCCGGTTACGGAGTTATCAGGGCGATGATGACCGGTGATCCCGCCCAGGCCGAATTCCTGGCCGCCAGGGTGAAGGAGGTGGCGGCGGACATCGCGGAGCGGGGCGTGGAGGAAGAAGAATTGCGCAGGGCGCTGGAGCCGTCATTGACCTCCATCAAGGACATGCTGCAGACCAATCGCTACTGGCTCGAATCGGTGATGTCGCTATCCAGCCGGCATCCCGAGCAGCTGGAGTGGCCCCTTTCGATCCGCAGCGGCTTTGCCGCCATCACCGCTGCCGAGGTGTCCGCAATGGCCTCGATGTATCTGAGGCCGGAACAGGCGGCCGTCATCATCCTGGAGCCGGAGGGGAGATAGCGTCTCCGCGGTCATCCGACCAGCCACAGGGCAAGATCCTGGGCCTTGCTGAGGGCCCGGTCGGAAACGCCGCCGAACATCCCTTTGCCGGCGTCCCTGGGCCGGCGGCCGATGACGATGGTTCCGCAATTGTTCCTGTCGGCCTGCTTGATCAGATCACGGCTGACCTCCAGGTTTCTCTCCATGGGCAGCTGGGTGATGCGTTTCGGGTTGACGCCGTGGTCCTTCAACACCTGGGCGTGAGCGTAGAAAAGGTAGTTTTCGGTATCCAGGTACTGGTCGCACCATTCCTTGCCCCAGATGGGATGAAATTCTTCCGGGGCTGATGGTTGGTCCGCACCGAAGAGGACATTGGAGTGGTAGAGAAAAATTTCCGCCTCGGGAAGCGAACCGGTTATGAAGCCCAGATGGTCGGCGGCCAGGAGTGACTGCGGTTTGCACTGCACGGCAAGAAGGAACCGGGTTGAGGTGATCTCCCCGTCAATGATCCACAGGGGGACTTCATGGCATTTTTCGACCAGGAAGGCGGAGACGCTGCCCAGAAGCATCTCGCCGACCCTGCCCATACCCCGGCGTCCTATGACCAGGGCATCGTATATTCCCTTGTTCGACTCATGGTGGATCGCCTTGCCCGACTGCACCGGGGAGACCTGGGCCGTGAATGTGACCCGGTCCTCGCCGACGCCGTTGCGGACCAGCCGATCCCTGGCGTCCCGGAGAAAACGTTCCGCCGTTATTCTTCTTCTATCGGTAAGCGGAGTATGTTCGCGCAGGGAATCAACCTCGTACATCCAGTTCTGACCGCTTCCCGCTTCGGAAACCACGGCGAAGAGGTGGATGGCCAGGCCTGGATCATCCCTGAACAGGCGGACCAGGTAATCGATGGAGTTTAAACTGTATATGGAGCCGTCGATGGCCACCAGTATTTTTTTGTTCATTGCATGACCCCTGGTTTGCGCTGACATTCAGCGGTTTGTTCCGGGCATCCGGTTTGCCGGCACCGCCCGTTGCCGATGGCAATTTTTCCCGGAACAGTGTATTTTGCAGCGGCCGGAAAACGACACCTCGCACGCAGGGAGGGGCAACGTATGGAAGCGGTGCCCAATGAGACGGCCGCCCTCCCTGCATCCCGGGAGGTGCTGATTCCAGGCGCCCACAAGCCACTCCAACAAGGAAACGAAAGATGCGTGACGCCCGGCGGACAATCTATTTGAAGGACTATACACCACCACCATATCTCGTGACAACCATTGACCTCCGTTTTGAGCTCGACGAAACGGCCACCCTGGTCGGGTCAAAAATGCGGATCCACCGCAACCCCGCGGTGAAGAAAGAGAAGGTACCCCTTGAACTGAACGGGGAAAATCTGCAAGTCAGGGGGGTCAGGCTTGACGGGGCGCCCCTTGACCCTTCGGCATACGCCTATGACGGCTCGCTGCTGACCATTCCCGACGTCCCGGAAGTATTTGAACTGGAGGTGGAAACCGTCATCAACCCCCGGGACAACACCGAACTGGAAGGCCTTTATCTGTCGGGGGGGAATTTCTGCACCCAGTGCGAGGCCGAGGGATTCCGGCGCATCACCTGTTTTCCCGACCGGCCCGACGTCATGACCGAATACACGACAACCATTGTCGCCGACCCCGCCAGGTACCCCGTACTGCTGTCCAACGGCAACCTCGTCGATCGGGGGAGATCGCCCGACGGGAGGCATTACGCCGTATGGCACGATCCGTTCAAAAAGCCCTCCTACCTGTTTGCCCTGGTCGCCGGAGACCTGGTCAGGGTGGAGGACAGGTTTGTCACCGGGTCCGGCCGTGAAGTGGCTCTGCACATCTATGTCGAACCCCGGAACAGGGAAAAATGCGGGCATGCCATGGAATCCCTCAAGAAAGCGATGCGCTGGGACGAGGAAACCTACGGTCTGGAATACGATCTTGACGTGTACATGATCGTGGCCGTGGATGACTTCAACATGGGCGCCATGGAAAACAAGGGGCTGAATGTCTTTAATTCGAAATTCGTCCTGGCCAGGCCGGAAACCGCCACCGATGCCGATTACGAGGGGATTCAGGCCGTCATCGGCCACGAATATTTTCACAACTGGACCGGCAACCGGGTAACCTGCCGGGACTGGTTTCAGTTAAGTCTCAAGGAAGGGCTCACCGTCTTCCGGGACCAGGAGTTCACCTCGGACCTGACTTCCCGGCCGGTCAAGCGGATTCAGGACGTGCAGATCATGCGCAATTATCAGTTCCGCGAGGATGCGGGACCCATGGCCCAT
Source organism: Desulfobacteraceae bacterium (assembly GCA_011372855.1). GTDB lineage: Bacteria > Desulfobacterota > Desulfobulbia > Desulfobulbales > Desulfobulbaceae > UBA10518. The sequence continues at coordinate 7,237 of DSAE01000047.1, forward strand.
CCCGTCCGGCCCGAATCGTACATGGCCATCAACAACTTTTATACCCTGACCGTTTATGACAAGGGGGCCGAAGTCATCAGGATGCTGCAGACCCTGCTGGGACGGAAAGGTTTTCGCCGGGGGCTTGCCCTGTATCTGCAGCGGCACGACGGCCAGGCGGTGACCTGCGATGATTTTGTCGCTGCCATGGTTGACGCCAACGACACGGATCTCGACGACTTCAAGCTCTGGTACAGCCAGGCCGGAACCCCGGTGCTCCGGGTCAGGACCGGTTACCATGTGGACCGTCAGGAATTCCGGCTGACCGTTCACCAGTCGACCCCGCCGACTCCGGGCCAGGAGCGGAAAGCGCCGCTGTTGATGCCCCTGGCGATCGGACTTGTCGACAGCCGGGGCAGGGACCTGGAACCGGGCGGGGAAAAAAACACGATCCTGGTCCTGCGGGAAAACGAGCAGACCTATGTCTTTCCGCGTATCGCCGAACGACCGGTCCTTTCCTTCCTGCGCAATTTTTCCGCCCCGGTCAAGGTGATCTTGGAGCGATCCGATGAGGAACTGGCCTTTCTCATGGCCAATGACTCGGACCCGTTCAACCGCTGGGACGCCGGTCAGCAGCTTGGTCTCAAATACCTCCTGGAGCAGGTCCTGGCCCGGGGGCGGGAAGACGCCATGCAGGTGCCGGACCAGTATGTCGCGGCGTACAGACGCGTCCTGCTGGACAGCGAGGCCGACCCCGCCTTCATTGCCCTGGCGTTGACCCTGCCGATGGAATCCTGGATCGGTGAACAGTTGGAGGTTATCGATCCCGAGGGTATTTTTCAGGTTCTGCAATTTTTCCGCAACCGGCTGGGAACCCTTCTGCAAAGCGAATTCATGGAGGTCTATGAACGAAACCTTTTCGCCGGGGAGTACCGCTTCACCGCCGGAGATGCCGGCCGCAGGAGCCTGAAGAACACCTGTCTCGGATTCCTGCTGGCCCCTGATCCGGCGGGCCGGACCGCCCCCGAAATGCTGACCGTGGCCCTGACCCAGTATGCGGCCGCCAACAATATGACCGACAAGATAGCGGCTCTGAAGGCCGTGATCAACGGCGACCTCGGAATGGGAGAAGAGCTCCTGGCCGACTTCTATGGCGCCTGGAAGGATGACCCGCTCGTCGTCGACAAGTGGCTGACCCTGCAGGCAACCTGCCCTCTGCCCGGAGCCCTGGAACGGGTCAGGAAGCTGATGGCGCATCCGGCCTTTACCCTGAAGAATCCCAACAAGGTCCGGGCCCTGATCGGGGCGTTCTGCACCGCCAACCAGGTTCGCTTTCATGAAGCGGGCGGTGAGGGCTATGTATTCCTCGGCGACTGCGTCCTGGAGATCGACCCGATGAACCCGCAGATAGCGGCACGGCTGCTGACCCCCCTGACTGCCTGGAAGAGGTACGATGCCGAACGGCAGGCTCTGATGCGGGCACAGCTTGAACGGATCACGGTGTCGCCTGGGTTGTCCAGGGAGGTTGCCGAGGTGGCGGCAAAAAGCCTGCGGTGAACAGCTCCATGGAGACGGAGAGCGGCGCCGATTTTTTTCCCGACTGCAACACCGGTCCGGGCATGGATGAACAGCAGCAGATGCACGCCTCTAACAGGCCTGCCGAACATATCACCATTCTGCTCCCCGGGGGGCTGATCGCCCCGGAGGAGATGAAGGCCGTCATTGCGGTCGCCGCCCGGTTTGATTTGTCCTGTTACGCGACCACCGCGCAGAATCTCCGCCTGCTGGGAGCAACCCGGGAAAATCTGGACGAAATCAAGAGAATGCTGAAGGACTCCGGCTTTCACCTCAAGGAGGCGGGCAGGTTTCCCAAACCGAAAGTGTGCATTGGACTGCCGTACTGCAAACTCGGACTGGCGGACACCTTTGCCCTGTCCAAGAGGATTCTCGAAAGGTTCGGCAATCGGAGCGGGGTCAAGCCGAAATGGAAGATTGCCCTTTCAGGCTGCCCCGCATGCTGTACCGGGTCAAAACTTGTTGATGTCGGGGTTGTTGCCACCAGGAAGGGATTTGACGTTTTTGCCGGCGGCAAGGGCGGTCTGCAGCCGAAAACCGGTAAACGGATTGCCCGCGCGGTGAGCGAAGGGGAAGTGGTCGAGATGATCGGGCGGCTCGCCGATTACCATGCCGCCCACACCGGAAAGAAACAGAGAATGTTCAAACTTCTTGGGCGCGAGGATTTTCCGTTCCCGGTTGAAGATGGAGAGGGGGATGCGCCCGCTCATCGCTGATCCGCGGCCGGTCCGCAGGAATACAGGCCGCTGCGGCGGTGATCCGCCGACCGGGCGGGCTCCCGCAAGGCAGGGGAGATCAACCGCCTGCCCGCAGGGGGTCACGAAAAAAAAGGTCGATGTTTTTCCCGGCCTGCTGCTCCGGGTTCTGCTGCCGGCCCTGCTGCTGGTCCTCCTCACCTCCCTTCCGGCCTCGGGGCAGATGGTCTTTCCCCTGCCGGACCACAAACGGCCGCCGGTCATTTACAAAAAAAAAGACTCCACTGAACCAACCCCTGGAAGAAATCCTGCCGGTCAATATCAATACCGCTGATGCGGCGACCCTGATGAAGGTGCCCGGCATCAACAGAAGGGCGGCCCGGCAGATCGTCAATCACCGCGACGGGCACGGCAAATATACCAGCCTTGATGAGATTGTCGGCTTTTCGGGCATCAGCCGGGTGAATATTCATCAATTGCGCAACTATCTGGTAGTGGAGTGAATCCGTATCTGATAGAATGACCCCGGCATGCCGTTTCAGTTTGAGAATGCGATTATTCCGTTGCCCAGGCCGTCATTGTGAAAAGGACTCTTTCTTTTTTGCTGGTGTTTTTTTGCTGCGCCGCCATTGCCGCCGGCCAGGAGCCCGCAAGCCTGGAGGTCGTCCTGACAGGCCTTGACGGCCCTCCCCTCGACAATGTCCTGGCCCGGCTCTCTCTCGCCCAACAACGGGACAATCCCCAGTTGACCGAGGCCATGGTCCGCCGTCTCTTTACCATCGCCCCGGGGGAAATCGCCGCCGCCCTTGAACCATACGGATACTATTCGCCCGCCGTGGAGCAGGAGCTCTCCCGGGAGAAGACCGTCTGGAAGGCAACGTTTCATGTCGTTCCCGGGGAACCGGTCCGGGTGACAAAAGTCGACATAAAATTGTCCGGAGCGGGCCGGGATGAAAGGGTACTGATCCAGGCGATCGACGACTTTCCCTTGCGGACCGGTGATGTTCTTGATCACCGCCTGTATGAGCAGGGGAAGAAAAAGCTGACCTCGGCCGCCCTGGCCGAGGGCTATCGGGAAGTGGTCTTCAGCAGTCACAGGATTGAGGTGCATCCCGGGCACCGCAGCGCCGTGATCAGGCTGGAGCTGGACACCGGCCCGCGTTTTCTGTTCGGCCCGACAACATTTGAGGCCGATTTTCTCAGTCATAATTTCCTCTCCAGGATACTGCCGTACAGGGAGGGCGATCCCTTCTCGCCAAGGGCTCTGGTTGAACTGCGCCAGTCCCTGTTCGGCTCCGATTATTTCAGTCAGGTGGATGTCAAAACCGGGGACGTTCCGGAAGGGTCGGTATTTGTGCCGGTCATCATCACCCTGAGCCCGAAAGATCGCAACCTTTACGGACTCGGCATCGGGTACGGAACGGATACGGGGATGCGCGGCCTGCTTGAGTGGACCAACAGGCGGATCAACAGGTACGGCCATCAGTTCAACCTCCGTTTTCAGCCCTCGGAGCGCAGGAGTCAATTCGGGGGAGTCTACACCATTCCCATCCGCGATCCCCGCAAGGACCGGCTGACGCTGCTGGCCAAATGGGAGAAGGAGGATTTTGAAACCACCGAGACCGAGCAGCGGAAGGTCTCCGTCGCCTATGACCATATCCGCGGTGCGGGGGAGTACAGCGTCTACCTGTCCTACCTTGATGAGGATTATGACACCGGTCTTGAAAGCGGGCATGCAACCCTGTTGACGCCCGGAGTCAGGACAACCTGGCGGCTGGCGGACGACAGGCTCAGGGCGCAGAGAGGGGTCCGGGTCACCCTGGACCTGACCGGCGCCGCCGAGGAATTGGTCTCGGACAGCAATTTTGTCCAAGCCTCGGTCTCCTCCAAGGGGATTTTTGCTTTCTCGGATCAGTGGAGAATCATCGGCCAGGCCCAGCTGGGCGGAACCCTGGTCGATTCGGTTTTCGACCTGCCGCCTTCCCTGCGCTTCTATGCCGGCGGCGACCAGAGCGTCAGGGGGTATGCCTATAAATCCATCGGCCCGGCCGATGCACTCGGCAATATTCTCGGCGGCCGCTACCTGGTGACCTATAGCGTCGAGCTGGAGCGGAATTTGTTCGGCAACTGGAGCGGGGCGCTTTTCTTTGACAGCGGCGACGCGCCCGATTCAATGGATGACCTGGCCATGAAAAACGGGGCGGGGGTCGGTCTCCGCTGGAATGCGCCGTTCGGCCAGGTTCGGCTTGATGTCGCCAAGCCGGTCAGCGAGGGCTCAAGGGCCTGGCGCATCCATTTCAACGTCGGGGCGGACCTGTAGATGAAAAAATTGGTTCTCTGCATCCTGATCCTCGTCCCGGTCCTGGGGGCGGCGGGTCTTGGCTTTGTCCTGTTTACCCGGCAGGGCCTTGAGATGTGCGTCCAGGCGGCCGGCCGGGCACTTCCGGGCCGGCTCTCGGCGGCATCCGTCCGGGGAAGGCTGGCGGACCGTATCGTGCTCGAGAATGTCCGGTACACCGATGCGTCGACCGTTGTGACGGCCGAAGCCCTGACACTTGCCTGGCATCCCATTGCTCTCCTGCATGGAACGATCATCATCCGCTCCCTGGCCGTCAGCGGGCTCGCCGTTGAACTGACCGAAACGGAATCGGCCCCTGAGGAAGCAGAGGACGATGCCGGTACGGCGGGTGTTTTCAGTCTGCCCCTGTCCCTGCGGGTGGACAGCCTGGCCGTGGCGTCGATCAGCCTGTTGCTGCCGGGTGAGAGCCGGCCCATGCTGATCAACTCGCTGTCCCTGGAAAATGCGACGGCTGAAGCAGACCTGATTCGTTTCGAGCAGGGGGGCATCGAGGCGCCTGCCTATCGGATCGGCGCCGGCGGTTGGATTGCGACCGGCCGGCAGGTGACGGCCGGGTTTTCCGTGTCCTATGCATTTCACCCGGAAGGCTACCAGTCGATGGAAGGGACAGGAGAGATCGCAGGTTCGCCGGCCGAGCTGCATTGCACCTTGCATATGCAGAAACCTTTTGCCGCCGTCCTGGAAGGGGTTGTGTACGATCCCGCTGCCGAGGCAACCTGGAAGGCCGAACTGCAGTCGGACCGGGCCGAGCTTGCCGCCGTCAGCCCCTCCTGGCCCGCCTTTACCCTGTCCGGCTTCCGGGCTTACGGCAGCGGCACCTTCGCCGAATACTCCCTCCAGGTTCAAAGCGATGCCGATTACGCGGATATCAGGGCTGTCCGTGTGCAGACAGCTCTGCATGGCGATGCCGACGGTCTGCGCCTGACCGATCTTATTCTGGGCAGAGGGGGCGGGTCCCTTGCCGGAACCGGCCGGCTCGACTGGCGGGAGGATTTTTCCTGGGAGGCGGAGTTGATCGGCACCGATGTCGCCCTGGCGGAAATCCATCCGGCCTGGCCCGCGGTTGTCATGCCGCGGATTTCCGCTTCGGGCAGCGGAGTCCTGGAGACCTACCGGGTACGGGCTGAAGGGGATGCCGCCTATGAGGACGTCCCGGAGGTCCACGTTATTGCATCCATGGAGGGCGACGGTGAATCCCTGCGCTTCACCGACGTCGCTGTCAGCCGGGCGGATGCCGTCCTGGCCGGCCACGGCGGTCTGGCGTGGCGGGAGGATTTTTCCTGGCAGGCGGTGCTGGAAGGCAGAGATATCGATCCCGCCGTCTTCATGCCGCAATGGCCGGGCACACTTGCTTTCCAGGGATGGTCATCGGGAACCGTGAGCAACGGTCTGCTCAGGGCTGAAGTGTACGTTGATTCGATGGAGGGGGAGGTGCGGGATCATCCCCTCTGGGCCGGGGGAGCTGTCAGGATCGAGGGGAACGAATATCTGGTGGACGATTTTTTCCTGGAGACCGCCGGTTCCACCCTGAAGGTCTCCGGCAGGTATGGGGACACAATGGATTTCCGTCTCGACTTTGATTCTTCCGATCTGGCTTCGCTGTGGCCGGAAGCTTCCGGGCGCCTGCAGGCCCGGGCGGAAATCGGGGGAACCAGGCAACACCCGGTGTTTTCCCTGGCGCTGAACGGCGCACAGCTGTCCCTGGACGGAGTGTCCGTCGCCGGACTGGCGGGGGAAGGGACCGGCGATCTTTCCCCGGCCGGCGAGATGCGGGGCTCGATTCGGGCGGAGAGAGTGAACATGGCCGGCAGAGAACTGGAGACCGTCCACCTCGAACTGGACGGCGTGACCGAGCAACACCGCCTGCGGGTCGCGTTCAGGGGAGAGGGCGTGGAGGGGCTTTTGGAAATGGAGGGAGGATACCGGGAAAATACATGGAAAGGGCGCATCGACAGGGGGGATATCGGCTCCGATCTCCTTGGCGACTGGTACCTGGCCGAACCGGCCGGCCTGCACCTTGCCCGAGAGGAGTTCAGCTTGGCCCGGTTCTGTTTGATCGGCGCGGAGCCTGCTTCGATATGCTTTTCCGGTGAACATGGGCCGGATGGCCTCTGGAGTGCACGGGCGGAGGTCGGGGCCCTGCCGCTTCCAATTCTGCTGAAGTGGCGGGACGAACTGGAGGATATCCAGGGGGTGCTGACCGGCACCGTCACCGTCCACGGTGAAGGCGGCGTGGTTGTCGGGGGCAGTCTTGCCCTGACCGGTGCTGATGTCGCGCTGCCGCTGGCACTGCCAGGGGAAAACAGACACCTGCTGCGCTGGCGGGACAATTCCCTCCAGGCAACATACGCTGAAGAAACGCTGACCGTGACAGCGGACAGCACCCTGGCGGACGGCAGCGGTGTGCACATGTCGGCCGTTCTGACCGGTCTGCAGCCTGGATTTTCCATTGACGGGGCGCAGGTGGAGGGTTTTCTGGATCTCCGCCTGCGGGACCTGAAACCGCTTGCGGCCCTGACCTATCCGAACCTTGAGCCGTCGGGCAGCCTGGAAGGGCGGCTTTCCTTTACAGGGCCCGCGACTGAGCCGCTCCTGCGGGGCTTTGTCAATCTGGTCGATGGAAAAATGATCGTCCCCCCTCTCGGCATCGCCGTCGAAGGGCTGACAATGAGCCTGGAGGCCCGGGACCGGACCATGGCAATGCTTCTGACCGGGTATTCGGGTGGGGGACGGGTGGAGGCGGAGGCGACATTCTCCTGGCCCTTTGATGCCGAGCGGCCGCTCACCGTTGCCGTCAGCGGCGAGCGGTTTGAATTGATCCATTCCCCGGAATTGCAGGTGAGGGTTTCTCCGGACCTCAACCTGACCTTCGGCCGGCGGCAGGCCGAGATGAAAGGGACGGTCGCAGTGCCCCAGGCCCTCATCGCCCCCCGCAACCTGGCCGGTACGGTGTCGCCGTCCGGCGATGTGGTCCTGGTGGACGACCGGTCTGATCAGCCCCGGGAAGAATGGTCCCTTTACACCGATGTAACGGTGATCGCCGGTGATGATGTCCAGGTCAATGCTTTCGGTCTGAGGGGAAAAGTCGAGGGGAGGCTCCGGGTCGTTGATCTTCCTTCAAAACCGGTGACCGGGGAAGGCGCGCTCCAGGTGCGGGAGGGGACCTTTGCCTTCTATGGCCGCGGGGTGCGGGTTGAAACGGGGCGGCTGCTGTTCAGCGGCGGACCCATTGACAATCCGGGCATCGAGGTCCGGGCGGAAAACACCTCCGGGGGCGTCACCACCGGGATACAGGTCAGCGGATTTCTGCGTGAGCCGGAATTGAGCTTTTATTCGAACCCGGCCATGGAAGAGGATGAGATCATCACCCGGCTGCTGATGAACACCTCGCTCATCGGGGCATCCGGTGAAGACGGCGGGCTGCTGGGCGGAGTGACCGCCGATACCGGTCTGGACAGGATTTCCGCCACCGTTCAGGAAATCAGGGAGAGCCTGGGCGTGGAGGATATCAGGATAGAAACCGGCAGGGCGAGTGAAGACCTCTCCCTGGTCATCGGGACCTGGCTGACGCCGAGCCTCTATATCAGTTACGGCAAGAATCTGCTCCGGGAATCGGGCAGCTTCAATACCCGCTATCAGCTGGGACGGGGTTTTTTCCTGGAAACCGAGACAGGGAGCACTCAGAGCGGAGCCGACTTCAAGTATGAAATAGAGCGATAGGGGACGGAAGAGTCCGCAGGGCTATTCGTCCCCGAGGAGGAAATCGGTGATGTACGGGTTTTCCTTCATCTCCCAGGCCAGGGTCGAGGTCGGCGTCTCCCCGTAATCGTGGCCGGGGTGGATTGTCGTTTCCGGGGGCAGGGGCAGAATTTTTTCCTTGACGGAGCGGAGCAGCAGGTCGAATGATCCCCCTGTCAGGTCCGTGCGCCCGACATCGCCGACAAACAGCGTGTCGCCGGTGAAGAGGTCCCCTCCCACCAGGAAGCAGCACGAACCGGGAGTATGGCCGGGGGTGTGAAGGACCCGGACGGCAAGCCCGCCGACCGGTATGCTGTCCCCGTCCTTCAGTTTGACATCCACGCCGGCCGGGGCCTCCAGGCCGAGCTCCTTTTTTGCCGCCGCGCGCACATCCGGTCTGGTGAAGAAATCGGCATCGGCTTCATGAACGCAGACCGGGGCGCCAAGGGCCTGCCGCAGCTCCGTGTTGGCCACGATATGGTCCGCGTGACCATGGGTGTTGAAGATATACCTGATCCGAACGCCGAGGGCGGCGATCGCTGCCGGTATTTTTTCCGCCTCGCCGCCGGGATCGATGATGATGCCCTGTTTTGTCCCGGGGCAGGAAACGATGTAGGTGTTGACCCGGTATCCGCCTGTCACCAGGCGGGTGATGTCCGCCTGCGGTTGCTGTTGCTCCATGTTTTTCTTCCTCCTCAGCAGTTCCTTGACTTTTTCACCGCACCGCCGTCCCTTGCAGTCGCCCCCGCCGATGCCGGTTTTCTTGGCTATCTCCGTGAAGGAGACGGCCCCCTGGTCAATGGCCTTGATGATGCGCTTGAGCCTGATCCCCCTGCAGATGCAGCCGGGTTTGAGGCGGGCCGTCAAGTCGTCGTCAGGTTTCATCGGCGCCATGGAGCTGGGTGTAAATCGATTGGGCCAGGGCCGCGCCGATACCCGGTATTTCACGCAGGTCGGCGGGGCTGGCCTCTTTTATCCGGCTCAGGCTGCCGAACGTTTTGAGCAGCAGTTTTTTCCGCTGTTCGCCTATGCCCTGCAGGCCGTCTATCTCGGACAGCAGGGTTTTGCGGTTCCGGAGCCGCCGATGGCGGGAAATGCCGAACCGGTGTGCTTCGTCCCTGACCCGCATGAGAAAGAGCAGGACCGGAGAATGTCGGGGGAGAATGAGGGGATTCTTCCTGCCCGGTATGAACACTTTTTCCCCTTCGCCGTGCTTTTCCTTGGCGATGGCCGCCAGATCCATCTTCTCGGCCAGACCGAGACCGGCAGCGGCTTCCTCGGCCAGGCGGAGCTGCCCCTTCCCGCCATCGAGCAGAAGAAGATCGGGCAGGCTGTTCTCCTCACGGCCTTTTTCCAGGCGGCGGACGATGACTTCCCGCATCATCGCGTAATCGTCGGGATCGGCTTTGCCCCTGATTGCGTACTGACGGTATCCGGGTTTGTATTTTTCTCCTTCCTTGAAGCAGATGAGGGAACCGACGGCCTCCTTGCCGGCTATATTGGAAATATCGATGCATTCGATGGTGACCGGTTCCCGGTGCAGGTGGAGTGCTGTCTGGAGGGCCGAGGCAAGCGCCTCCCAGGATTTTTTCCGACGCTCCATCTCCGCAAAGATCTGGGAGGCGTTCCGGGCCGCCATGGCCATGAGCTGCCTGCCGCTTCCTTGCCGGGGCACCCGGATCTTGACAGGCGACTCGCGCAGCTCGGCCAGCCGTTCGGCCAGCAGTGCGGCGTCTTCAGGTTGAAGCGGCAGCAGCAGTTCGGACGGCGGCTGCCGATCGGGGGAGTAATACTGGAGAATGGTTTCCGCCAGGATCGCCTCGTCGGGACCGATGGGATCGGGCAGAAAAAATGTCTGGGCGCCGCTGATCATTCCGGACCGGACAAAGAGAATGACGAGACCGACCGAGGCGCTCTTGCGGGCCAGGCCGAAGACATCCTGGTCGCGGGTATGGCCGGCAGCCACAACCTGTCGTTCCAGCGTCCGTTCAAGGCCATGCATCTGGTCGCGGAGTACCGCGGCTTCCTCAAAATGGAGGACGGCGGCGGCATCTTTCATGTTGTGCCGCAAGGCAGCAAGCAGGTCACGATTGCGTCCTTCCAGCACCATGAGCGCCCCCTTGACCATGGCTGCGTATTTTTTTCTGTCGACCTTGCCGGTACACGGGGCCAGACAGCGTCCCATCTGGAAATTCAAGCAGGGACGGGGACGGGATCGAACCGTGGGACAGCGGCGCAGGGGAAAAATCGAATGGATCAGCTTCAGGGTCTCCCGCAGCGCCGAGGCGGACGCGAAGGGTCCGAAATAGCGGCTGCCGTCGCGGACCCGCCTTCGGGTGATGAGCAGCCTGGGCCAGGGGTCGTTGACCGTGACCTTGATCAGGGGATAATTCTTGTCGTCGCGGAGGATGACGTTGTACCGGGGCCGGTGTTTCTTGATAAGGGAGGCCTCAAGGATCAGCGCCTCTTTTTCCGTGGTGGTCAGGATTGTTTCTATCCGGCGGACCCGGGCCAGCATGACGCCTGTCCGGGTATGCTCCGCGTCCCGGCAGCGGCGGTAGGAGGCCAGTCTTTTCCGCAGGTTGACGGCCTTGCCGACATAGAGGATTTCCTTCCTGCCCAGCATCTGGTACACCCCCGGACCGGTGCTGACGGTTTGCAGAAATTCGGCCGAGAGGAGTTTTTTCGAGGTCATGAGGAGCCGGGCTGTTCGAAAAAAACCGCCTCGAACAATTTTCTGGTGTACGGGTGCCGGGGGTTGGTGAACACCGTTTCCGCCGGGCCGCTCTCGATGATCCTGCCGTCCCGCATGACCGCCACCTCATTGGCCAGTGAACGGATAACCCGCAGATCGTGGCTGATGAAGATATAGGTCAGGTTGTACCGCTGCTGCAGACGTTTGAGCAGTTCGATGATCTGGGCCTGGATGGTCATGTCCAGGGCACTGGTCGGCTCGTCGAGTATGAGCAGTTCGGGCTGGAGGACAATTGCCCGGGCTATGGCGATGCGCTGGCGCTGACCGCCGGAGAATTCATGGGGATAGCGGTGAATCATTTCCGGCTGCAGGTCGACTTCGGCCAGGGCCTTTTCCACCAGTTCCCTGCGTTCAGCCCTGTTCCTGCCGATCCCGTGCACGGCCAGGCCTTCCCCGATGATCTGCTCAATGGACAAACGCGGGGAAAGGGAGGAAAAGGGATCCTGAAAGACGATCTGCAGGTTCCTGCGCAGGGGCCGCATGTCCCCCGACGACAGGTCGGAGAGCAGAATTTCCCCCTTTGGGCCGGCATAGCGGATGGTTCCTTCACATTTGGTCAACCTGAGCAGGCACATGCCCAGCGTGCTTTTGCCGGACCCTGATTCGCCGACAATCCCGAGGGTGCTGCCCCGGCGTATTTCCAGCGAAACATCGTCCACCGCCTTGACCACCGTTTTCCTGGCGCGGAGCAGCCACTTGCTGCCGGCGGAAAGGACGAACCGGCACTGGATGTTGTTGAGGCTGATCAGCGGTTCTCCCCCGGTGAGGGGCTTCGGCCTGCCATGCGGGACGGAGGAGAGCAGATGCCTGGTGTAGGGGTCCCGGGGTGAGTGAAATATATCGTCGGTGCAGCCCTGTTCGACGATCCGGCCCCGGTGCATGATCGAGACGGTATCGGCAATGCGGCGGACCATGGGCAGGTCATGGGTGATCAGCAGGACAGCCATGCTGTATTCCTGCTGGAGGTCCTGGATCAGGGAGAGGATCTGCCGCTGAATGGTGACATCAAGGGCAGTGGTCGGTTCGTCGGCGATCAGGAGAAGGGGCCGGCAGGCCAGGGCCATGGCGATCATCACCCTCTGGCGCTGCCCGCCCGAAAGCTGATGCGGGTAGGAGTTTATCCGGTACTCAGGCTGCGATATCCCGGTGCGTTCAAGGAGCTGGACCGCCTTCTCCAGGGCCTGATTTTTCGTCAGTCCCTGATGCAGCATCAGGGGTTCCTGCAGCTGGCTGCCGATGGTGTACACGGGGTTGAGGGAGGTCATCGGCTCCTGGAAGACCATGGAGATCTTGTTGCCGCGGACAGCGAGCAGCTCCTTCCTGCCGAGGGACAGCATGTCCCTGCCGTTGAAGATGATTTCGCCGCTCACCCGGATGCGGGAAATTTCATCGAGGAGCCGCAGTATGGAGAGAGCGGTGACCGATTTGCCCGAGCCCGATTCGCCGACCAGGGCATGGGTTCCGGCAGGTTCGATTTCCAGGCTGACATTGTCAAGCACCCTGTCGGCGCCGTCGGGGTTGTCGTCACCGAGGAAGGACAGGCACAGGTTTCTGATGGTCAGCAGGGGCGTTGTCGTTGCGTGCATAAGGGAATGGGCTCAATGGTTTCCTCCCTTTCTTTACCGCATGCGGCGAGGATCGGCAACAGGAAGATACCGCCGGCCCGAAGCCGGCGGGGGATGTGCTCCGGTTGCCGGCCGGCCTCCGTGCTGAAAGAAGAATTCGCCGGAAAAGCGCATCTGCGTCTTGCCTGATCGGGGAACAGTAGGTAAAGTTTTATAAACCGTTAACCTCAACCGCCCGCTACTATGTGCAACCGTTTTGCGACCCTTAAGCGCAGCATCATCTGGCTCTGCTGTCTCCTGATGGCTGCGGCGTCCGTCCGCCCTCCGGCCCTGGCCCTGACCATCGGTGAGGAGCGGGACATAGGGGAAAAACTGCTGTATATGATCAGGACCGAATTCTCCCTGCTGGATGATCCCGATATTTCCCAGTACATCAACGGTCTCGGCCAGCAGGTCCTTGCCCAGGCCGGTCCGCAGTATTTCGATTATCATTTTTTTGTCGTTCCGAGCAAGGAATTCAATGCCTTTGCCGCTCCATCGGGTTTGATTTTTTTCTTTACCGGCCTCATTGAAACCATGAAGACCGAGGATGAGCTCCTCAGCGTCATGGCCCATGAAATCGGGCACGTGGTCAGCAGGCACATTGCCTCGCGCTTGGACAAATCGGCCAAGGTGGGGGCGATTTCAATGGCCATGGCCATGGCGAGCCTGGCCCTGGGGGACCCCTCGCTGGCGGCAGGTCTTTTTACCGGTTTTCAGGCGGCCGGACAGGCGGCCTATCTCCATTTCAGCAGGATTGACGAGGAAGAGGCGGACCGGCTCGCCTACGACTGGCTGCACGCACTGCGGCGGGACCCGAAAGCGATGGAGGGAATGCTGCGTTCCATGTGCCGGATCGCCCGCTACCGTTCGGAGCAGATCCCCCCTTATCTGCTGACCCATCCCAATCCGGAGGCCAGGCTTGATTATGTCCAGTCTCTTCTCGATTACCAGGCGAACAAGGTGCCCCGGAACTATTATACCGAAACGGACAATTTTGATTTTCTCCGGATGAAGTACCGCACCATGGTCGCCGTCTTTGACCCCCAGAAAACAAGGGCGTATCTGATCCGGACGCTTGCCGGCCGCGATTCCGTGGAGACAGCCATGGCGGCCTACGGTCTTGCCCTGTTGGAGGCGAAGGAGCTCAACTTCGCCAAGGCCCTTGAACATCTGGCGACGGTGAAAAAACAATACCCCGAGCGGTTGATCATCGATGTCGATACCGGCATAGTCCACCTTGATTCCGGGGATACGACCAGGGCCCTTGAATTGCTCGAGCAGGCTGCCGGCAGGAATCCCCATGACATGTACGCCGCCTTTCATCTGGCGCGGGCCTGTGAAAAAACGGGGCAGGTGGAGCGGGCCGAAAAACTGTTTCAGCAGGTCATGAAGTTTATGCCCGAATATTCCCAGATATATTTTGAGCTCGGCAGAATAAAGGCGAACCAGGGGCAGCAGGCGATCAGCAATTATTATCTGGCAAAATATTATCTGTATGAAGGCAAAGTGGAGCTGGCCACGGAATATTTTACCAAAATAAAAAAAAATGCCACCGTATCCGAAGCAATGCGGGAGGAAGCGGAAATGATCCTGCAGCGCCTCGAAGAATTGAAGAAACTGTAGGGCGGGACCCTGCTGCGGCGGTTTCCATTTCCCTGGAAGAGGATATTCTCGAACAGTTTGATGCATATATCCAGGAACAGGGATACAGCAACCGGTCGGAAGTAATCCGGGCCCTGATTCGCAAGGGCCTGATCGCGCTGCGCGGTGTCAAGGGCGGCACCCTGACCATGTCCGGCACCGGCGGCACACTGCATTAAAACGGGGGCCCGGGGAAAGGGCGCCCAAGGAGGGAGAAGACGATGTTGCAGACCTTGCCCGGTTTTCTGGCCGCCTATTGGGTGTACCTTGCCGGCGGTGTCGCGCTGTGCGGTGTTTTATGCTACTTCAGTGAAAAGTTTGCCGCCGGCCTGAAGAAGGCCGCGGTGCTGGGTGCCGTTCTGTTCGTCCTGGGGGCCGGATACGAGTTGATCACGGGCAGGGACCTTTTCTCCCTCCCGGGTACCATTGACCGACAATTTTCGCAGGATCAGGACAAGCCGGAGACCGGCCGCCGATACTACCGGAGTTTTGAGGAACGGTATGGGGCACCGCCGGAAAAGTAGCGGGGGACAGCCACCTTTTGGTCTCTTTTTCAGCGGTTTATGCGCCAGTTGGCATGGGTAATGCCGAATTTCCTGATTTTGTAGTTCAAGGCCCTGGGGCTGATGCCAAGCTGCCGGGCCGCATTTTTCTGGACCCACAGGTTGTCCTTCAGGGACTTGAGAATCAGTTCCTTCTCATGCACGGCGAGCGGCTCGAAGGATTCGGCGGGAATGGTGGGGGCATGAAAATTGGGGATGGAAATGCTTTCGGGATGGATGGCCTCCTTTTCCTCAAGAATAATCGCCCGTTCGATGGTGTTGGTCAGTTGCCTGATGTTTCCCGGCCAGTCATAGTTTCTGATGATCTCCATCGCCATGGGGGTGAAGGCGTTGATCTTTTTTCTCAAAGAGGCGCATCCTTTGCGCAGCAGCGCCATGGAAAGCGGTTGGATGCAGTCCGGCCTTTCCCTCAGGGGAGGCAGGTGAACGGGCAGAACATTGATCCGGTAAAAGAGGTCCTCCCGGAATTTGCCCTCGGCAATCTGTTGATTCAGATCCTTGTTGGTGGCGGCAATAACCCTGACATCGACGCTGATGGTCTTGTTGCCGCCGACCCGCTCAAAGGATTTTTCCTCCAGAACACGAAGCAGTTTGGTCTGGATTTCCATGCTGATTTCGCCTATCTCGTCCAGGAAGATGGTGCCGCCGTTGGCCTGCTCGAAGCGGCCGATCCTTTGTTTGTCCGCGCCGGTGAAAGCCCCTTTCTCATGACCGAAAAGCTCGCTCTCCAGTAAAGTTTCGGGGATATTGACACAGTTGATCTTGATGAACGGCTTGTGGCGGCGCGGGCTGTTGTAATGGATGGAGCCGGAGAGAAAGCTCTTGCCGGTTCCCGTATCTCCGGTTATCAGAATCGTTGAATCGGTATGGGCGAATTTTTTCAGGCTCTTGATCACTTTTTTGATGGAGGGGCTTTCGGCGACGATCATGTTGAAATCGTAAATGATGTCCTGCCGGCCCCGCAGATAATCAATTTCGTTACGCAGATCCCGTTCCTTGATGGCCCGCCGGACGACCATCTCCATTCTGGCGGTCGAAATGGGCAGGGTGACAAAATCGCAGGCCCCGAGCTTCATCGCCTCTACTATATATTGGGCTTTCTCCGAGCTGCCGGCCATGATGACGGGAGAGAAAGGAAGCAGATTCCGGGCCTGGGCGAGGAGATCGAAGATTGACGGATTATCGGGGGTGAAGTGCATGATGATGACGTCAAAATGATTTTTCCTGAGCTCCAGTTTGAACGATTTCGGGGTGGAGATGAAAACAAGGTTCGCCCCGGTTCCCAGCACTCCGGCGATGCACGGTTTCCTCTCTTCGGGAAAGGCGTAGGCGATTATCGAGTATTTGGGGGCCGGTATGGATTCCATGGCTATCCGATGATGATTGCAAATTTGTTCGTTTGATTTCTATTTTGTAATTATATCCGTTGGGGTTGAAATGTAAAGGACGAGCCGCCGATTTCAGCGGTTTTCAATGAAGAAAAACAGGTCTTTTGACAGCGCGGTCGGCATGGCCGCCTGGCGTTCAGTTCGCTGCCTGGAACACCTCAGGGAAATGGGCCGGGAAAAACGATGATCATAGATGATGAACGATTCATGCGGCAGGCTCTCCGGCTGGCCGGGGAGTCGGCCGTGCTGGATGAGGTGCCGGTGGGAGCGCTGCTGGTTGATTCCGGCGGGAACATCCTCGCCGGGGCCGGCAACCTGACCGTCGCCGCCCACGATCCGACAGGGCATGCGGAAATAAGAGTGTTGCGGCAGGCGGCTGTCCGGTTGTCCAATTACCGCCTGCCCGGCACAACCATGTATGTGACCCTGGAGCCGTGCGCCATGTGCGCCGCCGCCATGATTCATGCCCGGGTGGATCGCCTGGTGTTCGGTGCCGCCGATCCGAAGACCGGAGCCATTGTTTCGCGGTACCGGATAGGCAGCGACGGACGGCTGAATCATGTTTTGCAGGTTACGGGCGGCATTCTTGCCGAGGAGTGCGGCCGCATCCTGAGGGATTTTTTTCTAAAGCGGCGCCGAAACATTTTAGACTTGTAAAAAGGAACAGATCGATTATAATTCTTTCTTTTGCGAAGGGGTGAGGGAGGCTGTCTCCGGGCACCGGTCCTTTTTCCTCTAAGGCGCTCAATGGAGAGGTGACCGAGTGGCTTAAGGTGCACGCCTGGAACGCGTGTGTACGCAAGTACCGTGAGTTCGAATCTCACCCTCTCCGCCATGAAATTGACTTAGGTGTGATAGCCGGGTCCTGTGCAACAAAGAATCACGAACTCCGTCAGGTCCGGGAGGAAGCAGCGGTAGTGAACCTCTTTGTGTGCCGCAGGGGTGCCTGGCTATCCTTTTTTTCGGACAGCGGACAGGATCATTTTCCCCTTGTCCAAACGTCGCCGTTCTTCTATTCTGTGGACACACGTAAACACTTACCGCCGTTGATCCGATTTGTCGTATCTAGTTCTTGCCAGAAAATCCCGTCCTCGAAGCTTTGACGAAGTCGTCGGCCAGCAGGCCGTTGTCCGTACACTGCGCAACGCCCTGACCCATGACCGGGTCGCCCATGCCATGATCTTCAGCGGCGTCCGCGGCGTGGGAAAAACCACCCTGGCCCGGATCATGGCCAAGGCCCTGAACTGCAAAGACCGCCAGGGTCCGGAGCCCTGCAACCGCTGTCGCTCCTGCGCCGAAATCAACGCGGGCGGCAGCATCGACCTGGTCGAAATTGACGGGGCGTCCAATCGCGGCATCCAGGAGATCCGCGAACTGAAGGAGAACATCCGTTTCCTGCCCACCGCTTCCCCTTATAAAATCATCATTATCGATGAAGTGCACATGCTGACGACCGAGGCGTTCAATGCGCTGCTCAAGACGCTGGAGGAGCCGCCCGATCATGTGTACTTCATGTTTGCCACCACCGAGCTCCACAAGGTGCCGGTGACCATCCTCTCGCGCTGCCAGCGGTATGAACTGAAACGGGTGCCCGGCCGCGAACTGGCCGCGCATTTTCAGGCCGTCGCCGATCTGGAAAAGGTCGCCGTCGAGCCGGCCGCCCTGGGACTGATCGTCCGGGAGGCGGGCGGCAGCGTGCGGGACGGCCTCAGCCTGCTGGACCAGGTTTTTTCCTATTGCGGCAGCACGGTAACCGCCCGGGATGTCACGGAGATACTCGGGCTGGTCAGCCACCAGGCGGTCGCTGAAATAGCGGAGGCCCTGCTGGCCGGAAAGCTGGACGAAGCGATGGATCGCCTCGATAAGCTGTATGAATACGGAATGGATGTCAAGCGGTTCATCAATGACCTGCTCTCCTGGTTCAGGTCCCTGGTTGTCTGCGGTATCGGCACGGACAGCGAAAAATTGCTGGATCTGCCCGACGAACTGCTTGCGGCCGCGCGGGAATGTGCCGGCCGGCACCCCGCCCAGGCCATAATGCTTGTCTTTAACATTTTGATGGAACAGCTTGATAAGGCGAGTTTTTCCTCCAATTCGAGGTTTGCCCTGGAAATGGCCTTCATCAAAGCGGTACAGGCTGCCGAAGTCATTCCGGTTACCGACATTCTCGGCCGGCTGGACCGGATAATTGCCGAAGTCACGCCGTCCGCGGCCGGGGGGGAGGAAGATCCTGAACCCGCCGGCCCAAGGCCCGCAACCGACCCGGCCGCCGGCAGGGAGGTGCAGGGAGCCGAACCGGGGGCCCTTTATGGACGACCACCTGCGCCGGAGAAAAGCGCCGGACAGGCCGCTGTTCAGGACGTTGATGCACACCGTCCGCCGTCAAGCCGGGAACAGGAGGCGGAGGGAGGAGCGGCCGGCCGCGAATCCGGCGAATCGCTGCGCCGCAGTGTCCGGCAGCATTGGAACGAATTTGTCGAATACGTTCGGGACCGGAAGCCGTGGATGGCCTCCGCCCTGCAGATTGCCGCCAATGTCCGGCATGAGGACGAGGAGCTTGTCATTCATTATGCCGACCCGGTGCAGTGCCGACTGCTGAAAAACAGGGAGAACATAAAGCTTCTCACCGAATTCGCCCTTGATTTTTTCCAGGAGAATTTCCGGATCAGATTCGAAGTGCCGGATTCCAACGCCTGCGAGATTGATCCCGACAACGGGAAGTCACCCCTCCAGGAACGGCAGGCCCTGGCCAACGATGCCCTTGTCCTGACGGCGGTGGATATATTCAACGGTGAGGTGGGCGATATCCGGGTCGGTCCGCGTTTCCGCAAAGCAACCGGCGACAGCCAGGATGACGGCGGCGGTGAACCCTGAAATGCGGACGGCGCCTTTCAGTTCCCCCCATGCGAGATAAGGAAGACGTACCATGGATATGAGTGAATTAATGAAGCACGCCCGGCAGTTTCAGGAACGGCTGGACGACATACAGCAGGAACTCGGCTCCAGAACGGTGACCGGTTCCGCCGGCGGCGGAATGGTGACGGCCACGCTCAACGGCCGTCTGGAACTGATCGATCTGCACATCGAACCGCAGGTCGTCAATCCTGACGACGTGTCGATGCTGCAGGATCTGGTCATTGCCGCGATGAATGACGGACTGGTCAAGGCCAGGCAGCTCGCCCAGGGAGAACTCGGCAAGCTGACCGGGGGCATGCACATTCCCGGCCTGTTCTGATCATGCAGGTCGTGCCCCCGGCGCTGGAGCGCCTGATCGCCGATCTCGCCAGGCTGCCCGGCATCGGCAGAAAAACAGCTTCCCGGCTTGCCCTGTACATCCTTCGCCGCCCTTCCTCGGAAGCGCTGGAGTTGGCCGAAGGCCTGGCGGTCCTGCACGGTTCGATATGTCTCTGCGGCAGCTGCTTCGCCTTTTCCGAGACCGATCCCTGCGCCATTTGCAGCGATGCGCGGCGGGACGCCTCGCTGCTCTGTGTCGTCGAGGAGCCGGGAGATATGATGTCCATTGAGAAAACGGCTGCCTTCCGCGGCGTGTACCATATCCTGCACGGCGTCCTGTCGCCCATGGACGGGATAGGTCCGGATGAATTGAAGATGAAGGAACTGTTCGCCCGCCTGCGCGGCGCAAATGTCCGGGAGGTGCTGATCGCAACCAGTTCAACGGTTCCGGGCGAGGCGACCGCGTCGTATCTCATGGATCGGCTGCGTCGGTTCCCCGTGAAAGTGACCCGTCTTGCCTGCGGCATCCCGATGGGGATGGACATCAAGTATGCCGATGAATATACGCTTGCCCGCGCCATTGAAAGCAGAAGGGCCGTAGACGGGGAAAAAGCGCTGTAACCGGCAACGGGGAATCCAGACCGCTTTGGGCAAATTTTCTTGATATGATGGATGGTTGCTGGCAGGGCCGCGTCACTTATGAGCTAATCTTATCGAGTTTACAACTTTTTCTGAAAAAGCTGGTTTTTCTTCGTGCGATTTTATATAATGAGGCATGGGAGAAGAACTTCATGCCGTAGCC
>DSAE01000025.1 GCA_011372855.1 Desulfobacteraceae bacterium
ATTATCCCCAGCGGCAACACATTTGCGCCCGACAAACTCTGCACACCTTCTGTTTTTTATCCCCTCAGCTCTGTCTCGTTACTGACGCTTACCCCTACAACTTTAATTTGACGGGGCCGTGGGCCCCTCCCCGCCCGATCTTGACGCCCGCCCGATGATGGAGTAAGTTGGCTTTTTTTCTTGACCGGGGCACAAAGGCGCGGCGCATGATCCGCTCTCCGGCCGCGTGACGACAACAAGCAAGGTAACAGCATGACAAGCCAACAGATAGTCTACACCGAAATTGATGAGGCGCCGGCGCTGGCCACCCATTCCCTGCTGCCCATCCTCCGGGCCTTCACCAGGGGAACCGACATTGACTTCGTCGGGATGGACATATCCCTGGCGGGACGGATCATCGCCAACTTTCCCGAATATCTGCGCGATGACCAGCGGATCCCCGACTATCTGCGCATACTGGGCGACCTCGTCAAACAGCCCGAAGCCAATATCATCAAACTGCCCAACATCAGCGCCTCGATCCCCCAGCTCAAGGCGGCGGTCCGGGAACTGCAGGAAAAAGGGTATGCCATTCCGGACTATCCGGAGAAGCCCGCAACCGCGGCGGAAAAGGAACTGCAGGCCAGGTTTGCGCGGGTCCTCGGCAGCGCCGTCAATCCCGTGCTGCGCGAGGGCAACTCCGACCGGCGGGCGGCAGCCTCCGTCAAGCGGTTTGCCCGCAGGCACCCGCACCGCATGATGAAGGAATGGCCCGGCGATTCGTCCTCGCGGGTGGCCCATATGCGCGAGGGCGATTTCTACGGCAGCGAACGGTCCGTGACCGTCGGCCGGGCCTGCGAGGTCAGGATCGAGCATGTCGCCGATGACGGCTCGGCAACAGTCCTCAAGGAGGCCTTCCCCCTGCTGGCCGGCGAGGTTATCGACGCCTCGGTCATGAACGTGCGGGCCCTGCGGCGCTTCTATGCCGACCAGATCGAGGTGGCGAAAAAGGAGAAACTGCTGCTGTCGCTGCACCTGAAGGCGACCATGATGAAAGTCTCCGACCCGATCATGTTCGGCCACTGCGTCGCCGTCTTCTACCGGGATGTCTTTGCCAAACACGCCGCCCTCGTCAAGGAGCTGGGCGTCAATGTCAACAACGGCCTGGCCGACCTGTACGCCCGGATCAGCACCCTGCCCGATGAACTGCGGCGTGAGATTGAAGCGGACATCCAGGCTGTTTACGCGGCGAACTGTGATCTGGCCATGGTGGATTCACGCAGGGGCATCACCAATCTGCATGTTCCCAATAATGTCATTGTCGACGCATCCATGCCGGTTTTCATCCGCGACGGGGGCAGGATGTGGGGACCCGACGACCGGCTGCACGACGCCATCGCCATGATTCCCGACCGCTGCTACGCCTCCGTCTACCAGGAAGTCGTGGATGACTGCCGACGGCACGGAGCCTTTGATCCGGCAACCATGGGCAGTGTTGCCAATGTCGGCCTCATGGCTCAGAAAGCCGAAGAGTACGGCTCCCACGACAAGACATTTGAAGCCCGGACAGGCGGAGCGATCCGCATCGTTGATGCCGCCACCGGCGAGGTCCTGCTTTCCCGGCCCGTCGAGGCCGGAGATATCTTCCGGGGCTGCCAGACCAAGGATGCCCCGGTCCGGGACTGGGTCAAGCTTGCCGTCAGCAGGGCCAGGGCCACGGGAACCCCGGCGGTTTTCTGGCTCGATCCCGACAGGGCCCATGACGCGGAAATCATTGCCAAGGCCAGGCAATACCTGCCGGAGCACGATACCGAAGGCTTAGACATCCGCATCATGCCGCCGGTGGAGGCGATGCGCTTCTCCCTGGAACGGATTCGCCGGGGCGAGGACACGATCTCGGTCACCGGCAATGTGCTCCGCGATTACCTGACTGACCTCTTTCCGATCCTTGAACTTGGCACCAGCGCCAAGATGCTGTCCATCGTGCCGCTGATGAACGGCGGCGGTCTCTTTGAAACAGGGGCGGGCGGCTCCGCCCCCAAGCACGTGCAGCAGTTTCTCCAGGAAGGGCATCTGCGCTGGGATTCCCTGGGAGAATACTGCGCCCTGGTCCCGTCATTCGAGCATGTCGCCAGGACCTTCAACAACGACAAGGCCCGGATTCTCGCCCGGACCCTCGACCAGGCGATAGAGAAGCTGCTGGAGAACGAAAAGTCGCCGTCGCGCAAGGTGCACGAACTGGACACCCGGGGCAGCCATTTTTATCTGGCCCTTTATTGGGCGCAAAACCTGGCCGCCCAGAAGGAGGATGCCGGCATGGCGGACCGTTTTGCCCGAATTGCCGGTGAGCTCGAGCAAAAAGAGGAACAAATCCTGGCCGAGCTCAACCGGGCCCAGGGGCAGCCGGTGGACATCGGCGGATACTACCGGCCCGACCCGGAAAAGACCGCCCGCGCCATGCGTCCCAGCCCCAGCTTCAATACGATAATTGACGCAGCCTGAGCGCTCCGTTGCGGGCAGCCGGCATGGTCGGGCACGTCTTTTCCCCTTTCCCGCCCGGATTCGCTCCGGCACCCCCCGGGCTCCCCGGCCGGACACGGACGGCCGGCCTACGGTAACCAGGGAGCCACCAGAGCGTGCATACCCTGCTCGCGGCCTGCCGGGAACTCGTCTTCCCCCCTGCCTGTCTGGCCTGTGGGCGGCGGCTGCCCCTGGACCGGCTGCCGCTCCTGTGCGACGACTGTCACCCCCTGATGCCGTTCATCCGCTCCCCCCGCTGTCCCTGCTGCGGTCTTCCCTATGCCCGCGGCGAGGACCATCTCTGCGGCGTCTGCCTGGCAAAACCCTACTCCTTCAGCCTGGCCCGGGCGGCGCTGGCGTATCAACCCCCGGCCGCCTCCCTGATCGGCGCCCTGAAATTCCAGGGGCTGATGACCGGCGTCGCCTCTCTGGCCAACCTTGCCGTCAACTCCCCCGGTTTCCGGGAGCTGAGCGCTCCCGACCTCATTCTCCCCGTTCCCCTCCATCCAAAACGGCTGCGCCGGCGCGGCTTCAACCAGGCGCTGGTTCTTGCCCGCTTCTGCTTCCCCGGCCGCGGAAGGATCATCGACGCCTTCACCCTGACCAAGATCAGCCCCACCGTCCCCCAGACCCAGCTCAGCGGCACGGAAAGACGCCGCAATATTTCCGGGTCATTTTCGGTTAAACAGCCCCAGAAGGTCAAAAATAAAAAAATTCTCTTGATTGACGATGTCTTTACCACCGGCAGCACCGTCAATGAATGCGCCCGGATCCTCCGGCGGGCCGGGGCCGACCGGGTGGAAATATTCACCCTCGCCCGGACAATTTGAATTCATTGGAATTTATTCATTCTTAATTGCCTAACATATTAAAAATAAAATATTTCCAAAATATGCAATTCCCCACCTCGTACCACACCGTGGCAGAGCAATAATTCTTTTTCCCCCGCCCCACCGCCCGGGACAAAAAAAATCCCCGCTAAAATCGTGCTATATCGCCAGGTTAAAATCAGCCGAAAACAAAAAAGCAAAAAATTAAGATTTCGTGAGGGAAATTAAGCAATGATGAGTATCAAAAAAATTTACCGTTGTTAATACTTTGTGGATAACCTGGTGGGTTCCCTGTAACTCGTTGAATCTCTATCCAATTCTGCAGCATGGCAAAAAACTTTGATAATCTGCGCCAATACTCATCCGTTCACCCCTAACCGGCGTTCAGAGCAGTATCGTTTTTCCTTAATGTTCAGCTTACTCGCCCTGACCGCCAAATCAGGGTAAATCAATTTTGACCAGGCAGGTCATCGTGCGCTATCATAGAGACACCATCTCGATTTTTTTTCACCCAAGCCGGGTAAGCCCTCCGACCCGGCAAACCATGCAGATATTCGGCTTCAGGAAAGGTTGCGTCATGCTGTGGGACATTATCAGGGAATCTTTGCAAGAATCTCTTCCCGAGAGCGAGTATATCCTGTGGATCAAACCGCTGGTCTGCGTCCGGCAGGATGACCGGCTGATGGAACTCGCAGGTCCGGACCGCTTTTTCTGCTCCTGGGTCCGCGACCATTATCTCGACCTGATCAACATCGCGGTGAAGGAGCTGTCGGGCGGGACATGCGCCGCCGCCGTCCTCACCGTCGCCGATTCGCCCGTGCCGCAACTTGAAAGCAGGCGCTCCGGGCAGCTGTGTCTTCCCGGCGTCACCAGCCATGTCTGCAAACTCCGTTCACTCCACCCGGGATACACCTTCGAGGAATTCATGGTCGGCCAGTCCAACCTGCTGGCCCGCTCCGCCTGCCATGCCATAGCGACCGGCGACAGGACCTTCGGCAACTGCCTGTTCATCAACAGCACCACCGGCCTCGGCAAAAGTCACCTTACCCAGGCGGTGGTGCACTCCGTCCTGCAGAACGCCCCGTCAACCATGCTCCACTACCTGACGGCCCAGCAATTTTCAGCTGAAATGGTCAACGGGATACGCAACAAAAGCATGGATCAATTTTCCCAGAAATTCATCCACAACTGCGACATCCTGCTGGTCGAGGACATCCATACCCTGGTGGGGAAGAACAAGACCCAGGAAGAGCTCAACATGATCCTCGACTACCTCATCAAGGCGGGCAAAAGGGTCATTTTGACCGCCGCGGTAACCCCCAACAAGCTGGACGGTATTGACGAGGATTTCAAATCACGGATGACTGCGGGCCTGGTGACGAAAATCGACCCGCCCGACTATGCAACCAGGGTCAATATCATCCGCCGGAAGGCCGAAACAAACAATCTTCGCCTGGACGACTCCCTCATCGACCTGCTCGCCCAGCAACTGAACGGCGATGTCCGCAAGATTGAAAGCGCCATCATCGGCATCAAGGCCAAATCCAGCCTGCTCGACACCCCTCCGGACAAAATCCTGGTCACCGAGGTATTGAGCGACCTCATCGTCGCTCCGGAAAAGCTGGACGGCAAGGGCATACGGAATTTCATCGGTTCCCAGTTCAAGATCACCATCGACGAGCTGACATCCCGCTCACGGAAGCGCTCGGTCACCTTTCCCCGCCAGATCGCCATGTACCTGACCAGAAAATACACGGACCAGTCGCTCGCCGACATCGGTCAACTGTACAACCGCGATCATTCAACCGTCCTTCACGCCATCCGCACCATTACCAGGGAAATATCCAGGGAAACCTCGGTCAGCGAACAGATCGAACTGCTCTGCCGCAAGCTGAAGAGCCGGCAGTCAAAATAACCCGTCAGCCGGTCGGCCCCGAACGGAAAGGGAGCCGATGCCCCCGGCCTGACAACCCGGGCCGGGCCCAATAGACCGGGACTGCCCTAAAAGTAGACCGGCTTGACTTCCGCCTCGGCGCTCCGAGGTCCTGTCTTCTCGAGAATGGCCGCCGCGATCTTTGCGGCCTCCTTGGTCATGTCGTTGATGCCGATGCCGCGCCAGCCGAACCCGCACACATGCAGTCCGGCGTTCTCCCCGGACAGTCCATCAAGCCAGTTCAGCAGGGCCGGATAGCCTTCCTCCAGCTGCGGGATGCCGGCACCGGGACGCAGAACCCGGGCAAAACACGGTTCTTCGGGCAGATCCAGCAACCGGCGCAAATCGTCATACACCCGGCTGACCAGCTCCTCATCGTCCAGCTCCAGGCGGTCGAGATGACGCCGCCCGCCGACGAGTGCTTCCAGGAGGATGTGGCCCCGGGGGGCGCGGCCCGGAAACATATGGGAGGAAAAAAGGGCACCCAGGGCAAAGCGGTGCTCCTGTTCGGGGGCCAGGTAGCCGAAACCGAAGGGAACCCTGGCCCTGTCGGTGAAGCCGAGGGCAATGGTGGCTATTTTCGCCTCGGGAATCGAGGCCATCGGCGGGGGGGCAATCTCCCTGACCTGTTCGAGGAGCGCCAGGGTCTGGTTGACGGGCAGGGCCAGCACCAGGTGCCGGCAGCGGATTGCATGCTGCGATGTCCGCACCTCCCACCACCCGTCGGCGGCCGGACTGACGGCGGTCACGCCGGTGCGGTAGTACAGTTCGTCATTGAGCCGCAGGCCTTCGGCCAGGGCCTGCGGCAGCCTGCCCATCCCGGACTTGAAGCTGGTCATGGCCGGCAGGAGGGGGCGCTTGCCGGGACCTTTTTTCATACCGGCGCGTTTGCGCAGCAGCCCGCGGATCACCGATCCGTGCTCGCGTTCCAGCCCCCGGACTCCGGGCATGACGGCATCGATTTTCAACCGGTCGATGTCGCCGGCATAGGTTCCGGTGAAGACGGCGTCGGCAAAAGGCAGCAGGGAGCTGCCGAAACGATGCGCCACCCACTCGGCGACAGTGGGCTCCCCGGGCAGCGGTTTTTTCCACAGGTCGCCCAGGACCCGCAGCTTGGCCCAGAACGGCACCAGGGGGGCAGCGATGATTTTCCCCGGCTTCTGGGGAATAAGCCGTAATTTGCCCCCCAGGCAGACGTAGCGGACAAACTTGCCCAGCGGGGCTTTTTCCACCTCTCCCTCCAGTCCGGCCAGGGCAAGGAGGGCCCGGCTCTCCTCGCAGTTGTCGAGAAAGCCGTGGGCACCCCATTCGGCCAGGTAGCCCTCTTCGCAGTGGCTGAGGATCGCGCCGCCGGGGCGATCACTCTTTTCGAGGACGAGCAGGGAAAGCTCCGGCCGGTCGCGCCGCAGAAACCGGGCGACACTGAGGCCGGACAGACCCGCGCCGGCTATGAGCACGTCAACCTGTCTGGTCTTCATCTATCCAACACCTCCCGCCGCGCCGAAGACAGGGCAGCACCATGGTCCATAATCTTGACAGTCCGGCGATCATGCTTACCATGTTGCCGGAAATGTAGATCATACATAAAATCAAACTCTTCAACCATAAAAAAAGGGATTCAGCCATGACCGAACAGACCATTACCCGTGAGTTCCAGGCGGAAACCAGAAAAGTGCTCGATATAGTCATTCACTCCCTGTACACCGAGCGGGACATCTTCGTCCGGGAGTTGATCTCCAACAGCGCGGACGCCCTGGAAAAATTCCGCCACCAGAGCCTGGTGGAAAAGGTGGAGTTCGACGCCCACGTTCCCCTGGAAATAACCATTGACTGCGATGACAAGCACCATACCCTGACCATCACCGACACCGGCATCGGCATGAACGGGGAGGAACTGGAAGTGAACCTCGGCACCATCGCCCATTCCGGCTCCGGGGAGTTCTGGACGCGCCTGGCCGAGGCGGCCAGGAAGGATGTCAACATCATCGGCCAGTTCGGGGTCGGCTTTTACTCCGCCTTCATGGCCGCCAAAAAAATCCGCGTCCAGACCAGATCATGGGACGGCGGCGAGGGACACGAATGGGAATCGGACGGCGGCGGCACCTATACCATCAGACCCTGCGAGGGACTCCACCGGGGAACAAAAGTCATCCTGGAGCTCAAGGACGACGCCCACGAGTACGCCTCGAAATTCACCATCGAACGAATCATCAAACAGTATTCTTCCTTTGTGCCCTTTCCCATCATCGTCGAAGGGAAAAAGGTCAACACCGTCCAGGCCATATGGACCCGGTCGAAGAATGAGATCAGCGAAGAGGAATATACCGAGTTTTACAAGTATGTCGGCAACGCGGTCGACGACCCCCTGTACCGCCTCCATTTTTCCACGGACGCCCCGCTGGCCATCAACGCCCTCCTCTACGTCCCGCGCGAAAATTTCGAGATCCTGGGCATGGGCCGCATGCAGCCGGGCGTGAACCTGTACTGCCAGAAGGTGCTCATCGACCAGCACAGCGAGAACATCCTGCCCGAGTGGCTCCGGTTCCTGAAGGGCGTGGTCGACTCCGAGGACCTGCCCCTCAATATTTCCCGGCAGGCCCTGCAGGACAACGCCCTGGTGCACAAGCTGCGCAAGGTTCTGACCAAGCGCTCCATCAAATTTCTCAATGAGCAGGCGGCCGAGGATCCGGAAAAATACCGCACCTTCTGGGATACTTTCGGTATTTTCATCAAGGAAGGCATCACCACCGATTTCCAATACCGGGACGACCTTGCCGGCCTGCTCCGCTTTGCCTCCTCCAAAGGCGACCTTGTCTCGCTCCCGCAGTACATAGAGCGGATGAAGGAGGGGCAGGACTCCATTTATTACATCAACGGCCCCAGCCGTGCAGCCCTGGAGATGGGACCGTATGTGGAACTGTTCCGCCAGCGGGACATCGAAATTCTGTTCACCCTCGAGCCCATTGACGACTTTGTTCTCAACCACCTGGGCGAGTTCCAGGGGAAAAAGCTGGTCTCCGCCGACCGGGCCGATCTCAAGCTGCCGGAAACAACCGCCGGTCAGGAGAAGGACGCCGGGACCGCCGGGCCGCGGGAACCCCTTCCCACCGAGGAAGCCGGGGCGCTGTGCGCCTTTATAAAAGACGCCCTTGGCGACCGGGTCAACGAGGTGATCATTTCCACCCGGCTGGTGGACAGTCCGGCCATGATCGTCACCGCCGACGGCTATCTCACTTCCTCCATGGAGCGGGTACTGCGGGCCACGTCCGGGGAAGAGAACCTCGCCATGAGCGGCAAGAAAAATCTCGAGATCAATCCGGCCAGTTCCCTGATCAAGAAACTCGCCGCTCTGCGCAATTCGGACCAGGATTTTGCCCGGGACGTAACCGAGCAGATCTATGACAACGCCATGATCCAGGCCGGTCTGCTGGTCGACTCGCAGAAGATGGTCAGCCGCAACTACAGGATCCTTGAGCGCATGGCTGAGGAACTGTAGGCGGAACGGCTCCCTGATTTTCTGGTGCCGGAGAGGTCAATAAGCTTGAAAAAAAAAGGAGATCACGATATAGGAACTCAACCCTGGCACGGATACCCTCCCCATTCCTGATCCCGTGCAACTCCGGAGGAAGTCAATGCGTCGTCTCATATTTGTCGGATTCATCATAGCGGTGCTGCTGGCGGGCTGCTATTCCAAACCGGTCCGCCATCTGGCATCCGACGCCAGTCTGATCAGGGCGGGCGAATCGACCCGGCAGGATGTCCTCCGGTACATAGGCGAGCCGGACGGTCACCGCACGGTCGCGCCGGGCGTTGAAGAATATGTCTACCACGAGGAAAGAAAGAACATCCTCGGGCGCACCCCCCTGCTCGGCTCCGTGGTGGGCAAGGAGGGCGACGAAATGCTTATCATCACCCTGACCGGCGACAGGGTCAGCAACGTGGAGTTCCGGACCGTCGGCAAGGGCGATCGTGACTGGGCCGACGATTTCACCTGGGAAGAAATCCGGTGACCTCTCCTTCTCCCTGGGATATCAACCGGGAGCGGATGGTTGAAGAACAACTCATTCCCCGGGGCATCCATGACGAGGCAACCC
This sequence comes from Desulfobacteraceae bacterium, assembly GCA_011372855.1. Classification (GTDB taxonomy): domain Bacteria; phylum Desulfobacterota; class Desulfobulbia; order Desulfobulbales; family Desulfobulbaceae; genus UBA10518. The sequence goes on from DSAE01000025.1 coordinate 9,357, forward strand.
TGCGCGCCATGCGCACCGTGCCCCGTCACCTGTTCGTCGATGACGCCATGGCATCGGCCGCCTACGGGGACCATCCCCTGCCCATCGGCTCCGGCCAGACCATCTCCCAGCCCTACATCGTCGCCCTGATGACGCAGGCCCTTGCCCTCAAAGGCCATGAACGGGTGCTGGAAATCGGCACCGGCTCCGGGTATCAGGCCGCCGTTCTTTCCAGGATGTGCAGGAAGGTCTACACCATTGAACGCATCGACGCCCTGCTGGTCCGGGCCAGGAAGGTCTTTGACCGCCTGCATTACCACAACATCATTTCCCGCATCGACGACGGGACGGCGGGCTGGCCTGACGAAGCGCCCTTTGACGGGATCGTGGTGACGGCCGGCGGCCCGAAGATCCCCGAACCCCTCATCGAGCAGCTCGCCGATCCCGGCCGCCTGGTCATCCCGGTCGGCGACCAGTTTCTCCAGGAACTGCAGCTGCTGGAAAAGATCAAAGGGGAAATCTCCGTCAAGACCATTGAATACGTCCGCTTTGTCAATCTGATAGGAATCCATGGCTGGTCAGCCTGACGCTGCCGGACAGACACGCTATTCCCTGCTGCAACGGATATACCTCCGCTGCATGGAATGGATCCGGACCCCGGCGGGAATCTGGGCGCTGTTCCTCATCGCCGTGGCCGAATCCTCTTTTTTCCCCATCCCCCCGGATGTCTTTCTCATCGCCCTCTGTATTGCCGTGCCGGCAAAATCGTACCGCTACGCCCTGGTCTGCGCGGCTGGCTCGGTTGTCGGCGGCATGCTCGGCTACGGGCTCGGGTTCGGCTTCATGGACACGGTGGGCTTCCGCATCCTCGACTGGTACGGCCTCCATGAAAAGTACCAGGTCGTCCAGGACCTGTACCGCCGCTACGATGCCTGGGCCGTCGGCGCGGCCGGCTTCACCCCCCTGCCCTACAAACTGTTCACCATCACCGCCGGCGCCTTTCAAATCAATTTCTTCGTCTTTGCGGTGATGTCTGCCCTCTCCCGTTCGGCCCGTTTTTTTCTCATCGCCTGGCTCATCCATGCCTACGGTCCCAGGGTGCAGCACTTCATCCTCCGCTATTTCAACCTGCTCACCATTCTTTTCCTTATCCTCCTCATTGGTGGCTTTCTTCTCATCAAGATGGTACTTTAAGGATCAATCCGCACACCGGCCGGACCGCGGCGCCATGAACGGCGACCCCGGGCCGGACCGAACAGACAGCCACAGTCATCCCGACCACGGGAGGAGGAAGTGCATGCACGCAGCAACGGAGAGGAAAATCCGCCGGGAGAGAAACAAAGCGGTTCTGATCAGTCTTTTCCTGTTGCTGGTCTTCCCGGCAGACCGCGGGGAGGCGGCAACGTGCCTGACCGGCGACTGCCACCGGGAAGTGGCGGAGAGGGAGTATCTGCACGGTCCGGTGGCCGCCGAACAGATCGGCGGACAGGGATGCATCGCCTGCCATGTCCCGGACGGCGAAACCTGCTCGGCGGATAAGGGGGGGATGTTCAAGCCGCTGCCGGCGGCGGTCGAAATGTGCCGGTTCTGTCATTCCCAGGGGGCCGCCTCCACCCACAGCGCCGAAAACAGCGAGTGCCTCGACTGCCACGACCCGCACGGCTCGGACAGCGGCCCGGAACTCCTCCGGGGGGAGCAGGAGAGGTAAGCCGATCCGGCGCTACCCCGCCCGGGCGGCGAGGGCACGCACCCTTGCCATGACCGCGTCAAGGTCCGTGGTCAGCAGCCGTCCGTCCCGCACCACCGGGCGGCCGTCGACGATGACGGTGCGGACATCGCTCCCCCGGGTGCCGTACACCAGCAGGTCCGGTCCGTAAAAGGGCGTCAGGTGCGGACTGTTCCGGTCGACCAGAATCACGTCGGCCGGCGCTCCGGGGCGAAGGACCCCGCACCCCCCGAACCCGAGGACTTCGGCTCCTTCTCCCGTTGCCATCCGCAGGATGCTTTTCGCCGGAACCGCCACCGGATCGCCCGTCCACGCCTTCTGCACCTTGGCGCAGACGTCCATTTCCCGGAACATGTCCAGAGAGTTATTGCTGGCGGCGGAGTCGGTGCCGAGGCCGACAACCACGCCCTGCGCCCGCAGGGCGGCAAGCGGCGCAATTCCCGACGCCAGCTTGAGGTGCGACTGCGGGCAGAGAACGGCCCTGGCTCCCCGGCGGACCAGAATGGCGATATCCTCCTCGTCGACCCAGACACAGTGCACGCAGACCGTCAAGGGATCAAGGAGGCCGAGGGCGTCAAGATGCCTGATCGGCGAAGCGCCCCGCCGGTCCTGAATCAGGGCCGGTTCCCCTTCGGTTTCGGCCGTATGGATAAAGAACAGCCGACCCCGGCGGCCGGCCTCCTGTTTTGCCCGCTGCAGGGTCTCCGGAGCGCAGGTGTAGGGGGAGTGCGCGAAAACGGCCGGGGTGACGAGACGGTCACGCAGGTGCCAGGCATCCAGGAAACGGGCGGCAACCCGGACATTATCGGCCGGGTCCGGCACCCCCGGCGCCGGAAAATCTATGACCCCCTGGGCGGCAACGGCCCGCAGGCCGGTCGCGCCGAAGGCCCTGGCGGCAGCGTCGGCAAAAAAATAGCCGTCGGCAACCAGCGTCGTTCCGGAAAGCAGCATTTCGGCGGCCGCCAGCCTGGAGCACCAGTACACCATCTCCGGGTTCACGTGCCGGCTCTCGGCCGGAAAAATATGTTCGCCAAGCCACTCCCCCAGGGCCAGGTCGTCGGCCAGGCCGCGGAAAAGGGTCATGGCCGCGTGGCAGTGGCAGTTGACCAGGCCCGGCATGACAACAGCGCCGCCTGCATCGACTACCTCCCGGGCCCGGACCGGACCCAGGTCCGCCATATCGCCCAGGGCGGCAATGCGGCCGCCGCGGATGGCGACATATCCCCGCTCCGTCACCCTGTCCGTACCCGGTTCCGGCAGCAGACAGCCGTCCGTTATCAAAATATCCGTCGTCATCATCCCGGCAAGAGAACTGCTTGCATAATCATCATGATTTAGTGTATCACAGGGAGCACTGAACACCCGTGGCGGAAACTATACACCCTTGACCGGGAACGGCAATTTTTTTCGCCTGTCCCTCCGCCCGGGAGCCGTGAACATCAAACACCCCGCCCCAGCCCGTGAGCGTATTCCGCTTCACCGCGGCGGGCGTCCCGAGTGAATACGTAGAGGAGCCATGGGATTTCGTTGCGGAATCGTCGGCCTGCCCAATGTGGGGAAGTCGACCATATTCAATGCCCTGACCGCCGCGGCCATTGACGCGGCCAACTATCCGTTCTGCACCATTGAACCCAATGTCGGCATTGTGCCGGTGCCCGATGAGCGGCTCGACCGGCTCGCCGACCTGGTCCATACCCGCAGCAAGGTCCCGACCCAGATGGAATTCGTCGACATCGCCGGACTGGTCAGGGGGGCCAGCCGCGGCGAGGGACTCGGCAACCAGTTCCTCGGCCACATCCGGCAGGTGGATGCCATTGTCCACGTCATCCGCTGTTTTGAAGATGAAAACATCGTTCACGTCGACGGTTCGGTCGATCCGCTGCGGGACCGGGAGGTCATCAACACCGAACTGATCCTCGCCGATCTGGACACCGTTGACCGCCGCCTGCTGAAAACCCGCAACCAGGCCAAGTCCGGGGACAGCAAGATGATCGCCCAGGTTGCCTTTCTGGAACAGGTCCGGGACATCCTCGACGGCGGCCGGCCCGCGCGGAGCGTGGCGGCCGGCGACAGGGCGCAACCGGACCTGCTGCGGGAACTCTGCCTGTTGACGGCCAAGCCGGTGCTCTACGTCGCCAATGTCCACGAAGATGACTTGGAGGGCGGCAACAGGTTCGTTGACCTGCTTCGGGAGGCGGCCGCCGCCGAACAATCCCCGGTGGTGGTGATTGCCGGCAGCATTGAACAGGAACTCAGCCGCCTGAGCCGGGACGAACAGGCGGAATTCCTTGCCGAGATGGGGCTGGCCGAACCGGGCCTCAACCGCCTTATCCGCGCCGGTTATGAACTGCTGGATCTGATCACCTTCTTCACCGTCGGGGAAAAGGAAACCAAAGCCTGGACCATTCAGCGCGGCACCAGGGCGCCCGGCGCGGCCGGCAAAATCCACTCCGATTTCGAACGGGGCTTCATCCGGGCCGAAGTCATCACCTACGATGACTACATTGCCTGCGGCAGCGAGGCACGGGCCAGGGAAAAGGGCCTCATGCGGTCGGAAGGCAGGGATTACGTCGTCCGCGACGGGGACTGCATTCTGTTCCGTTTTAATGTATAGTGTTCTCTGAACAACCGGGGCAGCCTGGCTTTCCCCGCCTCCCGGGAAGGGGCGGCCGTGACGATTCCCCTTGCAGCGGATTGTTGACCGACCGCGCACCTCATGAGCCGCCGGGCAAGGAGGGCGCGGTCGATCCAGCCTGCCCGTGGGGACAGAAGGTTTCAGGAGCTTGAGACAACCGCAAGAAAATGAACATCGACATCGGAAAAACCATTTTTGTGGCCGATATCAGGGAAGGCCAGCAGATCCGCGACCTGTTCCTGGTAAGCAGGAAAGCCCTGGCCGAAACCAAGAACGGCAAGCCCTACCTGGCCCTGACCCTGATGGACAGATCGGGTGAGATCGAGGCCCGGATCTGGGAAGACGCCGCCCGGTTCGAGCCGCAGGCGGAAATCGGCCAGATCGTCGCAGTCGAGGGCCTGGCCAAACCGTTCCGCGACCAGCTCCAGCTCAACATCACCTCCCTGCAGGCGGTCGAGGACGGCGCGGTCTCCCTCGACTCATTCATGCCCTCCAGCAAACGGTCCGTCCGGGAGATGAAGTCCGAGCTGGCCGGGCTGATCAGGACGGTCAACGATCCGGCGCTGCGCCCGCTTCTGGAGGCAACCTTCCAGGGAGCTTTTCTCAAGCAGTTCTGCCTGGCGCCGGCCGCCAAGATGATGCACCACGCCTACCTCGGGGGCCTGCTCGAACACACCCTGAGCGTCACCGGTCTGGCCGTGGGCCTGTCCCGGCACTACCCCGGCCTTGACCGCGACCTGCTGGTGGCCGGCGCCCTGCTGCATGATATCGGCAAAGTCCGTGAATTCAGCTTTTCCTCGGTCCCCTTTGATTACACGGAGTCGGGCCGGCTGATCGGCCACCTGGTCCTCGGCAGCGAAATGGTCCGGCGCCGGGCGGAGCAAATTCCCGAACTGTCCCCCGAACGTCTGGACCGGCTGCTCCACCTTATCCTCAGCCACCACGGCCGGCATGAATTCGGCTCCCCCTGCCTGCCGATGACCGTTGAAGCCATCCTGCTCCATCATCTCGACGATATGGATGCCAAGGTGAACTACATAGACCGGCTGAGCGAACAGGTCGAACCCGGCCGCCATCAGTGGAGCGACTACCAGCGTCCCCTGGAGCGGTTTCTGCTGCTCAGGGGACCGGAGGCGGAAATCTCGCCAGGCCCGGAATTGGCGGAAGCCGGGAACGACCCGGACGGACGGGAAACGACGACCCGGGCCGGCGGAAACGGGCCGGAAACGGGCAAGGGCCAACAGTCCCTTTTTTAGCCATGGTCTTTGCGGAACTCCTCGGCCAGCCCAAGGCGGTGCAACTTCTCGGCCGCGCCCTTGCCGGCGGGCGGCTGGCCCACGCCTATCTGTTCATCGGCCCGGACGGGGTGGGCAAGGCCACTGCCGCGCGATCCATGGCGGCCGCTCTTTTCTGCCGGGAGGGACCGCCTGCCGCCCCGTGCCGGCAATGCGGCGGCTGCCGGAAATTCTTTGCCAACAACCATCCCGATTTTCATCATATCCTGCCCCAGGGGGCGGTGATCAAAATTGATCAGGTCCGCGGATTGAAAAAACTCCTCAGTTTCCCTCCCCTGGAATCGGGATTGCGGGTCATCCTGCTCGAGGACGTGCACACCATGCGCCGGGAAGCGGCAAACAGTCTGCTGAAACTGCTGGAAGAGCCCCCTCCCGGCAATCTGCTCCTGTTGACGGCCGACGAATCGGAACCATTGCTGCCGACCATCCTGTCGCGCTGCCAGACCGTTCCGTTTCATCCCCTGCCGCCGGCGGTCTGCGCGGACATCCTCATGCGGATGGACATCAGCCTGGACCGCGAACGGGCCCGCGCCCTTGCCGCCCTGACCGGGGGCTGCCCCGGAAAGATCCGCTCGCTGGACACGGAAAACCTGACACGCCTCCTCGACGAGTTTATGAACTGCCTGGCCGTGCAAGCGGAAAGCGAGGCCGAGGCAATCGAAACCGCGCTGCTGCTGGCCGCCAGGACCGCGGAAATCCGCGAGGGCCTGGAAACGCTGCTTGACCTCTTCCTCCTTTTTTTCAAGGAGGCCATGGCCGCCCATCTGGGCCGCCGGCCGGCCGACCCGGAGCGTCACTCCATGGCTCCCTACGTGGTTCGCGCAAGAGAACGCTGGAACTTGGACCAACTTTCTGATAAGATACAAGCTGTTGAATTCGCCAGGGAGGCGCTGGCACGAAACTGCACCCGGCAGATGGTCTGCGAGGTGCTGTTCCTGCGCCTGCTCACCGGTGACAAACCGAACCCGGGACCTGAGACGCCGCGGCGTCCCCATCATATATCATGACTGAAGCCGAGACCATTCCCACAGAGCCCGATCAGAACGATCCGCCTTCGGGTGCCCCCGAAGAGGGACCTGCCAGCTTTTACCTGATTCGTTTCCGGGAGGACGGCCAGGAATGCACAGCCCAGTCAAAATTCGCCGACCTGGCCCGGGGCGACGCGGTCATGGTCCGCACCGACCACGGTCCCGAACCGGCCAGGATCGTCAGCCGGGCCGCGGGCGCAAGCGATCCGGACATGCCGCGCCTGGCGTCCTGCGCGATCCTCCGCCGCGCCACCCGGGAGGAGCAGGAAAAATATCAACGGCTGCCCGAACTGGAAAAAGAGGCGTTCAGCATCTGTTCCCGGGAAATCGCACAGCTCGGCCTCCCCATGCAGCTTATCCGGGTGGAACGTTTTTTCAACGGCTCCAAAATCATCTTTTACTTTACCGCCGAAAACCGGGTCGATTTTCGCGAACTGGTCAAGCACCTCGTGCAGGAGTTCCGAACCAGGGTCGAAATGCGTCAGATCGGCGTGCGTCATGAAACGCAGCTGGTAGGAGGCATAGGCGTCTGCGGCCGGGAGCTGTGCTGCAGTTCCTTTCTCAAGAAATTTGAATCCGTGTCCATCAAAATGGCCAAAACCCAGGACCTGCCCCTGAACCCGGCCAAGATCTCCGGGCTCTGCAATCGGCTCCTCTGCTGCCTGACCTACGAATATGACTCCTATCGAGCCATCAAGAAGGAAATGCCCCGGGTGGGCAAATCGTTCCTCTACCAGGGCACCGTCTACAAGGTTGTCCGGATCATGGCCCTGCAGAAGCTTGTGCATGCCGTTTCCGCCAAGGGCGAGGAGATCGTCCTGGCGGAGGAGCAATGGAAATCCGCCGAACCGGTACGCAAGGGCCCGGCCAGGGAAAAAAACGCCGAATAATGACGACCTATATCACCACACCCATCTACTACGTCAATGCCCTGCCTCACCTCGGGCACGCCTACACCACCATCGTCACCGACACCTACTGCCGTTTCCGCAGGCTGTGCGGCGACGATGTCCGTTTCCAGACCGGCACCGATGAGCACGGGGAAAAAATCGCCCAGGCCGCCGAGGCCGAAGGGGTTTCCCCCCGGGAATACGCGGACCGCATCAGCGAGGAGTTTCGCCGCACCTGGCCGCTGCTCGCCGTCGAACCGGATCATTTCATCCGCACCACGGACCCGGTCCATGTCCGGACGGTCCAGGACATCCTGCGCAGGGTGCACGATCAGGGCGACATCTATTTCAGCGAATACACCGGCCTGTACTGCCAGGGCTGTGAACGGTTTCTCACCGAAAAGGAACTGGTCGGCGGCAAGTGCCCCGACCACCTGCAGGCGCCGCGGGAAATTTCCGAGCAGAATTACTTTTTCCGGATGAGCAGGTACCAGGGCTGGCTTATCGACCACATCAGGGAAAATCCCGAATTCATCACCCCGGAGCGGTACCGGAACGAAGTGCTCTCCTTTCTCGGCGAACCGCTGGAAGACCTCTGCATCTCCAGGCCCAAGGCAAGGCTGACCTGGGGGATTCCCCTGCCCTTTGACGACAACTTCGTAACCTATGTCTGGTTCGACGCCCTGATCAACTATCTCACCGGCATCGGCTACCCGGACGACCCGGATTTCAGGCGCTACTGGAAAGCAGCGGAGCACGTCATCGCCAAGGACATCCTCAAGCCCCACGCCATCTACTGGCCGACCATGCTCAAGGCCATGGGACTGCAGCCGTACAGACGCCTCCATGTGCACGGCTACTGGAACGTCGAGGAAACAAAGATGTCCAAATCCATCGGCAATGTCGTCCGTCCCGGGGAACTGGTCGAACGGTACGGAGCTGATACGGTGCGCTACTTTGTCCTCCGGGAGATGAGTTTCGGTCTCGATGCCTCCTTTTCCACCGAGGCGGTGATCGAGCGCCGCAATTCCGACCTGGCCAATGATCTCGGCAATCTCTTCGCCCGCTCCCTGACCATGATCGGCAAATATGCCGACGGCAAGATCCCTGAGCCCGATCACCTGATCCTGACCGAGGCCGATCGGGAACTGATCGGCGCCGTCGAGGAAATGACGGCCCGCTACCAGGAGTACATGAACGACTTCCAGTTCCAGCGGGCGCTGCGGGAGATATGGAAGGTCATCTCCATGATGAACCGGTTCATCGTCACCAATGCTCCCTGGGAACTGGCAAAATCGCCGGGCCACTACAGCCGTCTCATGACCGTGCTCTACTTTCTTGCCGAATCGCTGCGCTTCATCGCCCTGGTCCTGCAGCCGGTCATGCCGGCGGCGGCGGCCAAAATGGCCGCGGCCCTCGGGCTGACCGGCGAGATGGAAGCCGCCACCCTGTCCACGGCCGGAAAGTGGGGCTTGCTGCGCCCCGGTACGCTCATCTCCCAGGGCGAGCAGCTGTTTCCCCGCCTGGACAAAGCGAAAAAGGCTGAACCGCCCCCACGGCCGCAGAAACAGGATGGCGGGAAAAAAAAGGCCGCCCCGCCCGGCAAGGGCCTGATCAGCTTCGACCAGTTCGGGCAGATCGACCTGCGGGTCGCCGAAGTGACGGCGGCGGAAAAAATAGCCGGCTCCGAGAAGCTGCTCAAGCTGACCGTGAAGGCGCCGGAAGAACGGGTCATAGTCGCCGGCATCGCCAAACACTATGAGCCGGAGGAGCTGGTCGGCAGGCTGGCGCTCATTGTCGCCAATCTTCAACCCGCCAGAATCATGGGCGTCACGTCCCAGGGCATGGTTCTTGCCGCCAGGGAAACGGACGAAAACGGCAACGAACATCTTGTGCTGGCTTCCGTGGCGGACCGCGTCCGGGCCGGCGGCAAGATATCATGACAGAGGAGGGAACCCGTGTTTATGGTGAGTAATTTCCTGATGGCCGTCGCCAAGCTGATCAATGTCGTCCTCAGTGTCTATATCTGGGTCGTCATTGCCCGGGCGGTGATCTCCTGGGTGAGCGCCGATCCCTACAACCCCGTCGTCCGCTTCCTGGTGCAGATAACCGAACCCCTTCTCTCCCGGATCAGGCGCTATCTCCCGCCCATGGCCGGCATTGATCTGAGCCCGATGGTGCTGATTCTCGGAATAATTTTCCTCCAGAGCTTTCTCGTCCCCACCCTGCAGCAGATTGCCCTGAGCCTGCGCTGAACCCCGCCATGCCGTATCTGCAAACCCTGCCGGACGGCTCCCATCTCCTGCGCCTCCAGGTCCAGCCCCGGGCCAGCAGAACCGAGCTGGCCGGACTGCATGACAACGCCCTGAAGCTTCGCCTCACCACCCCGCCGGTTGAAGGCCGGGCCAACAAAGCGGTCATAGACTTCCTGGCCAGGCAGCTGCGACTGCCCAAAAAAGCGTTCACCATCAAATCCGGCCTGCACAGCAGGGAGAAGCTGGTCCTCATCCGCGGCTGCACAGAAGAGGCCGTCCGCCAACTTGCCTCGGGACGGGAGCACGACCCCCTCCCCGGCAAATAAATACGGCAGCCGCGCCGCGATACCACCCCCGGTCGGGAAAAAATCCTTTCTTGTAAATCTATTTCAATGATTGTACAATTTGTCAGATCAGTCTGACACTCGACGTACATCTGCAATCGGCTCCGTATTTCATCATCCTGAAGGGGGGAGGTTATGAAACTGTTCCGTATACTGCCGCCGGTCCTGTTTGTTGTCATGGGCATCGCCACCGTGGTCCCGGCGGAGGAAATTCCGTCTGATCCGGAAGCACTGACCTTTTCCAGCCGATTTCGCACCGCGATCCTGGCCCAGAACACCAGGCAGATCATGCGGCTGACCCCTCCGAACTCGCAGGAATGCATCCCGGCGGATGAACGCGATTACCGTTACAGCCTGATCCTCCGGGATCTTCTTCGGGTGCTGGGAGAGCGGCAGACCATCGAGGATGTCCGCATCAGGAAAGTCGATGCCGCACAGCTGCGGCGCAGCGGTGCGGCTGAGGAAACGGCGGCCGTCAGCTGGCCGGTGTTCCCGGAGGAACAGATCATCATCACCTATACAAGGGACGGGATCGAGAATACCGCGAGCCTTTATATTGCCCGGGACAGGGATGAATGGAAATGGGTGCATGCCTGCGCCGATTAGCAGGCAGCAGGTCTAGCCGCGCAGCAGTTTGGATCCGATCAGGCCGTAAAAGCCGTCGTCGGCCGAACCGAAATACCACCCCAGGTGGATGAGGCAGTGGGCGCACAGGCAGTACTGCCAGCTGTAGCCCTGAAACCAGGTAAAATCGGTGGTCGGGGGGCCATGGATGATCGTGCCGGCTGCCTGGCGAAAGCACCTGATTTCAAAGACAATACCGGCCGGATTGAAAAACGTGTGATGATGATCGGAGTTGACGGCAATACCGTGCCGGTCGGCGGTAACTATAGCGCCGCAGGCCCGGCACAACAGGGAGTCGTCGGATTCGACGTCAACGGCGGATGAAACGTCGACATCCGGCATCTCCGGGTTTCCGCGTTCATCCTTGTCTCTCATGAGCCTGCCTCACTTTTTTCTGCCGGCACGATTATAGTGGTCGACAATGGCCCTCACCATGTCGGGAATGGTATAGCGGTCGGGCTGCACGGCAACCCTGAGACCGTATTCCTCCACTGTTTTCGAGGTGATCGGGCCGATGGTCGCTATATCCACCCCGTTCATCAGCCGGTGCAGTTCCTCCTCCGACCCCGCGTCCACCATTGTCAGAAAATTAATCACTGTCGATGAGCTGGTAAAGGTTACCATATCTATCTTCTTCTCCTCCAGCTCTTCGCGCAGCTCCTCCTTTCTGCCCTTGACCGGCACGTTCCGGTATACGGCAACAACCCGTACCTCGGCGCCGCCCCGGGTGAGCATGTCGGGCAGGACATCCCTTGCCGCCAGCGCCCTGGGCAGCAGAATTCTGCTGCCGCCGACCCCTTGCGCCAGCAGTGCTTCCCCCAGCCCTTCGCCGGTGAACTTCTCCGGCATCAGATCCGCCCTGATGCCGTACTTCAGCAGTTCATCGCCGGTGGCCCGCCCGACCACCGCTATCCTGGGACCGGCAAGACTGCGGGAGTCGAGCCCCGATTCCCGCACCCTCTTGAAAAAATAGGTCACCGCGTTCAGACTGGTGAACAGCAGCCAGTCAAAGGAGCCGAGATCCTTGATTTCCCGGTCAAGTTCGGTGTTATCCTCCATCGGTTCAATATTGATGGTCGAATACTCCAGGCAGTCGGCGCCCTGCTCCTCAAGCAGGGCCACCAGCTCGCTGGCCTGCTCCCGGGTGCGGGTAACGATGATCCGCCGGCCGAACAGGGGCCTTTTTTCGAACCAGTCAATGGTCTTGCGCAGTTTGACCACCTCGCCGACAACAATCAGCGCCGGCGGCTTGATTCCCGCTTCCCTGACGATGTCGGTAATGGTGTCCAGGGTGCCATCCACCGACCGCTGTTCCGGGGTGGATGCCCAGCGCACGACCGCCACGGGGGTTTTCGGGTCGCGGCCGTGCTCCATCAATTTGCCGGTGATGATGGGCAGGTTCTTGATGCCCATGAAAATGATGATGGTCCCGGCCCCGGTGGCCAGCTTGTCCCACCTGATGTTGGACTCCTTCTTGGCCGGATCCTCATGGCCGGTGATGAAGGCGACCGAGGCGGTGTAATGCCGATGGGTAATGGGAATGCCCGCATAGGTGGCCGCCGCGGTGGCGGAGGTGACACCGGGCACCACCTCGAACGGGATGCCGGCCGCCACCAGCTCCTCAATTTCCTCGGCGCCCCGCCCGAAGATGAAAGGATCGCCGCCCTTGAGCCGGACAACCATCTTGCCGGCCCGGCCGTGTTCGACCAGCATGCTGTTGATCGCCTCCTGGGTATAGGCATGGAGGCCGCCGCCTTTTTTGCCCACATAAATGAGCTCGGCGGATTCCTGCACATGGCGCAGCAGTTTCCTGCTGGCCAGGTAATCGTAGACCACGACCTCGGCCCGCTCGAGGAGAAACTTGCCGCGCAGGGTCAGCAGACCCGGGTCGCCGGGACCGGCGCCGACCAGGTATACCTTGCCCACCGGCTGACTGGATGGGGTATTGGTGCTCATTGGGCCGGACTAAGCCCCGTACACTTCGTCGAGTATTTTCCGCCCGCCCATTGCCAGCAGCATGTCGGCGAGACGGGTTCCCAGAGGGGCCGCCTCCGCGGCCGGACCGGTGAGCCGGTCCTGGAGGATCTCCCTGCCGTCGACGCTGGCGATCAGCCCGGTCAGGGTGATTGTCTCGCCCGAAAGCGTCGCATGCGCCCCGATGGGGACCTGACAGCCTCCTTCCAGGCGCTCGAGAAAGGCACGTTCGGCGGCGACGGCAACGGCAGTGACGGGATGATGCAGAAAGGAAAGGGTTTCCGCCAGCTCGGCGTCATCCCGGCGCAGCTCGATTCCCAAGGCGCCCTGGCCGATGGCGGGCAGCATCTGCTCGGGGCTGAACAGCATGGTGATCCGGTCGGCCATGCCGAGGCGATTGAGGCCCGCGGCGGCCAGAACGATGGCATCGTACCTTCCTTCCTCCAGCTTGCGCAGGCGGGTGTCGAGGTTGCCGCGCAGGTCCTCTGTCACCAGATCGGGCCGCAGGCGGGCAAGCTGCGATTTCCGCCGCAGGCTGGACGTTCCGACCTTCGCGCCCCGGGGCAGGGCGTCAACATCCTTGAATTTCATGGAGATAAAGGCGTCGCGGGGATTTTCCCGCTCCGGGACCACCCCGAGGTGCAGCCCCTCCGGCAGTTCGGTGGGCACATCCTTCATGGAATGGACCGCCAGGTCCGCCCGGCCGTCGAGCAGGGCGTCCTCGATCTCCTTGACAAACAACCCCTTGCCGCCGACTTTGGCCAGCGGGACGTCGAGGATCTTGTCACCCGTGGTGGTGATTTTCACCAGTTCGACGGCAATTCCGGGATGGCGTCGTTCAATCTGGTCCTTGACCCAGGTGGACTGGGTAACGGCGAGCAGGCTTTTTCGTGTGGCTAACTTGATTGTTTTTCGCATTCTCTTTCTTCGCTGAAGTCTGATTATTTGTTGGCCAGGACATCCAGAAGGGCGGCCGCCAGCAGCGGAATCATCAGTTCGTGGTGTCCGGTGAAATTGAAGCCCCGGCCCCCCTCCATGGTGGGGCGCTGGACGACATTGACGGTCGGCCGGTAGTGCCGGAGAAAATCAAAATTGGCGGTGGTGATGTTTCTGACCGCGTACCCCAGATTGCGGACTACGGTCAGGGCCTTGAGGAAAACCTCCGGCAGCACCACCGCGGACCCGATGTTCAGGTAGGCGCCGCCTTCCAGGCAGGCAACCTGGCTGCAGAAAACCTGGAAGTCATGGTGGCTGGTCTGGCCGATGGCCGCGCCGTCCGCCCCGGGATGAATATGAATGATGTCCGTGCCGATGGCCACGTGCACGGTCACCGGGATGTCCAGTTTCCTTGCCTGGGCCACCAGGCTCTGATCGTTATAGGCAAAGGCCTGTTCCAGCAGGACCTCTCCCACCGCCTCCCCTAGGCCGATGTTTTTTTCCGCCCCGCGGCAGATCGCCCCGTTGAGGACCTCTCCTGTTTCCCGGGCGGCACCGAAGGCCCCCGCCCCCAGGACATCCGCCACCTCCTCCGACGTCCGCCCGGCCATGGCGATCTCGGCGTCGTGCACGATTCCCGCTCCGTTCAAGGCGATGCCGCTGATGATTCCCCTGCGCATCAGGTCGATCAGGACCGGGCTGAGCCCCACCTTGATCACGTGCGCTCCCAGGCCGAGCAGCACCGGCTTGTCGTTTTCGTGGGCGGTTGCGATCCGCCGCACCAGGTCGGGAAAATCACTGCCCGCGAACTGGCGGGGCAGGGCGGCCATCAGGTCCCGGACCGTCATGCCCGCCGCCGGCGGCCGGGCAAAATCGGCCACCGTGACCTTGGAGTGCCGGTCGTAGATAGAATAGGTATGCAGGTCCTTGAAGTCAAGCGGGTCGGGAATCACCGAACATCTCCATTTCGACCAGTTCACAGACCATGTGCTCCACCCAGAGGTGCGTCTCCTGGATATGGGGAGTGGAGTCGGTCGGCACATTGAGCAGCAGGTCGGCCACGGGGCCCAGGTCGCCTCCCGGCTTCGCCGTTCCGCCGGTGAGGGCTGCCGTCCGCATACCCATCTCCCTGGCTGCAACCAGGGCTCTGACCACGTTGGGCGACCTGCCGCTGGTGGATATGGCAAGGGCCAGGTCTCCAGGTTTGCCGAGGGCCTGTACCTGCTTGACGAAGACCAGGTCAAAGCCGAAATCATTGCCGATGCTCGTCAGCACCGAACTGTCTGTGGTCAGGGCGATTGCCGACAGGGGCCGGCGGTCGATCTTGAATCTGTTGACGAACTCGGCGGCCATGTGCTGGGCGTCGGCGGCGCTGCCGCCGTTGCCGAACAGCAGCAGCTTGCCCCCGGAGCGAAAGGTTTCCACGATCCGGGCGACCAGTTCGATGATCAGGCCGGTCGAGGCCGCCGCAAAGGCCCGCTGGGCGGCGACGGATTGATCGAGATTGGCGGCGATACGGGTTTTCATGGTGGCAACAATGAAAGAAAAACCCGGTGCTGTCAAATAAAAAAACGTTCCCGTACCCCAGGGGCACGGGAACGTCCGGTCAAGCAGAAAATCCGCCCGCTCAGGAAAGCTGGCTCATGATGGCTTCGGAAACCTCCTTGATGCCCGGCGAACCGTCCACCGAGATCACCTTGGGGCCGGAGATCCGCTTGAAGTAATTGACCGCCGCCATGGTTCCGGTGTTCTCGTCATAGTAAATATCATGGCGCTTGTTGATGGCATCCTCGTCCTGGTCGTCGGGACGGGTCGACAGGTCGCCGCCGCAGACCCGGCAGACAAGCTTGCCCTCTTTTTCCACCGGCTTGATGGCGTCAAAGGCGATATGGTTGGGATGGTTGTTGTCATTGACGCACAGGCGCCGCCCCATGATCCGTAGCTTGGCGATATCCCTGGGGAGGACGATTTCAATCACGTAATCGAGCTTCATGCCGGATTCCCTGAGGGCCTTGTCCAGCGCTTCCGCCTGGGCCAGGGAGCGGGGAAAACCGTCCAGGAGCCAGCCTTTTTCCTTGGATTTGCCCAGGGTTTCGAGAACCATGGGAATGGTGATGCTGTCGGGCACCAGGTCCCCCCGGTCTATATACTCCTTGGCTTTTTTGCCGAGCTCGGTGCCGCCCTTGATGTGCTGGCGGAAAATGGCGCCCGACTCAATGTGGTCGATATGATACTTTTTCTGTACGATGGCCCCCTGGGTGCCCTTGCCGCTGCCGTTCGGTCCGAAAGTCAAAATATTCATATGCCGTCTCCTTGAGTTAAGGTTGAAAAGGCGTACCGCTAACCAACTGTCCAAAATGATGAAAAAGCCGGCAGGCGTGAATGAATGACAACTCATTCACCGGCCGACTATACCGTAACTCATTCCATTAAGCTATGAAAATATCAAGCCCGCCCTGGCCGCCGGCCTCCCCTGTCCAGGTCTGAAACAAGCGGGAAACAGGACCCTGATGCCGGCGGCGGTCCCTCGCCCAATCGGCAAAACCCCCTGCATACTTTTTGACAAGCGGGCCCAAAAAGGGTAAGTCTTGCCGGATACGGATTCGCTTCAGACAACCCATTACCTTACTGTATTACTGCCTGGATAACCATGAAAGAAATTCAAGTCGGACTCATCGGCTTCGGTACGGTCGGCAGCGGCCTGGCCGAAGTGCTCCTCAACGAACGGAAAAGGCTGCGGCAGCGGACCGGCCTGTCCATCCGCCTTGCCAGGGTGGCCGATATCAGGATCAGCGAACTGCCGGCCCGGTTTGCCGATGTTGCCCTGACCGGCAACGCCGACGACCTGTTCAACGACCCGGACATTGACATCGTCGTCGAGCTGATCGGCGGCATCGAACCGGCCAAATCATTCCTGCTCAAGGCCATTGCCGCCGGCAAACATGTGGTCACCGCCAACAAGGCCCTGATCTCCCAGGAAGGAAGGGACATCTTCGCCGCCGCGGCGGCGAA
>DSAE01000024.1 GCA_011372855.1 Desulfobacteraceae bacterium
CGGATATCCGTCCAGGTCGAGGGCAGCGGCACCCGGCTGATCAGGGTGATTGACGACGGTGAAGGGATGGACGCGGACGACGTCCTGCTTTCCCTGGAGCGCCACGCGACCAGTAAGCTGGGCACCGAGGGTGGCCTGGAAAAAATTGCAACCCTCGGGTTCCGGGGGGAAGCCCTGCCCAGCATCGGTTCCGTTTCCTGGCTGACGCTCTGGTCCAGGCCTGCGGACCGGCCCACCGGCACCAGGGCGGAGATCAGGTACGGGGTCCTGCGGGAGGTGCAGGAAGCGGGGTGCGCCAGGGGCACCGTGGTCGAGGTGCGCCACCTGTTCGGCAATGTCCCGGCCCGCAGAAAATTCCTCAAGAGCGCCCGGACCGAGCTGCACCACATTGCGGAAGTCCTGCGCGGTCAGGCCCTGGGGCACGTGGGGGCGGCGTTTTCTCTGGAGGCGGAGGGCCGTCCTGTTGTCAACCTGGTCGGCGGGGATGATCTGGAGGCCCGTGTCCGGGAACTGTATCCCGACCGCGAGTTCTGGCTGCGTCTCGGACCGGCGGACGAAGCGGGCGGGTTCGGCCTGGAGGGGTTCCTTTTTCATCCCGGGTCAGCTCCCGCCGGAAGCGACCGGCTTCGCATCCTGGTCAACTTCAGGCCTGTCCAGGACCGCATGATCCGGCACGCGGTCATGGAAGGGCTGCATGGATTTCTCATGAAGGGGCGGGCACCGGCCGGGGTCCTGCTGCTGACGGTTTCCCCGGAGCAGATTGACGTCAATGTCCATCCCGCCAAACTGGAGGTCCGCTTCCGGCGTTCCCGCGATGTCCACCGCTTCATCGTCCAGGCCGTGACCACCGCCCTGGAAAAGTACCAGGATGCGGTCCGGTCTGATCTTTTTGCCGTGCCGCCGCCCGTAAATGCCGGGAGGCTTCCGCCTCCGTCGGCCGCAACAGCACCGTCCGCCTCACCCGGACCGGCACCGGTGCTTTTCCGCGGTTTGCAGGAGGGAACGGTGACCGCCGAACCGCCTGCCGGCCTCAGGCGGAGAACGGAGAGGGAGACACGCGGTTCCGCCGCCCGGGACCTGCAGGAAGGGAAAAGGGAGGAAGTCTTCGCCGGTCTCACCCTGATAGGCACTCTCGCCGATCTTTACCTCCTCTGTGAAAAGGATGGGGAGCTGGTGGTGATTGATCAGCATGCCGCCCACGAACGCATTCTCTACCAGCAGTTGCGGACAGGATACGTGCAGCGGCAAGCGGCCGGCCAGAACCTGGTGTTCCCCCTGACCCTGGAACTCGCCCCGGATTTGAGCGAGGCGGCGGCGGCCCACGTTCCTGACCTCGAACGGCTGGGGTTCGGCATCGAGCATTTCGGCGACGAGACCTGGGTGATCAAATCCGTCCCGGCTCCGCTGGGCGCGGCGGACCCCCGGGAACTCATCGTCGAGGCCGTGGAACTGCTGGCTGCAGGATCCGGCGGTACGGAGACAGGGGCAATCCCGGAGCGGGTGGAACGGCTGTTGGCGACCATGGCCTGCAAGGCCGCGGTCAAGGGCGGCAGCCGTCTTGCCCCCCGCGAGATGCTCGAACTGCTTGCCCGGATGCGGGAAACGGACGTTTTTTCCCATTGCCCCCACGGCCGCCCGGTTTTCCGGCGATTTTCCCGCCGGGAAATAGCCCGGTGGTTCAACCGGACGTAGAAGATGCGGACAGGGTCCCTCGGTTCATCGACAGGAGCATGATTTATCGTCGCTTCGGCAGAACCGGGCTCAGGATGCCTGTCCTGTCCGCCGGTTTCATGCGGGCCATGCACTCCTGGCAGCCTTTTCCCGCCCGGGAAATCCCCCCCGGAAGCCAGGGCAATTTCGACCGGATCGTTCAGCAGGCTTTGGCCCTGGGAATCAATCACTTTGAAACCGCCCGGGGCTACGGCACCTCCGAGCAGCAGCTCGGCACGGCTCTGCGGCGGGTCGGGGATCGGGACAGCTACCTGCTGCAGACCAAAATCCGGCCCGCCGACGCCCCGGAAGCCTTCATCGCCGATTTCCATGACTCCCTGGGGCGGCTGGGTGTCGACCGCGTCGACCTGCTGGCTGTCCACGGCATCAATGATTACCGCTCCCTGTGGCAGACCTGCCGTCCCAACGGCTGCCTGGCAGCGGCCCGGGAACTGCAGCGCAAGGGTCTGGCGGGCTGGATCGGTTTTTCCGGGCATGGGACTCCCAAGGTTGTCCTGGCCGCGCTCCGCCATTCCGGGGACGGGGGCTTTGATTACGTCAACCTGCACTGGTACTACATCTGGCAGGTCAACGCCCCAGCCCTGGAAGAAGCGGCCCGGCAGGATATGGGCGTGTTCATCATCAGCCCCACGGACAAGGGAGGGATGCTGCACAACCCGCCGGCACGGTTTATCGAGCTGTGCCGCCCCTGTCCGCCGATGGTCTTTAACGACCTTTACTGCCTTGAACGGCCGGAGGTGCATACCATCAGCATCGGCGCCGCCCGGCCGGAGGATTTTGCGTCCCATGTCGCGGCCCTTGACCTGCTCGGGCGGAGCAGGTCCCTGCTCAGGGACATCGACCTCCGTTGCCGGGGGGAAATGGCAAAGGTCACCGGCAGCCCCAGACCGGAAGCGCTCTGGGCGAAACTGCCGCCGTGGCATTCAACGCCGGGCTATATCAATATTCCCTTCATTCTCTGGCTGGCCAACCTTGTCCGGGGATGGGGGCTCGAGGAGTTCGCCCGCCGCCGCTACGGGCAGCTTGGCCGCGACGTGTACTGGGTGCCCGGCAACAATGGCGGCGACGCCGGACGGTATGATCTGGGGGCCATCGCCGGCCGGGCCGGCCTCGAAACCGCCGAACTTGGGCGGCTGCTGGCCGAAGCCCATGCCATGCTCAGCGGCCCGGAGCTCTGACAGCCCATACGGCTACGGACTTTTTTGCCGTTGCCGGATCTCCCGGCGCAGCCGTTCGCTCAACTCTTCGGCCAAGGCCTTTTCCTCGTCGTCAAGCAGGCCGGCGGCGGCGTCCCTGTTCGCGAGAGCTTCCGGATAGTCGTGCTCCGCAGCCAGGGTCAGCCAGGCGTAGGCCTGGACCGGATCGGATCCGGGAGCAGCACCTTCCAGGTGGAGGAGGCCGAGATGGAACTGGGCCATGGGCAGGTCCTGGACGGCGGCCCGCCGGTACCAGTAGGCGGCCTCGGTCGAGCTTTGTCCGACGGAGCTGCCGAATTCGTACTTGATGCCCAGGGAGTGGCAGGCGGCGGCCAGATCCTGCTCCGCCGCCTTTCTGAACCAGTAAATGGCTTTTTCCTCGTCGCGGGAGAGGTTGTTCCCCAGATCGTACATCATGGCCAGCGAGTACTGGGCCTCGGCATCCCCGGCTTCGGCCAGCAATCTGATTTCCCGGTAGAATTCGTCAACAATCCCGTCCTGTCCGCATTCCAGTGCATGGGGGACAAGCAGGAGGATGCAGAAAAATACCGGAAGGCACCTTACAGAACCCGGAAAACCTGGTACAATATTCCCTTTCATCGCAAGCAGGAATCGAGCCGCCTTACTGTTCCGGCCAAGGAGGAAACGTGCCCGGCCAGAGTCATCCGCTCCATCAGGATCCGCCAACCGTCGGGAAAGAACTCCCGGGAGTGCTTCTTTTCCTTCTCCATGCCGGGTGTTTCCTGCTGGTGGTCCTGTACGTCAATCTGTTCCAGGTCTGGGCCTGGCTGGTTGCCAGGCTGGGTCAGGGGGTGGTGGCCTCCTTTCTTCCCGTGGCGGTCACCCTGGCCGTTTTGCTGGTCATCGGCTGTTTTTTCGCCCACCGGGTCAACCGGGGATATTCCATCAACCTGATTTTCATCGGCCTCGGCATGGTCGGGGCATTTCTCGCCCTGGCGGTCCCGGATTCCTCTGTACCGATAAAACGAATCCACGTCGCCGAATATATAATCCTTTCCTTTCTGGTCCGCTACACTTTAAGCCATCGCCTCCGGGGCGCGGACCTCACCCTGTTCACGGCCCTGGTCACCATACTGCTGGGCATCCATGACGAAATGCTGCAGGGGCTTCATTCCCTGCGCTATTATGGCTGGCGCGACATTCTGGTCAATGGCCTGGCCGGCCTGAGCGGGGCCCTGCTCGGGCAGGGGCTCTACTGTTTCGTCCGACCGCCGCGGTCCGGCAGCGCCGTGCGGACCGGCCCGGGGTTTTCGCCGGGCCTTGTGCTGCTCTACCTGCTTCTGGCCGGGGCGACAGCCTGGCTGGTGGTGGCGCTGTTCAGGCAGCGGGGAGGAACGTTTTCCGTCCTGTCCTTCCTCCCACTGGCCGCTTCCTCCCTGCTCATAGTTCGCCGGCATCCGGAATATATTTTCACCTCCGGACGGCATCACGGTCTGCAGGCCGTCTGGTGGCTGGCCTCGGCTTTGCCGGTCTATCCCCTGCTGGCGAACTGGACGGGGTGGGAATTTCTCTGACCGCCGCCGCGGGAGTGTCCATGAAGATCGTCCTCGATGTCGCCTACCATCATTGCCATGCCGTGGCCGGTCTGGTCCGGTTCAGGGAATGGGATTCCGACCGGCCGGTTTCATGGAGAACAATTGTCTGTCCGGCTCCGGGACCGTATGTTCCGGGAGAATTCTACAGAAGGGAGCTGCCCTGCCTGATCCGGGCCCTGGAATCGATCCCGCCCGATTATTCCCATGTGCTGATCGACGGCTATGTCCATCTGCGCCGTCCCCGGTTCAAAGGGTTGGGGGGTTATCTGTACGAATATCTTGCCGGCCGGGCGGTTGTCATCGGCGTGGCCAAAAGCCCCCTGGCATTGGCCCGTGACTTCGTGCCGGTCCTCAGGGGCCAAAGCAGGCGGCCGCTGTTTGTTTCGGCGATGGGGACGGACCTGGAGACCACGGCAGCTGTTGTGGCGAACATGCATGGGAGGCACAGGCTGCCGACCATGATCAAGCTCGCGGACAGCCTGGCCAGGCGGGCATCCTCAGAAATGACGGGCAATGGAGATGAAGAACACGGTATTGCCGTCGGCGGTGGTTGAGAGCCAGGCTTCTCCCCGGTGCCGCCTGGCGGTCTCCCTGACGATGGACAGGCCGAGCCCGGTCCCGTAGACCTGGGGCAGATCCGGGCGGCCGATGAATTCCTCGAAAATGAACAGCTCGCAGAACCCCTCCCTCTTTTCGTCCAGGACATCCCGGTACCGGACCCTGAGCAGCCGGGCCATCCAGTATGGCGAAGCAGATCAGGCCACCGGCTCTTCTTCGCGGACCGGCGATTCCGCCGCCTGCATGATCTGCTTCAGTTCCTCACCGCTGATTTTTTCCTTTTCCAGCAGGACCTGCACCGCTTTTTCAATGGTGTCGCGTTGCCCGGCGAGGATGTTGAGCGCCACTCCGTACTGCTCGTCGATGATTTTTTTCACCTCCTCATCGATCTTGCGGGCGGTCTCTTCGCTGTACTCGCCCCGCTGGGAAAGACCCGGCATCAGAAACTGCCCCTTGGACTCCCCCTTCAGGTACACCTGCCCCAGCTGCTCGCTCATGCCGTATTCGATCACCATCGACCGGGCGATGTCGGCGGCCTTGGCCAGATCGTTGTGCGCGCCCGTGGAGATCTCGTTGAAGACGGTCTGTTCCGCGGCCCTGCCGCCCAGCAGGGTGGCTATCTTGTTGAGCAGTTCGGTTTTGCTCATCAGGTATCGGTCTTCGGTCGGGAGCTGCATGGTATAGCCGAGGGCGGCTATACCCCGGGGCACGATGGTTATTTTCTGCACCGGGTCCGTATCCGGCAGGGACATGGAGACGATGGCATGGCCGAGTTCATGATAGGCGACTATGTTCCGCTCCTTCTTGTTGATCAGACGGTTTTTCTTTTCCAGGCCGGCAACGACACGTTCAACCGCCTCCTCGAACTGGGCCATCTCCACCCGGTCCTTTTTGGTACGGACGGCAAGCAGGGTAGCCTCGTTCACCAGGTTGGCCAGGTCGGCGCCGACCATGCCCGCGGTCATCGCCGCCAGCCGGTCGATATCGAGATCCCCCACCCGCTTCACCTTCCGGAGATGGACTTCGAGAATTTTTTTCCTTCCTTCCTTGTCGGGCCGGTCGACGAGGACCTGGCGGTCGAACCGGCCCGGCCGCAGGAGCGCGGGGTCAAGCACCTCGGGACGATTGGTCGCGGCCATGAGGATGACCCCGATGTTGGAGTCAAAGCCGTCCAGTTCGACCAGGAGCTGGTTCAGCGTCTGCTCCCGCTCGTCGTGGCCGCCGTATCCTCCGATCCCCCTGGCCTTGCCCAGGGCGTCCAGTTCGTCAATGAAAATGATGCAGGGGGCGTTTTTCTTGGCCTCCTCGAACATGTCCCGAACCCTGGCGGCGCCGAGGCCGACGAACATCTCGACGAATTCGGAGCCGCTGATGCTGAAGAACGGCACATTGCTTTCGCCGGCAACCGCCTTGGCCAGCATGGTCTTGCCGGTGCCCGGCGGGCCGACCAGCAGCAGGCCCTTGGGCATCTGGCCGCCGAACTCGGTGAATTTGTCAGGATTTTTCAGGAATTCTATGATTTCCACCAGTTCGACCTTGGCCTCGTCCACTCCGGCCACGTCATCGAAGGTGATGCCGGTGGCCTCCTGTTTGTAAATTTTGGCCTTGCTTTTGCCGAGCGACATGAACCCCGGCTGCTGCGGCATCATTTTCTTCATCAGGAAAAACCAGACCCCGAGGAATATGAACACCGGCAGGAGCCACGAAATAATGTCCCGCAGAAAGGTCGATTCAATGGTGCCGGAATATTTGACATGGTGGGCGCTGAGCAGCTCGGAGATCTGCGGATCGACTTTGACGGTCTTGAAGTACTGCTCCCTGCCGTTTCCGTTTTCCGCCTTGAGTCGCCCCTGGATCTCGTTGGCGGTGATGGCGACCTCCACGACCTTTCCCTGCTCCAGGTTCAGGAGAAATTCGCTGTAGGGGATCGTTTTGACCGCAAAGGAGCCGGCCAGGTAGTTTTGCACGATAAGCACAATCCAGATGCCGATGATGAAATACCAGATGGAAAATTTATGATGTTTTTTCATTGTTCTCCTTGTCGGGTGCTGTCTCCTGCCCGGACGGTGAAGCCGGGGTGATGAGTGGAAAATCGTCAGGGGGTATGGCGGATTCCGCCGCATCGAGGATCCTGTCGGAGAAGCGGCCGCCCGTGGTCGGTATTTTTTCATGACCGAGGATGAGCTGCACAACCTGGCGGGCCTCGATGATTTCGGCCGGCGCCGCAGGCACATATGCGCTGCCGTCGTCATCGGTCCTGTGCAGCAGGCCTCCCCGAATCAGATCTTTGATGATGTCCATGATGCTGCCGGGCTGTTCTCCGGGATTGGCCCGGATGAGATCGTCGAAGGTGGTCGGTGTTTTCCTGGAGAAATTGGCATAGACGGTGTTGAGGATGTCAAAGGCAAGCTGCAGGGTACGCTGCGGTGAAACCCGGGATCCGGGGAGATAATAGAGGTTGCGGTTCTGGACCGCGTAGGCGAGAGCGGCGCCGAGCAGGATGAAGGTCCAGCCGAGTTGCACCCAGATGAGAAAAAGAGGCACCGTGGCAAAGGAGCCGTAAATGGCATTGTACTTGGAGACGCCGACCTGCAGGAGAATGTATCCCTTCTGCACCACAAACCAGAAGATGCCGCCAAACAGGGCGCCGATAAAGGCCGCGGACGTTTTGACCCGTTCGGCCGGGAAAAACATGTACATGACCATGAGGGTCAGGATGACGAAAAGAAAGGGAAGCAGCTTCAGCAGCATGGTCACGGCCCAGGCGGACGGGATAAAGATCCGCAGGCGGGCCATGATCTCCGGAGAGGCGAGAACGGCGTCGCCGGCGATGGCGATGTTGATGGAGACGGGCAGGAGGATCAGCAGGGCCAGGTAGTCCATGATTTTTCTGAACATCGACCGGCCGCGTCTGGAATGCCAGATGGCGTTCATGGCATCTTCGATGGTGCTCATCAGGAGTATCACGGCCCACAGAAGGCCGATGATGCCGAAGGCGCCGATGGCGGCGAAATTGGTTCGCTCGACGTAGTCGAAGATGGTGTCGACGGCGTTGCGCAAATGCCTGGTCAATGATTCCGGTACCGGGGGGGGGTCCCCGGGGGCCGGCGATCCGCCGGAAACCGTATCACCGGGGGAAGCGGCGGGATCGACTGGAGACGTTCCGGCCGGATATTGCGGCTCCAGCTGGTCGATGAAGCGGTAGGCGACCGTTTTCAGCTGGTCACCGCCGCCCATCCCCTTGAGCAGCGCGGTGCTCAGGGCCAGCAGCGGAACCATGGACAGGACGATGGAGTGGGTAAGGGCTGACGCCCGGAGAGATATTCCTGTTTCGGAGAATTCGTGGGCCACGATGAAAACCACCCGCAGCCAGCTGCGCAACATGGCCCCCGGCCGGCTTTCCGTCTTCCCGGCCTTGAAGGCCCATCGCTGCAGGGAGCCCGTCCAGCCTTGACGATCATCCAGTTTTTCGGCCTGTGGGGATGCGTCGGTTGCCGCGGCGCGGTTTTTTTTTCTCAAGTCAGACATCAACAGTCGTTCGGCTGGTTAAAAAAACATAATAATTACATATTACCGCGCTCCAGCCCGGCAGTCAAACACGGTGCGTGGCGGGGCCGGCCCACTGACTCCATGCAGTGACAATGGTCGATGGACGAGGCCGGTCAGTTCGGTCTGGTTTTGGATTTCTTCTGCAGCTCAACGACTTTGATGGAGCCGGCTGGTGCGGTGCTGCCGGGGATTTTCAGCTTCTGGCCGATCCGGATGGTCGCCCGTTTGTCGAGGCGGTTCGCCAGAATCAAATCATTGACGGAAATTTTATATTTCCGGGCAATGGAGCCGGCCGTGTCGCCCCGGCGGACAATATATTCATTGTCCCTGACCTGATGCGGCTGGTAGATGCTCCCCGGCAGTCTGGCGACGCGTTCGCGCACCGCGGCGGTGGCGGGAAGGCGGACGGAAAAACCCCTGGGAATAAATTTTCGGCCGGACAGGACAGGCTCCAGAAGAGAGGGATTGAGACGGGAGAAATCTTCTTCGGCAACCCGGAAATGAGACATGATGTCCGCCGCCCTGGCATAGCCTTCAAGCCGCAGCATGACCGCAGCTTCCGGTCGGTTGGCGATGAGACGGGGGTCATTTTCCAGTCTTTTCGCCACGTTCACCGCGGCCAGGAATTCGGGATAAAAATTCCGGGCCGCAAACTTGAAGATCCCGGTCCGGTGATTGTTGAAGATGTTTTCGTAGTCGCCTTTTTCCTTCACCGCCCGTATCATTCCCCCACGGCCGTAATTGTAGGCGGTTATCGCCAGGGGCCAGGTTTTGAGGGCGGTGTAATTCTCCTTCAGGAAAACGACGGCCGCCCGGGTGGAAAAAAAGGGATCGTAGCGTTCGTCGACGATATCGTTGACGGTCAGGTATTGACTTCCCGTTCCCCTGGTGAACTGCCACAGACCCACGGCACCGGCCTTGCTTTTCGCTTCGGGGTTGAAGGAGGATTCGACATGGGGCAGGTAGGCCAGCTCGGGCGGCAGGTTGTGGCTGATCAGTATCTGCCTGATGTACGGCATATAGGCGCCGGAGCAGATAACCCCCTCGCGGAAACGGTCCTGCTGGCCGATCTGCAGGCGCATGTTGTCCAGGGCTTGGGTGTAGGCGTAGGCGCTCCTGCCGGGGAACATGGCCGCAATGCGCTTTTCGTCATCAGTAACCGGGGTTTTGCCGGCGGCCAGGTCGGAAAGGATCGATTTGTAATGCTGTCGGGCCAGGGTGATGAGTTTCTGGTTGATATGGGCGGAGCCGGGCTTGTTCCAATCGACCAGGTCGACAACTCCATAGACGATGTCCAGATTTTCCTGGTCATGCAGCACGCCCTGTCGGGTGGAGTAGCGGGCGTAAATGTCCTCCCAGAAACGCACATTGGCCCGGATGCTCGGATAGAGGGGGAAGAGCTCTTCAGCCCGGGCCTGGGGGATGGACGCGAAGAGGACGGCAAGAAAGATGACCCAGGGCAGCATCCCCCCGGACCGTGGATGGCAGCGGGAACAGGATCGGTTCCCTGGTGGAGTGCGGCTGGCGGCAAAGGACTGCTGTCTGTTCCGATTACCCATGGCTCGTCTTGCAGGCAGAAGTGGATGGAGTTATTTAACATAATATACCATAAACCAATGGAAAAAATGACGATAAAAGAACTTCGTGAAGAAAGGTTCCCCCATGTATGAACCGGTCATAGGAACACTGGGCTACGTCCTGTCGCCCGACGGAACCAGGGTGCTGCTGGTCAGGCGCGACGCCCGGCCCGACGATCACCATCTGGGCAAGTATAACGGGCTCGGCGGAAAGGTCAGGGCCGATGAGGATGTTCTCTCCGGTCTCATCAGGGAACTCCGCGAAGAGGCCGGCATCGAGTGCCGGGAGGTGACGTTGAGGGGGACCATCAACTGGAAGGATTTCGGACCCGACGGCAAAAGCTGGCTGGGTTTTGTATTCCTGATCACCCGGTTTTCCGGCGACCCCTTTACCGTCAATGAGGAAGGTGTGCTGGACTGGCATCACCTGGACAGTCTCGATAAACTGGAGATGTGGGAGGGGGACCGTTTTTTCCTTCCCCTGGTTTTTGATGACGATCCGAGGATATTTTACGGGTACCTGCCGTACAGGAACGGCAGGCCCGTGTGCTGGACATACAGGAGAATGTGAGCCGCACTGAAAAACCTTGCGCTTGCGGCGGCGGCCAATTATAGTAGTGGTAACGGTTCAAGTCTCTTTTAATTTCAAACAGTTACATGCGAACGGAGGGCGTTTGCATGGAGGATCACGCCATGGAGAACAATACGGAACTTGTTCGTCTGGAACAGTTTGTCGATAATCTGCTGACCAAACATAAAGAACTGCGGGATTCGTATCAGGCCCTAGAGTCGAGATACGCGGAGAAGAGTGCTGAATGCGAGAAGCTGAAGGACACCATTGCCGAACTGCGCATCGAACGCTCCGAAGTCGGGTCCAGGGTCTCGGGCCTTCTTGACCGGATCGAGCAGTGGGAGTCGGAGCAGAAAACGGTCGATGCGGCCCAGCCGGACAAACCGGACGAATCGCAGGGCAAACTTTTCCACAAAGAACGCGTCGGCGCCAAGTGATGAAATGATGAAAACGCTTCGCCGGCAGGCCGGTTGAGATCATTTCAGGGCTACCCATGGAACGGCGGGTTGATGTTCATCTTTTCGGTCAGGAATTTTCCTTTTACACCGATGCCCCCGAAGAAGAAGTCAAGGAGGTCATCGGCATGGTCCGCAGGGAGCTGGAGGAAGAAAGCCAGTCCATCCGCACCTCCCTGCCTTCCAATAAAATGCTGGTGCTGGTCTGCCTCAGGATCGCGGCCCGGTATGTTGAACTGGAAAAGCGGTTTGAACGGTTCCGGGCAAAGCAGGAAGCATCGATTGACAAGTTGATCAGCAAGTTTCCGACCGGCACGGAATGATCAGGCCGCCGATGAAATAATTTTGCTTTTGTCGCCGTTCTGCTGTAATATATGTTCAAGAAATTAATTGGTTTTATCTTCCCTGCGCTGTTGGTGATCAGCGAAGTATTGAGCCAAACACTCATACAAAGGGCGGCTCCAATGCTATTTAATAGGAATCTTCATTGATTCCCTGCGGATAGCAAGACCTGCCCACCTAATTTTCATTAGGTTTAATCATTTCGCTGACACGGCAGGGTGGGGATTTTTGTTGGTTCCGGCAGGTTTGAGCTGCCGTTGATATATAAAGCCTCTGCAAAAGAGCAGAGAAGGCAGAAGAGAAGGGCCGGCGCAATCAGTCCGGTCCGGAGACGCTTGACAATTCTGATGACATCAGGTTTACCATATAAGAGTGACCCGTTCGATCGGCGCTTCCGGCAAATAATACAGCCCGGCTGCGCCGAAATTTTTTGAACGAGGCCCATTTCTTCGCCTGAAGACCGAGTCACGGATCAGGTTTAACGGCAGTTGCCTGATGGCATATGGGGCCTTCCCGCCGCCATATGTTCCAAACGCATCACTCTCCGAATCACACCCGCCCCCTCTTCTCGTTTCCATTTCATACCAGCCCCATCTTCGGCATTCTTGCGGCAGGCAGGCTGTACAACATAATGGGTGAACCTATGAGCGTGAATATTTTGACACTTTTGTTGTCCGCGCTGTTTCTTGTCGCGGGCATCGTTGTCGGTTTTTACCTGCGCAAAAAACTGGTGGAAGGCAACCAGGCGAATATTGAAGCGCAGAGACGGCAGATCGTTGAAAATGCGATCCTGGAGGCGGAGCAGATAAAAAAAGAGGCGTCCCTGCAGAGCAAGGAGGAAGCCTACCAGATCAAGCAGGAAGCCGAAAAGGAAATTCAGAACAGCCGGAAGGAACTGAAGGACGAGCAGAGGAGGCTGGACAGGAAGCTCGACGAGGTGCAGAATGAGCTTGCCAACCTGGAAAAGCGCGAAACCAAGCTGACGGCGAGGGAAAACAAGTGTCAGATCAGGGAGCAGGCCGTCTCGGTGAGAGAGAAGGAAATGGATCTCCTCATCGAAAAGCAGAAGGACGAGCTGGAGGCGATAGCGGGGATCAGCCGGGAAGAGGCCAAGAAATTTCTCATGGACTCCATCGAGAGCGAGGCCCGGATGGAGTCGGCCAAACGGCTGGCCCGCATTGAAAACGAAATGAAACTGGCAGCCGACCGCAAGGGCAAGAATATCCTGGCCCTGGCCATCGCCCGCTATGCCGGCGATTATGTCGCCGACAAGACCGTCTCCATGGTTCCCCTGCCGAACGAGGAGATGAAGGGCAGGATAATCGGCCGCGAGGGCAGAAATATCAGGGCCATTGAAGCGGCCACCGGCATCGACATCATCATTGACGACACCCCCGAGGCCGTCGTTCTTTCCGGTTTTAATCCGATCCGGCGGGAAATTGCCCGCCTGGCGCTGGAGCACCTGATCTCCGACGGCAGAATCCATCCCGCCCGGGTGGAGGAAGTGGTGGAGAAGGTAACCAAGGAAGTGGAGGTTGAAATCCGCGAAGCCGGCGAACAGGCGACCTTCGACGTAGGCGCCCACGGAATGCATGTCGAGCTGATCAATTTGATCGGCCGTTTGAAATACAGGACCAGCTACGGCCAGAACATCCTCCAGCATTCCCTGGAGGTCGCCTTCCTCTGCGGTGTGATGGCCGCGGAACTCGGTCTTGACGTGAAAAAGGCCAAGCGGGCCGGCCTGTTGCATGACATCGGCAAGGCCGTCGATCACGAGATCGAAGGTTCGCACGCCATCATCGGCCGCGACCTGGCCCGCAAATACGGGGAAGGCGAAGATATTGTCTACGCCATCGGCGCCCATCATGAGGATCAGCCGCCCAGGAGCGTGCTGGATATCCTGGTCCAGTCGGCCGACGCCCTGTCGGGGGCCCGTCCGGGGGCGCGCAAGGAGATGCTCCAGAGCTATGTCAAGCGGTTGGAAGATCTGGAAAACATAGCCAATTCGTTCAACGGCGTGGACAAATCCTATGCCATTCAGGCCGGAAGGGATCTGCGGATCATCGTTGACAGTCAGAAGGTCAAGGAGGAAGAAGCCCTGCTGATGAGCCAGGATATTGCCAGGAAAATCGAGGAACAGCTGACCTATCCCGGTCAGATCCGGGTAACGGTCATACGGGAGACGCGTGCTGTGGAGTACGCCAGGTAGGGGGGTGAACATGAAGTCTGTGGCGGAACAGATAGAGCTGATTGAGCGCGGCACGGTGGATCTGATCTCCAGGGAAGATCTGCAGGCCAAGCTTGCCCGGTCCCTGGAGAGCGGCAGGCCCCTGAGGGTCAAGGCCGGTTTTGACCCGACGGCCCCTGATCTGCACCTGGGCCACACGGTCCTCCTGCAGAAGCTGCGCCATTTCCAACTGCTGGGGCATGAAATTTATTTTCTCATCGGTGACTTCACCGGCCTGATCGGCGACCCCACCGGCAAGTCGGACACCCGGCCCCGTCTCACGCGCGAGGATGTGCTGCGCAATGCCGAAACCTACAAGGAACAGGTCTTCAAGATCCTCGACCCGGACAAAACCAGGGTGGTATTTAATTCCTCCTGGCTGGGGAATCTGAGTTCCTACGACATGATCAGGCTGGCCTCGGAGCTCACCGTGGCCCGCATGCTGGAGCGGGAAGATTTCAAGGTCCGTTTCGAGAACGGCCGGCCGATCTCCATCCATGAATTTCTCTATCCGCTGATCCAGGGGTACGATTCCGTCGCCCTCAAGGCCGATGTCGAGCTTGGCGGCACCGACCAGCTCTTTAATCTGCTCATGGGAAGGGATCTGCAGCGCAGCCATGGCCAGGAGCCCCAGGTGGTCCTCA
Source organism: Desulfobacteraceae bacterium (assembly GCA_011372855.1). Lineage (GTDB taxonomy): Bacteria > Desulfobacterota > Desulfobulbia > Desulfobulbales > Desulfobulbaceae > UBA10518. Next base: position 14,407 of record DSAE01000024.1, read on the forward strand.
CCACACCGTTGCTGGAAGGCCTGGACGGGGTGAATAAAATGGGCAAGTCCCTGGGGAATTACATCGGCATCACCGAACCGCCTGAGGATATTTTCGGCAAGGTGATGTCGGTGTCCGACGAACTGATGTTCAGGTATTATGAACTGCTCTCTGATCTTTCCATCGGGGAAATCGGGCAACTGAAAAATGATCTGGCCGAGGGCCGGGCCCACCCGAAGGATGTCAAGGTCCGGCTGGCGCAGGAATTGACGACACGCTTCCACGGACCGGAGTCGGCTGAAAAGGCCAGGCGCCATTTCGAGCAGGTCTTTGCCAGGCACGAGGTGCCGGAGGAGATTCCGGAATATACGTGCGCCGCCGGGGAGGAGCGGATCTGGCTGCCCAGATTGCTGCTGGAGGCAGGACTGGTGACCTCAACCTCCGACGGCCGCCGGATGATCCGTCAGCATGCCGTCTCCATTGACGGAGAGAAAGTGACGGACAGCGAGGCCGACATCGAAGCCAGGGGATCGATTCTGGTCAAGGTGGGCAAGCGGAGATTCTGCAGGGTTGTTTTTGCGTAGTTCCCCGTCGGCCAGGGGCCGGCCTGTTCAATTCAATGGAAGGACTTGCCGCCCTTCTTGCCCTTCTGGCAGGCCGGGCAGATACCGGTGAACTCCACATGATGCCCCAGGACCTTGTACGAGGAGCTTTCCGCCGCCTTCCTGACAAGGTTCTCGAGCACCGGAGTATCCATATCATCCACCCTGCCGCAGTTCGAACAGCGGATATGGTAGTGGGTGTGGGTCGACGCGTCGAAGCGTTTCTGCGTCCCTCCTACCTCCAGTTTCAGAATCATGCCGTTCTCCGCCATCAACTCCAGGTTGCGGTAAACGGTTCCCAACCCTATCCGGGGAAGACGCTTGCGGACCATGTCATACAGCTCGCTGGCTGTCGGATGCGTTTTGACCTTGGACAATTCCTCGAGAATAATCTGTCGCTGAGTGGTAAGTCGCATCATGTTTTCCGTTGTGTTCATATTGATGACTCGCTAGTAGTCGGATTTGCTTCAGAAAATTAAAAATAACTATTCCTACTTTTATAGTATCCAAAAAAACTGGAGTTTTGTCAAGGAAAAACAAGGGGTTTAATGCTTTTTCCTGAATGATGATTCATTTATCTGTGCAGATTAAGTATTTACATGTTCGACCGCCGATTTTTTTCGTGTGACAGGGTCAACGATACATCGGGCCGTGGGTTCTTATTTCGCCCGCCGGGCGGCTGAGGTTTTAGAGCCGGGTTTGCGGGGATGGCTTGCGGGATCAGGGAGGCGGGGGCGGCAAACAGCAAATATCCGGAATCAGCGCAGCGGAGGATTAAAATAGCCGAAGCGGAGAAGGGGAAAGCGGGTCCTCAGGCCCTCAAGCCAGTTCCGTATGCCGAGGGGCTTTCCCGACGAACGGTGATGGACAACCCGCATGTACCACTCGGGGTCCATGTTCAGATTGCGCAGCTGGATGTAATCAGGCCCGCAGGTTTCGATCAGTCCGCAGAGGGCGCGGTATTCATCCGGGTCGTCGGTGAAGCCGGGGAGGATGAAATAGTTCAGCGACACGTGGCGGCCGGCTTTTTTCATCAGGATGATCGATCGTCTGACGTCGCGCAGGGAGAACCCCCGGGGCCGGTAATAGAGTTCGTGCAATGCAGGCCGGGCGCTGTTCAGGGAAACCCGGATGGAATCGAGGCCGGCGTCTATCAGCCGTTCAACGGCGGCAGGAAGGCCGGCGTTGGAGTTCAGGTTGATGGTTCCCCTGGAAGTGCTGCCGCGCATGAGGCGGATGGATTTCTCCAGGGTCGGAGCCTGCAGCAGCGGTTCCCCCTCACATCCCTGGCCGAAACTGACGATGGCTCTTTCGGCGGTGGTCAGGTGAGGAACGGCGATCTCGGCGATTTCCCGAGGGGAAGGGACGAAGCTGATTCGTTCCTGGGCGGCGGGACAGCAGCCCGACGGCTGCAGGGATATGCACCCGGCGCAGGAGGCATTGCAGACCGGCGAAGTGGGCAGGGGCGCCTCCCATCTGCCCAGGAAGAAATTGCGCGCTGCCGGACAGCCGTAGCTGAGACAGCACCTGCCAAGGTGCTGAACCAGGCGGTTGGCCGGCAGCCGCTTCATCATGGCGGCCGTGCGGCGGTTGATGGTTTTCTGGTTGAATCGGTCGGCGTCCTGCCGGGGATCGGGATCGGAGCGAAATCCGGCAACCCAGAATTTTCCCGCCTGCCAGCCTACGGCCGCGTAGGCGAAAAGAGGGAGGAGCGGAGCCCCTGCGGTTGTCCGGTAGGCCGCCGTGTACACCAGGGTGTGCGCCGGGGCCATGAAGGCCGCCACGGCCTGCGGTGCGCTGCCGTCATGGGGATTGGAGGAGAGGACCTCGGCCTCCCCCGTTGCCGGGTTTATTCCCGCCGGCAGCCTGCCGGGCAGGACGAAGAGTTCACTCCCCGGAGGCAGTTCGATGAGATCATCGGTCTCGGGCTGGGCAAAACGGCCGCAACTGTCGCCGGCCATGTACAGATCGGGGAAGTCGAGAATTTCTCCACGGCTGTTGGCGAATACAAGGGAAGGGGGCCGGGCGGGACGGCGGGGAGGCATGCGGCGGGAAGAAGTACCTAGCTGGGGCGGATTTTCGACAAAACGGAATCCACAGCCTTGTAGACGTCGAGGTCGTCACCAAAAACATCCTGGATTTTGGGATGGTTGATCAGGTCCTCGACGATGAATTGAGTGATATAGAGGCTGAGGATATTGGGATCCTGGGAGACCGACCGTATGGGCGCGACCTTGAACTGCATGTCGAATTCATCCATGTCGATCAGTTTTTTCAGCTGGTTTTCAATGGTTTCCCGGATGGCCCGATCCGAATTGGTTTCGATGATATGCTCATCAATGAGACGCTGCACCAGGGTGGTGGATAATTCGGCGGCATTGTCCCGTGCCTTGACAAGCATGTACCGCCGTTCCTTTTCCCGTTTGCGGTCAATGGCATTGATTGTTTTATTGGTCGCGTTGTTGGGACTGATATGGGAACGAGACATTCTTTTCTCCTGTTCTCGATTTTGGCGCGCCAGGACGGCCCGAAAATTATATATGTATCAGGATTTGGACTGAAATTCAATGAAATGAAGTTCAGCTCGGGTTATTTTTGTAGTCGCTCTGATACAGCCGCCTGTACTCCTCCATCTGTCGTTCAACGTCGGGCTCGAGCCGCAAACCGTACTTGGAAACATATTCGGCGATCATCCTGTGGGTGTTGAAAATGGGAAAGTTCAATGTCAGGTTGTTGACCGCCTTGTCGATATACTGTTCGGGCTCTTCATAGTACGTATGAAGAATTTCGGGCAGCAGCGCGTAAAAGGAGTTCGAATCCTCCTCGTAGAGGAGGGCGTCGGCCGATTCGCTCATGTCCGCATCTTCAACCGGCCCTTCGTAGCCGAATTTCCAGCCGGTCAGGCCGTCGTGATATCCCTCCACCCACCAGCCGTCCATCACGCTGATGTTGGGCACCGCGTTCATGGCGGCTTTCATTCCGCTGGTGCCGCTCGCTTCCAGCGGCCGCTTGGGACTGTTCAGCCAGGCATGGGTACCGGAAACCATCATTTTGGCGATGGCCATGTCGTAGCCCGGGATGAAGACCAGTTTGGCCAGGCCCTTGCTCCGTTTATACAGCTCCTCCTGGTTGTCGACAATCAGCTTGAGAACTGATTTGCCCGGTTCATCCTGCGGATGGGCCTTGCCGGCGAAAATAAAGTTGACCTTCCGGTTCTTCTCCAGGAGGATGTCCGCCAGGGCGGCCATATCATCGAAGATGAGATCCGCCCGTTTGTAGGTGGAAAAACGGCGGGCGAACCCGATGGTGTACACCCCGGGGTGGAGGAAGCCGTCGTCAAGGCTGGAGAGATAGTTGGGCGGTTCGATCCAGGTTTCCGCCATCTGGGTTCGATGCAGAATCAGCATCCTGTTGATATATTCGATCAGCAGGGCATTGTCGCGCTCCCACGCCTCGCGGAGCTGCCGGCGGAAAAGGGGGTCGGCGGCCAGATTGGAGCGGGAAAAGCAACCGGGATCATTGCGCCAGTCGTTGAGCTGGGTGAAGGAGTCGAAGACCCGGCAGCGGTTTTCGCTGACCCAGGTCCCGGGATGGACTCCGTTGGTGATGGCGCCGATTTTCTCGGCGAAAGCGGGAAACTGGCGCCGGGTGACGTCGCGGTGCAGGCGGCTGACGCTGTTGACGGCCCTGTTGATCCGCATGGCCATCGAGGTGAAATTGTAGCCGGTGGGAAAATCCCTGTCCTGGGCGAGCAGGTCGAGGATTTTCGTGCAGCCCCTGCGGGTGATCTGTGCATAGAGAGAACGCTCGAAGCGGTCATGCCCGGCCTTGACCGGGGTGTGGATGGTGTAGACCAGCCGGTCGCCCACCCTGTCGGCTGCGGCCAGTATATCCCTGTCGGTCATCCGTTCCTCGAAATCAGGGCCGAGAAGGGCTTCAAGCTCCCGCATCATGAGATGGAGGGTTACCGTTATTCCGTGCTGCTCGTTCAGGTGAATGGTATGGGCGGTGAAGCCGAGCTTTTCCATGAGCGGCAGAATGCCCGAACCGAGCATGCGGCGCTGGTTGGCCTTGATCAGTGGCGTTTTGGCGCTGTAGAGCTGTCTCGAGGCTTCGTGGATCCAGGGGGGCGCGCCAGGCACTCCATAATCAAGGAGAAATTCGGGGACAAAGTAATCGAGCCGTTCGCTGATCTCCATTTTCATCCAGACATGGGCCCTGACCTCGATCATATCGCCGCCGGCCCAGAAAAGCGGAACAGGGACGGTCAGGGGGGTGCCCGGTGCACCCGGCTCCTGCAGTTGAAAAAGAGCGGGTGTTTCGCCGGGGATCCAGCGGGTGGCATGATCGATCTGGCCGACCTTGTAATCGACCAGCTGGGAAAAATAGCCTTCCCGGTACAGGAGACTGACGGCGCACACGGGGATGTGCGTATCGGCAAAGCTTTTGAGGGTGTCGCCGGCAAGAACTCCGAGTCCGCCGCTGTAGTTCGGTATTTTTCGCGGACCGTGAAGGTATTTGTCGATGAATTGCTGCACCAGGGGGTCGGGGGATTTGGTCCAGTCCCTGGAGAGGAGAAAATCACGCACCGGATGGAAGACGTCGGGATCGGCACCGATCTCCATGGAAATATAGACCGCGGAATTGCCTTCAGCTGCGGTCAACCGGTTCCATACCCTGTCGAACGTCTGCTGGGTCACCCCGAAAAAAGTGCCGAAATCGTTCCGGCAGACAAGATCGTCAACCGTCTGAATGGAGTTTTTCTTTGTATCCACGGGGAAAAGGTAAAATAATAGAGCTTAAGATAATGAATTGTCATTCATAAAGTAAATGTTGAGTGTAGATTTCAGACAGAACTTTTGCAAGGAATTTTTTTGCCGGGCAAAAAAATTTTTGAACCGGACGGTAAAAAATCTTGAATTCCTCCATGGATTTTGTACTGTGTCAGACAAACCTGCTTTTGATCACACATCACACCTTAATATGGAGGGAAGCTATGCGCAGACGGAGATCGGTTTTTTTGGTGACTGTTCTTGTACTCTTTTTTGGGATCATGATGGGCGGCTGCGCGAAAAAGGCGGTGGAAACCCCCGAGGCTGCGCCCAGGGATCAGGCTGCCATGGGGCCGACCGAGTCACTGGAAACGGAAGCTTCAGCCATCATGGAAGGCCGGACATCGGCACCCATGCTGCCTGTGTATTTTGATTTTGACTCTTCGGCCATTCGCCCCGATCAGGTTGAGCGGATAGAATTCAACGGCGATTTCCTCAAGGAAAATCCTGCAATCCGGATCAGGATAGAAGGCAACTGCGACCCCCGCGGCACAAAAGAGTACAACCTGGCCCTTGGAGAGCGCAGGGCCTTGAGCGCCAAGCGGTATCTTGTCAACCTCGGCATCGATGAATCCAGGATGGACACCATCAGCTGGGGCGAGGAGAAACTGCTGCTGCACGGCCATGACGAGATATCCTGGGCCCAGAACCGCCGGGATGATTTTGTGATCATACAATAGGGGAAGCAAAGAGAGTTTTTATCTCGGGAGAAGACGCGCGTCTTCTCCCGTTTTTGTTTGCATCACGGCGCTGCGGATTGAACGCTCCGGCCGGCATTGAAAGAGGTGACAGTTGTGGGCATGATGACAAAAGGAGTTGCGCTGGCAACGGCCATGGTTTTTCTGTTTCTGGCTTTTTGGCCCTTGGGGACCGTCCTGGCCGCCGATGGGTCCATCGCCGTGCTGAATCTGCGGAAGGTCTTCGCCGCCTCCGAGGCCGGCAAGAAGGCGCAGGAGGAAATGGACAAGAAGGTCAAGGAACTGCAGGAGAAATTCAAAAAGGAAGAAGATTCCCTGCTCGCCCTGCAGGATGAGATTGAAAAGAAAAGCTCGGTCTGGAACGAAGAAAAAAAACAGGAAAAGGCCATCGAATTTCAGAAAATGCGGCGGGATCTGCGGGTCAAGCAGGAGGATGCCAATCTCGAACTCAAGAAAATGGAAGAGCAACAACTCAGCCCCATTCGCAAGGAGCTTGAACAGGTGATCGAGAAACTGGCCAAGGATAAGGGGCTGGACATCATCCTGCCCAGCGAGGTTGTGATGTATTCCTCCGACGCCGTCGATATTACCGACGAGGTGACCAAGGCCCTCAACGCTGCCGGGAAATAACCGTTCCGGTTCCGCACGCGGGGGAACGGTCGTTTCAGACAGACTGGAGCGGACGGAAGCTATTCTTTTTCAGCCGGGTTGGAGTCCTGTTGTATCCCCTTGATTTTATTCGATATCTTCCCAGGACCAATTGCGGCGTATGCGGGCATCCGTCCTGCCTTGCTTTTGCCGTTGCGGTAACCAAGGGAGGAGCTGATCCCTCCCGCTGTCCCCATATTGACCCTGCCGCCCTGGAAGGGACGAGAGAGTTGCCGCCTGGTCAAGGGCTGGATACGGTGGACGAAGGGCAGCGTGAACGGGACATGGCCCTGGCCGCCCATCTCCGGTCCAAAATCCGTGATCTGGATTTCGCCGCCCTGGCTGTCCGGGTCGGGGCTGAACCGGCGCCTGAACAGCCTGATTGCCTCCATTTCCGGTATCTTGGCCGGAGAGTGGAACTTGGCCGCGACACCCTGCGGGTGGACGGTCTGGAACCGGTTGACCCCCGGGACCTTATTCTGTTGTATAATTACCTGTCGTCCGGCGGCGGACCGGCCCCGCGGTGCATCTGGGTCGGCCTGGAAAGTCTGCCCAATTCCATTTCCAAGGTCCGCACCCTTGCCGCCTATTGCGAGCAGCCGCTGGCCCGGCGATTCAAGGGCCGTCGCCGCCCTCTGGCCGATGTGTGCGGGCGGCTTGGTCCACTGCCGCCGGCACCGGAAGTTGCTTCCGCCGATTTTGGGGCCGTTATCCCGGTTTTGCCCCACGTCCCGCTCTGTCTTCTGTTCTGGGACGAAGCGCCCGAAGAGGGTTTTGACAGCCGGGTCAAGGTTCTGGTCGATGAGCGGGTCCTTGATTTCCTTGACCTGGAATCGCTGGTCTTCGCCGCCGAGCGGATGGCCGAGCGGTTGATGGAGCTTGATGCGTGACCGCCATTGACAATCTCCTGGAGGCCGTCGGCCGGTTTGAGCAGGCCAACATTCTGGTGATCGGCGATATCATCGTCGATCAGTTCATCTGGGGCACGGTGACCCGTATTTCTCCCGAAGCCCCGGTACCGGTGGTGAACGTCAACCGTGAGGAGCTGCTTCTCGGAGGCAGCGCCAACGTCCTCAAGAACATCTATTCCCTCGGGGGGCGGGGAGCGTTGTGCGGGGTCATCGGCTCCGATCTCATGGGCGACAAGCTCGTGGAGCTGGTGCGGGACCTGCCCGCCCCCGTTCAGGGCCTTGTGCGGGGAGAGCGGCCCACCACGGTCAAGAGCCGGGTAGTGGCCCAGGGGCAGCAGGTGGTCAGGTTCGACCGGGAGGAAAGGGGCGTCCCGTCCAGGAAGACACTGGAGGCGATGATTGCCTACCTGGAGCAGCATCTCCATGAATTTGGCGCGGTCATCGTTTCCGATTATTCCAAGGGGGTGGTGAACGAATCACTGATGATTCGCCTGCATCAGCTCCGGCGTGAGAGAGGTAACGGCGAGGGACGAAAATTACCGCTCATCGTTGATCCCAAGCCGGTGAATCTGCACCGGTTTGTCGGGGCCACGGTTATCACGCCCAACAACCTTGAGGCAAGCATGATGAGCGGCATGGAAATCTGTGATGAACAGCAGCTCCTGGCGGCGTCACGGCATATCCGGGAAGAAATAGATTGCGAGGCGGTGTTGATTACCCGCGGTGAGGCGGGCATGACCCTGCTGGAGGAAGACGACCGGCTCGTGACCATCCCCACCACCGCCAAGGAGGTTTTTGACGTGACCGGGGCCGGGGATACCGTTGCGGCGACACTGGCCCTGGGCCTGGCCTCGGGCTGTTCCATGCGGGATGCGGCTGTCCTGGCGAATCACGCCGCCGGAATCGTTGTCGGCAAAGTGGGCACCGCCTCGGTCAGCCGTGATGAACTGTGCGAGGCTTTGCAGTCGGGAACCGGGATAAGGGGGAAATAGATGCGGCCAAGAAGCATGACCGGTTTCGGCCGGGGAGAAATGACCTCAGGTGATCGGACATGGATCGTTGAGGTGCGGACCGTCAATCACCGCTACCTGGACCAGCGGATCACCATGCCCAGAATGTTCGGCTCTCTCGAGGACCGGGTGCGGAAGATCATCGCCTCCAATCATGCCCGCGGCAGGGTGGACGTCACCCTTCAGCCGGTGGGCAATGCCGGCACAGGCCCCCTGTTGTCCCTGAATACCGACCTTGCCCGCCAATATCACTCCTGCCTGATGAAGTTGAAATCCGAGCTGAACATCGCCTCCCAGATCGGACTGGGCGACATGCTGACTTTCGGCGACATGATCGACCGGGAGGAGCAGAATCCTGATTTTGACCGGGAGTGGAAGGTCCTCTGCGGAGCTCTGGACATCGCCATCAATGAGTGCTGCCTGATGCGGGAACAGGAGGGAAAAGCCCTCAAGGAGGAACTGCTGGACCGTCTCGAGGATTTTTCCGGCTGTCTTGACAGACTTGCCGCCAGACTGCCGGAAATCGTCAAGGCGCGGCAGAAGGAATTGTGGGAGCGTTTCGACAACCTGTTGGCGGGCCTGGATATCGATCCTGTCCGCCTGACGCAGGAAGCGGCTATCATGGCGGACAAGGCCGACGTGACGGAGGAACTGGTCAGGCTGCGGAGCCATATTTCCCAGTTTACCGCCTTCCTGGACAGTACCGAGCCGGTCGGCAGGCGCCTTGATTTTCTGCTGCAGGAATTTCTGCGCGAGGTCAATACGATTGCCTCAAAGGTTTCCGGAGCGGAAACGGCCCACCTGACGGTGGAGTTAAAAAACGAAATTGAGAAAATGCGTGAACAGGTTCAGAATATTGAATAATTCTTTGAAGTTGTTCGGGAGTCGTGGAGAAAGATGGACAGCAGGCTCATTAATGTAGGTTTCGGCAACGCGGTGAAGATCAATCGAATACTGGCGGTTGTCAATCCGGGTTCCTCTCCCATCAGAAAATTAAAGGAGGAGGCCCGCAAGGAAAAAAAACTCATCGATGTGACCGAAGGACGGCGGACCAGGGCCATTATCCTGCTCGATACCGGTCACCTGATCCTCTCCTCGGTCCAGCCGGAAACGATCAGCCAACGATTTGCCCTGCTGGCCGAGGAGCAGAGCAACCCGGGCCGGATGTCTGCCGGGGGCGGCAGGGAGTAGAGCGGGGAAGCGGGTTGAGCGGGGGTATTCTGTTTGTCGTTTCGGCCCCGTCGGGCGGCGGCAAGACAACCATCCTGAAAAAGGTGATGGCCGAGCTGCCGGGCCTGGTCTTTTCGGTGTCCTGCACCACAAGAGCGCCGCGGGCGGGGGAGCAGGACGGCCGCGACTACCATTTCATCAGCCGCGAAGCCTTTACGGAGATCCGTTCCCGCCGGCCTTCCGGATTCCTTGAATGGGCTGAAGTCCATGGCAATCTCTACGGCACCGGCAGGGAGCAGGTGGAGCGCCTGCTGGGCGCCGGCATGGACGTCGTTCTTGACATCGACGTGCAGGGGGCCATGCAGGTGCAAAAGACATCGGCGCCGGTACTGATCTTTATCGCCCCCCCGTCTCCCGTCGAACTCGAGGCCAGACTGCGCAAGCGGGGGACCGAGACCGGATCGGCCCTTGCCCTGCGTTTGGAAAACGCCCGCCGGGAGATGCAGTTCATGGATCAATACGATTACCTGATCATCAATGACCGTTTGGCCGAGGCGGTGGACTGTCTGCGGTCCATTGTCGTGGCCGAACGCTGCCGCCGGCGCCGTTCGCCCGCCGGTCTGCCTGTGCGAACGGAATTCTGACAATGGGGGCGGCGGACGTGAGCGGATCGGTTCTTTGGCCCGCCGACCCCCGGCGGGGTATTTTGCCGAGCCGGTCAAGGTCGGCGCCGTCCGGCCGGGAGTGATGGCGCAATGAAGAAGTACGCAAGGCACCAGCCGGCGCAACGTATTGCTCCGGACCGGGAAAGAGAGGGCGAAGCAGCCGAAATCATCTGGGGGCTGAACCCGGTGCGGGAGGCCCTTGCCCGCAATCCCCGGGGTATCAGTGAAGTGCTTGTGCAACGGGGCAAGGCCGGGCCGAGATACCAGGAAATCATCGAACTGGCCCGCGCCAATCAGATCCGTCTCCGCTTTGTCGACCCGGGCAGGCTCGGTGTTTCCGCCCGGCAAAGGCACCAGGGTGTCGCCGCCCGCCAGACCCAGGCCCGTCTCATGTCCCTCGACGACCTGCTGGAACACCCCATGGTTTCGGCAAGCGGGGCTTTCCCGCGCCTTCTCGCCCTGGACTCCATTCAGGACCCCCGCAACCTGGGAGCGATTTTGCGTTCCGCCGTGGCCGCCGGGTTCATGTCGGCGATCATGACCAGGGAGCGGAGCGCGCCCCTTTCCGGCACGGTGGCAGGGACATCGGCTGGAGCCGTCAGCCAGCTCCAAATCAGCCAGGTGGCCAATCTGGCCGAATCGTTGAAGGAGGTGCGCCGGAAGGGATTCTGGATATTCGGTGCGGTGCCGGATCAATCGGCGTTGCCGGTTTACGCGGCGGATTTGCGCGTCCCGGTTTGTCTGGTCCTCGGCAGCGAGGGCAAAGGCCTTCGTCCCCTGGTTCGCAAACAGTGCGATCAGCTCATTACCATCCCCATGGAGGGAGAGTTGGATTCCCTCAACGTCTCCGTCGCCGCCGGGATCGTCATGTTTGAAGTTGTCCGCCAGCAGGGGCGAACGGGCTGAGGAAAGTTGGCAGCGCCCCACCCCGCCGATGGCGGTGCCGAATGAGGAGAATAACATGTATGCGCGGCCGGCTGTGCAGGGAAAAATTCGTAGGTCGGGGTGAGATTGCGAACCCCGACACAACGCCGTGGGAATTGTTGGAGTTCGCGAGCTCACTCC
>DSAE01000207.1 GCA_011372855.1 Desulfobacteraceae bacterium
CCACCAGAGGTGGTGGGTTTATGAACAACTAAGCCGTAAACCAACGGGACCATGGCAAAGGCGAAGTAAAAAGCTCCGCAAACGAATGAAAATTCATGCAATTTCCTAACCGGACATTACTGAGTTTGGGAGGTTTTTCCGCACATTTTCACACACAGAAATAAAAAAGCACTTAGCCGGTGATGGCTAAGTGCTTGATATTTGGTGGGCCGTCGGAGACTCGAACTCCGGACCAATTGATTAAGAGTCAACTGCTCTACCGACTGAGCTAACGGCCCCGATGTTGCGGGGAGAATGAAATCGTCCTTTCTTTAGCACAGGATGCGTTGAGCGTCAAGTGCTACCTGTAATAGAGATTGGGGCTGCCCATGGTCTGCAGGACCTTGTGCAGGTTTTTTCTGAAGTCGCGGCGGTCCCAGACACCTTGGATATGTCCACGCCGGAGGGCGCTGCGCGACTTGTGGTAGTCGGGCGGGATTTCGGTGCCGGTTGTTTCGCGGATGACCCGCTGGCCGGCAAAGCCGATCCGGCTGGAGCGGATGGCGAACTGGTAGGGCGAACAGCCGAGAAAGCTCGCCACCGGACCGGCATAGGAGTTGTTATCGTAAACCACGATGTACAGACCCCCGGCGTCAATGTATTCACGGACGGCCATGGTGCATTTAGGCATCTGGATCACCCCCAGCGTTCCCTCCTGGATCCGGATACCGCCGGTGGTGTGGACGTAGGCGAGCAGGGGCCGCTTCTTGCGCTTGGCCGTATCGCAGGCCAGGACGAATTTCTCTCCTTCGGCGGCGCCGACGGTACCGTTGCGGAAGTCCGAGTACAGCATGGAGACCACCAGGTTGATGCCCATCACCTTGGCATGAAAGGTCATGTTGGCGCTGTTCATCCCGGTTTTGCTCTTGGCCATCTGCAGCCGCAGGTCAAACCCCTCGTACTGCAGGGGGTTCTGCGAGGCGATGTTGTTGTTGAAGATGCGGATGGAGCGGGCATCGAAGATATTCTTCAGGTACCATTGATATTCCAGGGGAAAATGATGGCCGCAGTTGTCGCACACGCCGCCGAATTCGCCGTACAGGTCGGGGACCCAGTGGTCCTGGCAGTTGTTTTTCTCCGCGTTGGGACAGGTAATGGTCCGGTCGATGTTGGCCAGCGGGCTGGTGTAGGTGTCGGTCAGTTCGATGGGATCCTGGGTGAGGGGGGAGGAGGGGGTGATGACCACCGGCTGCGCGGCCGGCTTTTTGTTCTCCGAACGGCTGAAAAGACCGTACACCGCCGTAAACGGAGCGGTGACTCCCCGGATGAACGCCGACCCTTCGCCGGAAACCTCCTTGATCACTTTCTGGGCCTGCTTCTGCTGGTTTTTCAACACATCGTAGCGCAGCGTGTAATATAATTTTTCCGTTGCCGACTGGAGGGTGCGAAAAATGTTTTCCGCCGGCATGCTCTGGGTGGTGAAGCCGTTCAAGGCCAGGTTGCGGTATTTTTTGGATCGCTGGACCAGCAGTTTTTTGATTTCTCCTCTGTCAAGGGCCCAGGGGATGTCTATCTGCGGTGCCTCCTCGGGTTTACCCGCCTTTTTTCTCTTAACCTCGTAGGCCCTGAAACCGCGGACACTCTTGGTGCGCAGGACAACTTCGTCCGTGGCTCGGATGATTTCCGAACGGACCATGGTGAAAAAGGCAAAGTCGTCACTCCTGGCGCCGAGGGGGGGCTCCTGGATGATGCGGTCGATGGTTCCCAGCTGCAGGTTTTCCTCGGCGGTGATATGGAGCTGTTGTGCGCATTTTACGATGAGTTCGGCCGGAACTTTGCTTCCCTCCCTGACCTTGCCTTCGATGGCGGCCGCTCCTTCCGGTGAGATGACGGAGTAATAGCCGTGGGAGAACATCAGCCGCAGATCGCTGAGGCCGATCGCCTCGGCCCCGCCGGAGCCGCCCTCGGAAATGACAGAAATCATCGGCACGGCAAGCTTGGTCATGGCATAGATGTTGCGGGCAATCTGCTGGGCCGCACCCGGATAATCCTCAATGGGGTACGAGCCCGGGGTGAAGATATAAAAGTGAATGGGGATGCCCTCGGTCTCGGCGACCTTCATGTAGCGCAGCGCCTTTTCGTTGCCCCATGGTTTGCAGGAACCGCCGTTGCGGAATTCCTCGCCGTGTCCCGTTTCCTGGCCGATAACCATGACCGAGGAGGTGTAGGGTTTTTTCTTGATCCGCCGGACAATGGTCGCCTTGGCCACCATCATGGCCGGATCGATATTGAATTCCCCTTCGCCGCCGAGTTCGGTGTATTCCTCATAGACGTTTTCCAGGATATCCTTGAGGGTAAAACGCAGAGGGCTGCGGACGATACGGACCCGCTCCATGGGGGTCAAACCCTCCTCGCACCGTTCTTCCAGGAAGGATATGCCGTTTTCCAGTTTTTCCAGCTTGGCGGCAAGACTCTCACTGTCCATATCATAGATGGACTTTTTCAGGTTCTCGCAGTCGGCCTGGAAGCCGGAGAGATTGCCCCAGCTGCCGGTATTCTTGATATGGATGAGGTAGCTTATGCGCTGCTCAATTTTTTTCAGTCGTTTGGTCAGGTCATTCATAAGGTTGGATTAAAAGGTCAGCAACCGGTCCAGATGGCTGCGCAGGTAGTCGAGATTGGTAATGATTCCATTGCCTGCATTGTCCTGTCCCTCGATGACGGTCTGCTCGATGAACTGCAATGCCCTCTGCTTGGCTTCATCCATGGAATCCCCCCAGACCAGGGCGAGCGCCAGATTCGGATCGTACTCGCTGGGAATGGAATAAGGCCGGTCACTCGGTACATGAGTGTACACCGTGGACCATTCGAATTGCGGCAGCTCGAACCGGGTAATGGTGCCGATCCAGGGGGCAAAATCCCGCTGGGGGTTCTCGGCCACCATGCGCAGTTCGATGCTTGCCCCGTTGAATTTGACGTCCTTCTGGTTGTACCCGATCGGTTCGCCCAGGGCCAGCCGTATCTGTTCACGGATAAGGTTGGGCTGATCGCCGTAGATATAACTGATCCTGGCCGACACATCGTTTTCGACCTGGATGCGGGCGTTCACCTCCAGCAGGTACGGCTGCCCGGCCCGGTTGACGATCCATTCCCATGTGCCCACGTTGTCATAACGGACATGGTTGGCAAGCTTGAGGGAATATTTGACAATTTTGTCGAGGACCGATTGAGAGTCAAATTCGTAGGCGAAACAGGAACCGTCGAAACCGGGGGCCGCTTCAATGCGCTTCTGGCGGCCGGTTGACTGAATGGTGCAGTTGCGGGAGCCGAAGTGGAGCCGCTCATTGTGGCGGGAGCAGACAAGCTGGACCTCGAGATGATTGAAATCCCGCAGACACTGTTCGATGAGCACGCCGCCGTCACCGAACTGCCGCTTGGCGTAATTCTGCACCTGCCTGTACACCCGGCGGAACTGCTCGATCCGGTGAACCTCTTCTATGCCCATGCCCCCGCCCCCGGCAGCCGCCTTGACCAGGATGGAGGGATTGTCGATGCCCTGTTCAATCTGGACGTCGAACAGGCTCTGGGCGATCTCTTCGGCCTCCATTTCGTTGTAGATCGGGCTGTCGGTGCCGGGAATGGTGGGAATGTGAAGACGGTTGGCCAGTCTTTTGGTGTTGATCTTGTCGCCGAGGTCTTTGATGACTTCCCAACTGGGACCGATAAAGACAAGGGGGCGGTCCCGGATGGTCACCCGCCGGGCAAAACGGTAGTCTTCGGAAAAGAAACCGTAGCCGGGATGGATGGCGGTGCACAGCGTGTGATCGGCAATGGCCAGTATATCATTGGGATCTGTGTAGCTGGTGACCCGCCAGGCGTTTTTGTCCAGGCCTTCCTTCCTGTTCATCCGCACGTGCTGGGAGTCGCTGTCGGCGTCGGTGTACACCACCACATAGTCAAGATCCAGATCTTTGCAGGCGTTCATTATCCGGATGGCGATTTCGCCACGATTAGCGATGAGAACCTTGCCTTGCACCAGAAACCTCTTATTATATTGACATAATCAAATCAGGATAGTCGTGCTCAGGAATATCCCGCCCCTGTCGCGCCAAATGGCCGGGGAGCCGGACTGTTCTCCGGCAGGACTTGCTTGTAATTAAACCGTACACTTTACTCCACCTTTATCGACTTTGAAAGACAGAAAGTGCATCGACCGGCTGGAAAATCACCCGGAGGGCCGGTATCATTCTGTTTCCGGGCAGACCGGAGAAAAAAAATGAAGAAACCCGAGGGGGTGTTTTTTTGCGGAGGCCGGCAAAAACTTTCTTGACATGATCGGCGCAATCGGGGGAGAAAGTGAGCTGAAGATCAACAAGTACAAGGAGCAAAAGACGAGTGGGAACGGAAAAGAATCCCCCTGATTCCGGTCAGGTCGAGGAGCCTCACGAAAAGGACGAGAGGGAACCCAACAAAGAAGAAGCGGGTCAGGAAAAAAAAGAGGAGGGTCAGGAAAAAAATTTTTGGGAGCGGATCCAGACGCTGCTGCACCTGCATCGCGGGCCCGACACAACCGAGGAGCTGGAGCAGGAGATCCAGGATCTGCTCGAGGAAGGGGAAGGTCAGGGGCTCATCGGCAGCCTGGAGGAAAAGCTCATCAACAGGATATTCGAATTCCGCGACACCCTTGCATCGGAGATCATGACCCCGTCGGCGGAAATAGTCAGCGCCGAGGAAAAAACCTCCGTCGCTGAACTGATCCGCATCATCTCCGAGGAAGGGTACACAAGGATTCCCATTTACCGCGAGAACCAGGATCATATCATCGGCATTCTCCACGCCAAGGATCTGCTGCGCATCTGCATTTTGAAGCCGGACGAACCCATGGGGCTCGAAGGCTTCCTCAATCCGCCCTTTTTCGTTTCCGAGAACAAGCCCATTGTCGACCTGCTGCGGGATTTTCAGAACCGGAAGACCCATATGGCCATAGTGACGGACGAGTTCGGCGGCGTGCGCGGGCTTGTCACCCTGGAGGACGTCATCGAGGAGATTGTCGGCGAGATCGACGACGAATACGATGAAGACGAAAACGAGCTCAGGATCGTCGACGAACAGACGGTCATTGTTAAGGCCAGGATCGATATTGAGGATGTGGAGGAATATTTTCAGGTTGAACTGCCGGAGGGTCCGTATGAATCGGTCGGCGGCCTGATCATCCATAAACTGGGCCGGGTTCCCCGGATCGGTACGGTGGTGAAGGAGGGGGTGCTGGAATTCAAGGTCCTTGCCGCCGACCCGCGGCGAATCAAAACGGTCCGCGTCAAACGCATCGATGGCTGAAAAGCTGGGCCGGTCTTTGCGCAATGCCGGGGCAGTCGTCCCGGGTTCGCTCGCCACCGCCATTATACTGGCCGCGGCCATGCCCGGCCGTCTCGGCTGGTGGCCTCTTCTTTTTGTCGCCCTGGTGCCCCTGCTGCTTATTGTTTCACGGCGCGGCGCCGTGCAAAGCACGGCGGCAGGCATGCTGGCCGGCTTCCTCTACCATGTCTGCCTGCTGTACTGGATAGTCATCGTTCTGGGGCGCTACGGCGGACTGCCCCCCTGGCTCTCGGTCCCGGCCCTGCTGTTGCTGGCCGTGTACATGGGGGTGTATATGGCCGTTTTTGCAGGTTTGCTTGCCTTTTTCAAGGAGCGCTGCGGACCGTCCCGGGAGATGGCCGCCCTGTACCTGGCGCCGGTCCTCTGGGTCGGACTTGACTGGCTGCGGGGGGTCCTTTTCTCCGGGTTTCCCTGGATGGATCTCGGCTACGGCCTCGCTTCCGCGCCCCGGCTTGTCCAGGCGGCCGATCTCGGCGGTCACCACCTGATAAGCTTCTGCCTGGTTCTGGTCAACGTTCTTCTTGTCCAAGCATTGACGCTGGGGGGAACCCGCCGCCGGCCGGCGGCGGGCGAGGCAACGGCCGTGATCGCGGCGCTGTCGCTCCTGCTGCTGGTCGGCGGGTATTCCCTGGTTCGCCAGGCGCAACTGGAGCGCGTCCTGACCGAGGGGGACCGGGTGCGGGTCGGCGTGGTCCAGGGCAACATCGCCCAGGACGAAAAATGGACACCGGGCAGAAAATCGACGACCCTCGATATCTACGGGCGCCTGTCCGAGACCCTTATCACCGGAAACAAGCCGGATCTGCTGGTCTGGCCGGAGACGGCCATTCCCTTTTATCCCGCCGTCGACCCCCTTTTCGCCGAAGTTGCGGAACTGGCCGCCCGCCACGGGATATGGCTGCTTTCCGGCGTCCCCCATTATACCCTTGACGAGGTCCGGCACCCATCGGGGCCGGCTGCCGTTGTCTATTACAACAGCGCCCTGCTGATCGGCCCCGAGGGCGAACCGCGGGGGCGCTACGACAAACAGCACCTGGTGCCGTTCGGGGAATATGTGCCCCTGCGGCGGTTGCTGCCCTTCCTTGAGCCGCTGGTGGAAAGCGTCGGCAATTTTTCACCGGGCGTTTCCGGAGAGCCCCTGGAGGTCAATGGTATGCGGGTGGGAACCCTTATCTGTTACGAGTCCATTTTTCCCGGCCTGTCCGGCAGGGCGGTCGCCGCCGGGGCCAATCTGTTGGTGAACCTCACCAATGACGCCTGGTACGGCCGCTCCAGCGCGCCGCATCAGTCATTTGCCATGGCGGTTTTCCGGGCGGTGGAGACCAGGCGTTCCCTGGTCCGGGCCGCCAATACCGGAATCAGCGGTTTTGTCAGTCCCCTCGGCAGTGTGGTGAGCCAATCCGCTCTGTTCGAACCGGCGGCTTTGGCCGCGGAAGTTCCCCTCTATGAAGGTCGGACGGTCTATACTCTCTTCGGCCGTTTTTTCGGGCCGGCCTGCCTGGTGCTGGTCTCTGTCGCAGGCATCCTCTTTCTTTTCCAGCGGCAGCAACCCTGAAAAAAAAGTTCTTACCCCTTGAGTCTTGGCGGCAGAACGTTTAATATATTCAGTTGCCGGAAAAATTGAAGGTTGGGCCCCTTTGTCCCCGTGCAGCTCCTGATCAGGGGAGAAGTCCTTTTTTATGCCGCGAGGGGGCGGCCAACCCCTGCATAACCTGGTTCCGGCGGCTTTGCCGGCCTGCGGCAGGCAACAGGATGAATGTGAGCAGATCGCCCCGCCAAGGGGTAATACCCCTGGTTTTCGGACCGGGGAACTGAACGAGGAAAGAACAATGGCGGAAGCAATAATGGAATCCGGGGAGGCGAAACAACAGCTTCTGGATCTGAAGGACCGCATGCTGGCCCTGAAGGAGCATCTTTGACCTGCCCGGCAAGAAACTGGAGACGGAACGGCTGGAGAAGCTGACCCTTGCCCATGATTTCTGGAATGATCAGGCCCGGGCAAAAAAAGTCCAGAAGGAGTTCGGCCAACTGCAGGAAATCATCCAGGCCTGGGAAAAGAATTTCCGCGAACTGGAAGAAGCGGACATGCTGCTGGACATGGCCGTCGATGAGCATGATCTGGATACCCAGCGGGAAGTCGCCGCCAGCATCAAGGAGCTTCGCCGACGCATCGACGAGGTTGAGCTTGAGTGCATGTTCAGCGGCGAGCATGACGCCAGCAATGCCATTCTGACGATTCATGCCGGAGCCGGGGGGACCGAGGCCCAGGACTGGGTGTCCATGCTCATGCGCATGTACCTGCGCTGGGCCGAGGAAAAAGAATTTTCGACCAGTATTCTTGACTATCTGCCCGGCGACGAAGCCGGGGTCAAAAGCGTGACCATCATGGTCAAGGGCCGCCATGCCTACGGACTCCTCCGTTCCGAACTGGGTATTCACCGCCTGGTCAGGATATCGCCCTTTGACGCCAGCGGCCGTCGGCACACCTCCTTCGCCTCGGTCATGGTCATGCCCGAACTCGATGACACCATCGACATCGACATCAATGAGAAGGATCTGCGCATCGATACCTTCCGCTCCAGCGGCGCGGGCGGGCAGCATGTCAACAAGACCGATTCGGCCATCCGGATCACCCATCTGCCGACAGGGATCGTCGTGCAGTGCCAGAACGAGCGCTCCCAGCACCGCAACAAGGACATGGCCATGAAGATGCTGGCCGCCCGTCTGTACGAGTTGGAACGGCAGGAGAAGGAGAAGGAGCAGAAGAACCTGCACGGCGACAAAAAGGAAATAGCCTGGGGAAGCCAGATCCGCTCCTATGTCCTTCAGCCGTACAGGCTGATCAAGGATCACCGGACGGGCCACGAGGAGGGCAACGTGGACGCCGTCCTGGACGGCCGCCTTGATCAGTTCATCAAGTCCTATCTCCTCTGGCAGCCCTGATGCCGCCTGCGGGATGCTTGGCCATGGACTGCCATTGACCGGGCGGCAGGGACGGCAATGCGCGAAGTGCGGAAGCTGTACGGCTGTCTGCCCGGTGTACCGCGTGACCGGGCGCGAATCCCTGACGGCCAGGGGCAGGCTCCATCTGCTGGGAACGGAGCTGGCCGCCAGGCCTTCGGCGGCGTATGAGGACCTGTTTGCCCAATGCCTGCTCTGCGGGGCCTGTGAGAATGTCTGTCCCAGGCAATTGCCGATCCGGCGGTTGACCGTTGAGGCCCGTTCCCGTTTTTCCTTTCTGTACGGCCGCCATCCCCTGCGCCGGAGCCTGGTCCGTTCTGTTCTGGCTCGTCCGGTCCTGCTTGAAAGACTGGTGAAAACCGGGCTGGCCCTGGAGCGTCTGGTGCTGATCCCCAGGGACAGCGGCCTGCGGCTCAAGCTGGCCCTGCTGGACGGGGAACCGGCGACCGGGGCGGCGGCACAACAGGAAACCGCGATCGGTCCTGACCCTGCTGCCGCCGGGGTCCAGTATTTTGTCGGCTGCCTGGCCCGCTACCTGCAGCCGTCCATTGCCGACGCTACCCGCCGGCTTGTCCGCCGTTTTTCCGGGGGTTCGACCGTCGAACCCCGGAGGCAGGGATGCTGCGGCCTGGCGGCGTGGTCGGCGGGGGACAGGGAGGAGGCCGTCCGGCTGGCAAAACAAAATATCGAAGCATTTGCCGCCTCGACCGGCCCGGTACTGACCTCCTGCGTCTCGTGTTTCGCCCACCTGAAGCAGTACGCCGAACTTTTTGCCGACGATCCCGAATGGCGGGAGGAGGCGGAACGGTTCAGCCGCAGGGTCAGGGAATTTTCCGCCTTCATGGTTGAGCTGGATCCCGCCCCGCTGTTCCGGTCCCCCGGCAGGGAGCGGATTCTGTACCATGAACCGTGTCATCTCCGCTTCTCAGGGGAAAACAGGGAGGCGCCGCGGGCCCTGCTGCGGCGCGTCGAAGGCGCGGTCATTGTCGAACCCGAAGAAGGGCCGCACTGTTGCGGCCAGGGCGGATTGTTTTATCTGGGCTATCCGGAGATGGGCGACAGGATTTTTTCCAGGGCCTGCGAGGCCGCGCTTAAGACCGGGGCGACCGTTGTCGTCACGGGCTGTTCCGGCTGCCTCCTGCAGTGGCGCTCCGGCCTTGGGGTCCGGCATGCTCCGGTCCGGGTCCTGCACCCGGCCCTATTCCTGGCGGATTGTCTTGATATTGATTCCTGATTCCGGGATGTTGGCAAAGAAAACCCTTGTCCTCATCCCCCGGTACTGCTATGAAGGACTGAATGGTAATAGGAAAGCAGCGGCATCGGAAAAGATGGGTTTGAACATTCGCCACCAGCTTGAGGAAACCGAAAGGAAACTGCTGTCGCCCCATGCGTGCCTGAGTGCCCGGTCAAAGGGAAGGCTGCACGCAGCACAGGACTCCTGCGAGCTGCGGACGGTTTTTCAGCGGGATAGGGACCGGATCATCCATTCCAAGACCTTTCGCCGGTTGAAGCACAAGACCCAGGTTTTCCTGGCGCCGGCCGGAGATCATTACCGGACCAGGCTGACGCATGTCCTGGAGGTGTCGCAGATCGCCAGGACCATGGCTGTCTGCCTCCGCCTCAACGAATACCTGACCGAGGCAATCGCCCTGGCCCATGACCTGGGCCACACGCCCTTCGGCCATGCCGGGGAGTTCACGCTCAATGAACTGCACCCGGGCGGTTTCAAGCATAACGTGCAGAGCCTCCGGGTCGTTGATGTCCTGGAAAACGATCGCCGCGGCCTCAATCTGACCTGGGAGGTCCGCAACGGAATCATCAAGCACTCCAAGGGGTACGGGGCGATTCTGCCCGGCGACAGAGCGCAGCTTGCCGATACCCTGGAGGGCCAGGTTGTGCGGGTGGCGGATATCATGGCCTATGTCAACCATGACATGGACGACGCCCTCCGGGCGGGAATGATCCGGGAATCCGATCTGCCCGCCGATATCCGCCGGGTGGTGGGAGACGATACGTCAAGCCGCATCGACGCCATGGTCAAGGACCTCGTCGAGGAGACCCTGCGCTGCGACGACGGGAATCTCCATCTGAGCGGCCTGATGGAGGAAACCATTTCCAAGTTGCGGATGTTCCTGTATGATCACGTATACAGGAACTACAGGGTGCACAACGAATTTGTCAAGGCACAGAAAATCATCAGGGAACTGTACCATTTTTTTCTCGAGCATGATTTTCCCAGGGGCGGCACCTGCTTCTGCGAGGCAAGGGAATTCGAACCGCGGGACGATATCGGTGAAAGGGTGCACCGCGAAGTCTGCGACTTCATCGCGGGCATGACCGACCGCTATGCCCTGGATCTGTATAACCATATTTTCATGCCCAAACCGTGGAGCGTGTTCTGAAAAGAACCCAACGGGCCGGGGCACTTTACGACAACATATCAATGGAACCTGACAAGCAAGCCGGACCGGCGAATCATTACGACCTCCCCAAGGCCTACGAGTTCCACGAGGTGGAGCAGAAGTGGTATTCCTTCTGGGAACAGCGGAAAACCTTCGCCGCCACCCTGAGCGAGGAAAAAGAGGCCTTCTCCATCGTCATCCCCCCGCCCAATGTGACGGGTGTGCTGCATATCGGCCATGCCCTGAACAACACCCTGCAGGATGTCCTGGTCCGCTATCACCGGATGAAGGGCTTCAACACCCTTTGGGTGCCGGGAACCGACCACGCGGGCATCGCCACCCAGAACGTGGTGGAGCGGCAGCTGGCGGCGGAAAATGTGTCCCGTCACGACCTGGGCCGGGAAAAGTTCATTGAACGGGTGTGGCAATGGCGGGAAGAGAAGGGCGGCACCATCATCAACCAGCTCAAGCGCATCGGCGCCTCCTGCGATTGGGACCGGGAGAGGTTCACCATGGACGAGGGCCTGTCCCGGGCGGTACGGGAGGTTTTTGTCCGGCTCTATCATGAGGGATTGGTCTACAAGGGCGATTACATTGTCAACTGGTGTCCGCGCTGCCATACCGCCCTGGCCGACGACGAGGTTGAGCACGACCCGACCCGGGGCAAGCTCTATCATATCCGCTATCCCTTTGCCGACGGCAGCGGCTCCGTGGTGGTTGCCACCACCAGGCCGGAGACGATGCTCGGCGACACCGCGGTGGCTGTCCATCCCGACGATGAGCGCTACCGGGGCCTGGAAAAAACGGGAATAAAACTGCCGCTGACGGACAGAATCATTCCGCTGATACTGGATCACCATGTTCAGCGGGAATTCGGCACGGGCGCCCTGAAAGTGACCCCGGCCCACGACCGGGACGACTACGAGATCGGACTCCGCCACAATCTTGACCGGCTCAAGGTCATGGACGATCACGGGATCATGAACGAAAATGCCGGAAAATATGCCGGGCTGGATCGGTTCGAATGCCGCCGGCGGGTCGTCCGGGATCTCGAGGAGCAGGGGTTTCTGGAAAAGATCGAGGACTACCAGCATGCGGTGGGCCGCTGCTACCGCTGTTCGACGGTGGTGGAGCCGACAACCTCAAGGCAGTGGTTCGTATCGGTCCGTCCCCTGGCCGACAGGGCCGTGGCGGCCGTTCGCGGGGGCAGGATACATATCTATCCGCCCAACTGGTATAATACCTTCTATGCGTGGATGGACAATATCCGTGACTGGTGCATCTCCCGCCAGATATGGTGGGGGCACAGGATCCCGGCCTGGACCTGTGCTTCCTGCGGGCAGTTCATTGTCGCGGTCTCCGATCCGGCAGCCTGCGACAACTGCGGCTCTACCGATCTGATCCAGGAGAGCGACGTGCTTGACACCTGGTTCAGTTCGGCGCTGTGGCCTTTTTCCACCCTCGGCTGGCCCGAGCAGACCAGGGAACTGGCCATGTTTTATCCGACCTCGGTGCTGGTCACCAGCTTCGACATCCTGTTTTTCTGGGTGGCACGCATGATCATGCTGGGGCTGCATTTCATGAATGAGGTCCCGTTTCGCGACGTGTACCTGCATGCCCTGGTCCGGGACAAGAACGGCAAGAAGATGTCCAAGTCCACCGGCAATGTCATTGACCCCATTGACATGATCGAGCAATACGGCACCGATGCCTTCCGCTTCACCCTGACCGCTTTTGCCGCCCAGGGAAGGGAAATCAGGATGGACGAGGAGCGGATTGAGGGTTACCGTCACTTTATCAACAAGCTGTGGAACGCCGCCCGCTTTGCCCAGATGCATATCAGGGACAGCGACCCCGGCATCGCCCGGGTCGCTGATGAACCGGTCGGCCTGGCCCTGCCGCACCGCTGGATACTCAGCCGTACCGACGCGACCGTCAGGGGGACGCGCGCGGCACTCGACGGTTACAACTTCAACGAGGTGGCCTCGGGATTGTACCAGTTCATCTGGCATGAATTCTGCGACTGGTACCTGGAATGGATCAAGGCCGACCTGTTCGGCGAAAATGAAACGGCGGGCGACCAGGCCCGGGGTGTCATGCTGCGGGTGCTGGAAACCGTTCTCAAGCTGCTGCATCCGGTGGCCCCCTTTGTCACCGAGGAGATATGGAGCGTTCTTCCGGGCGAGCGGCGGACGATCATGACCGAACCCTTTCCCGAGGAGCAGGGTTCATGGCGGAACCTGGAGGCCGAATCCGACATGGACCTGCTCATGGGCGTCATCTCCGCCATACGCACCATGCGCAGCGAGGCCGACGTCCATCCCACCGCCTGGATAGAAGCCTCCCTGCTGGGCGGCGGCGGGGAGAAACAGAGGCTGTTCGAACAGTTTGCCCCTGCCATCAGGTCGATGTCCAGGACCAAAACCTTGCACATTCGTGAGAGCGGTCTGGTGCCGGACGATGCCGGCCATGCCCTGGTCCGGGATGTGGAGGTCGTGGTGCCGCTGAGAGGGTTGATCAATGCCGCCGAAGAACTGGCCAGGCTTGACAGGGAGCGGGTGAAGCTGGAGGATGAGCTGCGGCGGGTCGAAGGCAAACTGGGCAATGAAAAGTTCCTGGGCAGGGCCCCGGAGGAGGTCGTTGACAAGGAGCGCCGGAAGCTGGCTGAACTGCGGGTGCGCCTGGGCAAAAACACCGAATCAGCCGAACGGATGAAGAAACTGCTGTAATGGATGAACTGCTGCTCGACCGTCTGATCGGAGATTTTCTGGCCGAGGATATCGGCAGCGGCGACGTCACCACAGATGGTGTGCTGGACGGCGGGCTGGAGACCGCCGCGGTGCTGCGAGCCCGAGAACCGCTGGTGGCGGCCGGAATGGCTCTCGTTGCCGGCCGGACGTTCAGGCTGCTCAATGGTGGGGTCGTTGTCGAGGCGGCCGTGGAAGACGGCCGTCGGGCCGAACCCGGCGACATCCTGCTCAGGCTCCGGGGACCGGCAAGGGACCTGTTGCGCGGCGAACGGGTGGCCCTCAACCTGGCGCAGCGGCTGTGCGGCATCGCCACCCTGACCAGCCGGTACGTGGACCAGGTTGCGGGCCTCAAGGCGCAAATCACCGATACCCGCAAGACAACCCCGGGCCTGAGGATGCTGGAAAAGTACGCGGTGCGGGTCGGCGGCGGCCGCAACCACCGCTTCAACCTCTCTGACGGGGTGCTGATCAAGGACAACCACATCGCCGCCTGCGGCTCCATCAGCGAGGCGGTCGAAAGGGTACGGGCCCGGGCGCCGCACACCCTCCGCATCGAGGTCGAGGCGGAAAGCCTGGATCAGGTCAGGGAGTGCCTGGACAGCGGAGTGAACATCATTATGCTGGACAACATGGATGTCGCGCTGATGAAGGAGGCGGTGCGGCGCATTGGCGGCCGGGCCCTGGTGGAAGCGTCGGGGGGAGTGACACTGGAGACGGTCCGCCGGATCGCCGAAACCGGAGTCGATTTCATCTCGGTCGGGCGCCTTACCCATTCTGCTCCGGCCTGCGATATTTCCATGGATGTAGAATAAGCGGAAATGGCGGGCACTTCTTTCACCGTCAACGGCGCCACCGAGACCTTCGGCATCATCGGCCGGCCGGTGCGCCATTCCCTGAGCCCGGCCATGCACAACGCCTCGTTCCAGGCCCTGGGCATGAACCGCATCTACGTGCCGCTGCCGACCAGCAGCATCGGCGACGGGATTGCCGGTCTCAAGGCCCTCGGCTTCCGGGGCGCCAGCGTCACCATCCCGTACAAGCAGGACGTTCTCCCGTTCATCGATGTCCTTGACCCGGTTGCCCGCCGGATCGGCGCGGTCAACACCCTGTTGATCAGGGAAGGGGAGTCCGGAGGGGAAAAGATTGTCCACGGCTTCAACACCGACTGGATCGGAGCCAACCGGGCCCTTGAAGAGAAGATCCGGCTGCGGGGGAGCAGGGTGCTCATTGTCGGTGCCGGGGGCTCGGCCCGGGCCATCGGCTTCGGCCTCCTGGAAGCGGGCGCCGGGGTGGTGATCTGCAACCGGACCGTTGATACGGGCAAAAAGCTCGCCGAACAGCTTGACTGTCCCTTCTACCCCCTGGAGAGGATTGGTCAAGCCTCGGCCGACATCCTGGTAAACGCCACTTCGGTCGGCATGGTCCCCGAGACAGACCGGACTCCCGTCCCGCAGGATCTGCTGCCCGGATTTGCCGTGGTCATGGATATCGTGTACGCGCCCCGGCGGACCAGGTTGCTGCGGGAGGCGGCCGCGGCCGGCTGCCAGGTGGTCGACGGACTGGCCATGCTGCTCTACCAGGGAGCGGCCCAGTTCGAACTGTGGACCGGCGAGGAAGCGCCCCTGGAGGTCATGCGGGAGGTGCTGGCCGACCGGCTGCGGGAATAAAAGTTTGCAGCACACCAGAAGACAGTACCCGGCTGCGCCGGGAAAGTTGACAGTTTGCCGTCGGCCGTCGGCCGACGGCAGTTTGGGGCTTGAAGCCTGCCGGCTTGTCGGTTGAAGAACCTGACAGACTAACAGCCTATAGCCTGACAGGCTTAGGGGCATATAATCACGTAACCACCTAACCAAATTTATCCATGATCCGGATTACTCCTGTCGACACAATTGACGCCACGGTCGAGGTACCGGGATCGAAAAGCATTACCCAGCGAGCCCTCATCGCCGCGGCCCTGGCTGAGGGCGACTCAGCGCTGATCAACCCCCTGTCCAGTGAGGACACCAGCTACACCATCGGCGCCTTGCGGGCCATGGGAATTGAAATTGACGACAGCGAAGCAGCCAGGTGGGTCGTACGAGGGTCCGGGGGCGTCATCGCCCCACCGGCCGGTGACATATATCTCGGCAACAACGGCACAGCCACCCGTTTCCTCACCTCGGTCGCCTGCCTGGGGCATGGAACCTTCAGGATAACCGGCGATTCCCGGATGGCGCAAAGGCTGATCGAGCCGCTGCTGCAGGCCCTGCGCGGCTGGGGCGTCAAGGTGCGCAGCGACGCCGGCAACGGCTGCCCGCCGCTGACCATCGAGGCCGACGGCATCGCCGGGGGCAGGACCGTCCTGCCCGAAGGCAAATCCAGCCAGTATCTGTCCTCTCTCCTCCTGGTGGCGCCCTATGCCCGTGAAACCGCGGAGCTCGAGGTTCGGGGAGAGGTCCTGTCCCGTCCCTACGTCGAAATGACCCTGGACGTGATGGCCGGATTCGGCATCGGCGGCGAGGCGGCGCCCTCCCTCACCTTTTTCAGGGTTTCCCCGGGCAGATACCGGGGCAGGGAGTACCGGATCGAGGGAGATGCTTCCGGGGCCTCCTATTTCTGGGCCGCGGCCGCGATTATCGGCGGCAGGGTGACCGTGGCCAACGTGCCCGTCCCTTCCCTGCAGGGTGACACCTTCCTCGTTCCCCTGCTGGGCCGGATGGGATGCACCGTTCACCGGCAGGGCAACGGGATAACGGTGACCGGGCCGCCCGACGGGCTTGAAGCCATCGAGGCGGACATGGGCAACATGCCCGACGTGGCCCCGACCCTGGCCGTGGTTGCCGCCTTTGCCGAAGGGACAACGGTTATCCGCAATATCGCCCACCTGCGGATCAAGGAGTGCGACCGGATCAGCGCCATGGCTTCCGAACTGCGCAAGATGGGTGCCGAGGTCGAGGAAGGGCCGGACCGGCTCATCATTCACGGCCGGGCCGGCGGCACAAATCTGCACGGCGCCGCCATCGAGACCTACCATGATCACCGGATCGCCATGTGCTTTGCCGTGGCTGGCCTGCGGGTGCCCGGGGTCGAAATCACCGGCGAGGATTGCGTGGCCAAGTCATTTCCCGATTTCTGGGAGCGGTTTGCACTGCTGACCGGGATCGAACGCCGCTGAAGTCCAGGGAGTCATCACGAATCAGCGCGGCATCGCGATACGGGCTTGATTTTTGCAAATCCGGATCAGAAAGTCGTCCGGGACGATCTGGACGCCATCAACAATGAAACAGCACGGCAGATCCATGAAAAACAAGCACCTGATTCTCCTCGGCGCGGCGGTTATTGCCATCTTGGCCATCGGTTTCGTTCCCCGGGGCGGATCGGCGCAGAGCACGTTGGCGGAAGAGGGTGCCGGTCTCCCGGCCAACAAATATGCCGACTGCCTGAGCTGCCACGATTACCGGCAAAATCACCATCCGGTGGATATCCCTCCCATCGGCGAAGTCCCCTTTCCCCTCACCGGCGGCATGATCACCTGCGTGACGTGCCATTTCGATGATCATGAAACAGGAGGAGCCAATTTTCTGCGGGAAGGACCCTATCTGGTGCAGCGGGACATCTGTTACAAATGTCACCATCAGGAGGAGTATAAGGGGATGAATCCCCACCGGATGCTGGATGAAAGTGGCGGGTTGCGGAAGATAGTGGGCGGCATGACCGTATGTGTTGTCTGCCATGAGGGTACGCCGAACCCTGATGTGGACAGGACCGAGGATATCAGGCTGCGGGCCGATGTCGGGTTTCTCTGCTGGCGTTGTCATCCGCCCATGGTCAATGCGCTCTTCCAGGCCCAGCATCTCCTCGTCGAGCCTTCCCTTGAAATGCTCAGAAACCTTGAGAGGAAGGAGACGGAGTTGAATGTTCTGCTGCCGCTGATACCGAGGGACAGGGTGACCTGCTCCACCTGCCACAACCCGCACCAGAAAGGCGTGATTCGCCGTGAAGCGGCGGCAAAGGGGGCCGACGAGCCGGATCGGCTCCGCCTCCCATCGCCCCGCCTCTGTTTCGCCTGTCATCCCTTTTAAGGGGATGCCGTTCCACCGCCCAGCAGCACCCGCACCGGATCGCCGATCAGGCAGCCGGTCCGCATCGCCGCATTTCCCCTGTTGACGGCAATCTCGAGATGGCCGGTACTGTCGATGAGGGCAAGGAGCTCTCCGGCAGGCCGGTCCGAGTAGGTCGAGACCACGGTGTTGATGCGGTTGGCTCCGATCTCGATGCCGGCAATCATGGCTGACCTATGCCTGTCAAGATCCGCGGCAGTGATGGAAGTGCGGATGTTGCCGAACCTGTCCATTCCTGTTACCGCACCGGTGATGCCGCTGTCATCGTGGTGCGCCCGCGGAATCTCGAGGGTGCGGCACTGTTCAACACAAATCTCCGGACCCACCCCGGCCAGGGTCATGCCCCCCGCCAGGGCCGCCGCCACGGGGGCCATGATGTCGCGGCCGTGAAAGGTGGAGCTCACCTGCGGCTGAAAGAGGGACCGGTTGGCCACCCGATGCAGGGCCTGGACTTTCCGGTCGCGCAGGATGAGAGTCAGGGCGCCGTTGTCCGGGGCAATGAAAAGATGATCGTCGGCCCGCAGGGCGACGATTATCCGCCGGGAACCGACTCCCGGGTCGACAACCACCACATGGACGCTTCCCGCCGGAAAAAAGGGATAACCGGCATTAATGACCATCGCTGCCCCCAGGACGTCATGGGGGGCAACGGCATGGGTCAGGTCAACGATCCTGGTGCTGATGTTGCGGCTGAGGATTGCGCCCTTGAGCTGGCCGACAAAGGGATCATCGAGGCCGAAATCGGTGGTCAGGGTAATCAGGTTGGGTCCGCGCATTGCTTCCTCTCCTCCCGGCCGCTGATCAGGACGCAGAAACCGGCATCCTCGAGGGCGCCGCGTATCGGCTCTTCAGGGACGATGTCCCGCCCAGGCGGCTGCAACAAGGTTGACCACGATTCCCGCACGGCAAACCCATTGGCTTCCAGGAGGCGTACGGTCTCGTCAATGGAGCGGATATGGGCGTGGCGGTAGAAGGAATCCTTCTCCCGCGCCCGCTCGGCCGCCCGTTTCCCCCAGGCGGAACCGGCCGGGATCATGCCGATGAGCAGCCGGCCCGCGGGCAGGAGGATTCTCGAGCACTCCCCCAGCACGAGTCCGGGCTCGGCCAGAAAGCATAAAGTGAAAAGAAGGTAGATCGTGCCGATCGCCTGTGAGCGGAAAGGCAGGTGCGACGCCATGCCGTTCACGCTCATGATGCGCCGGCGGGCGGCGATCAGCAAGGGGGAAAAGGCGCCGTCGAGACCGAATTCCACCTGCAGGGCCCGGGCAAATCGTCCCGATCCGACGCCGATTTCAAGCCGGGGCCGGGGCAGGACCATGGTTGAAGCCCTCAGGGCGGCGAGCTCTACGGCAAAGGCGGGATTGTTGTCGTACCAGGCGTCGTATTGCTCCGCCC
This sequence comes from Desulfobacteraceae bacterium, assembly GCA_011372855.1. Taxonomy (GTDB): domain Bacteria; phylum Desulfobacterota; class Desulfobulbia; order Desulfobulbales; family Desulfobulbaceae; genus UBA10518. The sequence continues at coordinate 18,964 of DSAE01000207.1, forward strand.
GCTCGTCAAAAGACCGCAGGGTCTCTCGTTCGTTCATCGGACTTCGGGAATGTCGGAACAGATGGAGGCGGTGCCGGGAGACGGCTGCTTCTTGAGAAGCAGCAGGAAGAGCTCTCCCTTCTCTTTCATCCGCCCCGCTTCCGCACCCGCGGCCGGGCCGGTGCCCCAGAACAGGTCGACTTTTCCCGGTCCGCGCATGGCCGAGCCGGTATCCTGGACCAGGACAAAACGGTGCAGGGGGGTCCACTGCACCCCGTTTCCCCTGGAGATGGAAGGCTTCCGGGAAACCAGGAAGGCGAGCGCGCCGGCGGGGTAAAAGGACTGGTCGACGGCTGCGGACCTGCCGGCCGTCAACTCCAGGCCGAGATTTCCCGTCGGTTTGAGGTGTTCGGCCCAGGAAAAGAAAATAAACGATTCGTTATGGTGCAGAATCTTTTCCTGCTCCCCGGGGTGGGCGGCGAGATAGGCACGGATGGAATCGAGGCTCGCGTCTTTGAGTTTCAGGCGGCCGGTTTCGACCAGGAGCCTGCCGATGCTTCTGTATTCACGGCCGTTTCTGGCGGCAAAGCGCACCCCCTGCACGGCGCCGTCCGGCAGCCGTATGAGCCCGGAGCCTTGAACATGCAGGACAAAGGCGTCGAAAGGGTCCTTGAGCCAGACCAGTTCATGGCCTGCGGCCCGGCCCTGCAGCTCAATTTCTCCCCGGGTCCAGTAGGGAACGAAGGTGTCGTCCCTGATCCGGCCCGCTGTTTTTTCACCCCGAGCGCCGGTTCGGTAAACAAGATCATCGGGTACGGCGTACAGGGGATGGAGGTATGGAGATGCCCGGGTCAGGCTGCCCGCAAAGATCGGCTGGAAATATCCGGTGACCAGCATCTGCCGGCCTGAATCAGGATTCCCGGGGGCGCCGGCCTGATAGATATCAAAGTGTTCCCTGATCAGCCTGTCCAGCTCGCCGCTTGCCGGTTCCCCGTTGACCAGGGAAAGGAAAACATCAAGGGATCGGGCGAGGTGCTCAACGGAAACCGTCCGGCCGCCGAAGGGGATTTTCCTGTCCGGGGGCAAACCGCACAAGTACTTGAGACTGTGCCTGACCGCCGGAACCAGGTCTTTTTGCTCAAGATCGTCCGCAAATGAGAAGGAAGGGCGGGCAACGGCGGCGAGCAACGGGCTCTCCGCGCAGTTGCCGTTGAAACCGGTCATCAGGATCAGGATCAGGACCGGAACCACGGCTTTTGTCCCGCACGGACGGATTTTCACGGTCTGATCCGCATCAGGGGTTTTTCAGTGATTCGGCCAGTTCCGCGACCGTCATGGCATAGCGGTTGGAATGGTTCCACTCGGTGATGGCCTGGAAATTCGGAAAACCAGCGACATAGCGCAGGGAAGAAGTTGAGCCGGGCGGCAGTTCAAGGCTGACAATGGACAGGTCCCTGTTACCGGGTGAAGGGGGAAGGTCCGGCGCCTGACCCTGGCTGACGGTGTGCCAGGGGACTCTTCCCTTGCGGCCCTTAAGGTTGGCGGCGATGAGTTGCTGATCTTTGAGTTCATGTCCGAGATCCCAATAAATCGGGCCATTCAGGGTCCAGTGATACTGTTTGAGGTAATTGGCGATGGAGGCGAGGATATCGGGCACCGAGTTCCAGACATCGGGCTTGTCGTCACCGTCAAAGCTGAGGGCATAGGCGCGGAAACTTGAAGGAATGAACTGGGTCTGGCCGAAGGCCCCGGCATAGGAGCCTTTGACGCTTTTCGGATCGACACCCGTCTCCCGGCACAAGAGCAGAAAATGAACCAACTCGCTTCTGAAAAAAGCGCTGCGCCGCGGATAGGCGGCAAACAGGGTGTTCAGCGTCTGGAGGACGTTGAACGATCCCTGGTTGGTCCCGTAGCGGGTTTCAATGCCCCAGATGGCGACGACGATTTCGCGGTCGACGCCGATTTCTTCTTCGATCCGGTCCAATACGTCGCGGTATTCGGCAAGTTTCTGCCTGCCGGTGGCGATGATCTGCGGGGTGATGAACAGGGGGGCATACTTATAGTACGGTTTGGCTTCCCATTGCTTGTCCATGAGCTCGAGAACCCGTTTGTTGATGGTCTGACCGGCAAAGATGGCCTCGATTTCCGTGTTGGTAAAATCATGGTCGGACCTGAGTTCCCGGAACAGTTTCTGATATTTTTCATCCTCGAGGTCTATCGCCTGACCGTCGCTGACGAGATCCGCCGCTTTCGGGGCCCCCGGAGCCGGAGCCGCCGTCATGACGCCGGACACCAACATGCAGCATGCGATCAGCAGGAGGAAAGCCCGTTGTCTACAATCGGTAAATGTGAATCTGTTCATGGCCATATGCGGTTTCCGTTGGGTTCGTGGCAGTTAAAAATGTTCCGTGAAGGCCTGCATGAAAGCGTCAGCCTGGTCCGCGGGCAGGTTGTTGATCCCGGCGGCGGCGGCCCGGCCGCCTCCGGACGGAAACCGGCGGCAAAGCGTATCGGCGCCGGTTCGGTTGCTCAAGGGAGCGCGGACGCTGATGCGCAGGGTGCCGTCACTGTTCAAAACGATAAGGGCATGGGCCTTTTCCGGTTGCTGCCGGGCCAGGGTATTACTGAAGACTCCGGCCACCCGGCGCGCCCAGGGTTCGGCCGGCAGCCGGAATATTCGGCCGCCCGGGGAATCCCTGACCGGCGCCTCGCGCATGGCGCGCTCCATGTCCTCTTCGTATCCCTGCTTCAGAATCCTGAGCGCGGGGGAACGTTCATACATCGTCAATGGATCGGCATAGGCGCTGACCTGGCGGTAGAGGTCGGCAGGATGATAAAACAGATCATCAAGGCCGGCGCCATATCCGTTGTAGTTCAGCAGTATTCCCATTTCCTTCAGCATTGCCGTCTTTTCCGGGTCCAGGGAGAGAGAGTCCGCCAGGCGGAGCGCTGATTCGTCGAGGTTGTCGCCGAAGGCGCCGATGATGGCCCAGCTCCTCCATTGCCCATGGAGAAGGGTGTCGACGATGATCGAGGTGCAGGTTTGCGGCTGCGGATCGATATGTGCCTCAAAATGAGGCGAAAGTGGTGTCGGGCCGCTGAAATGGTGGTCGATGTACAGGATTTTGTTTCCCCGTTCAAGGAGGGAGGTCAGGGCGGCGCGGTTGTGGTCGAGGGAAATATCCAGCACCGTGATATCGCTGTTCCGGACGTCCTCCAGGCGGGCAAGCAGACCGATGTCACGCTTGACACCCGTGACAAGGAGGGCATCGGGCAGGGGATTGTTCAAGCGAAGCTGGTGCAGGGCGCAGATGCCGTCAGCATCGCCGTTGAAGACATCAATCCGTTGCATGAGAGGACCGGTGTGCAATTTCCCGGGCTAAAAGCCGGGGAGATCGATTCCCAGCGGATTGCCGATATTTACCAGCCTGAAGATCAGCATGAATTTCCGGTCGCCCGGGGTGTAATGGGAGGAGAGTTCAACCGACCAGCAGGGCTGCTGATAAATCAGCGCTATGTTCTCCTCAACGGTTTTCGAGTCGGCAATGGACCGTTCAATGCTGTAGCCGGCAACCAGCCGGTAGAAAAGGTTGACCCTGGCATTGGCGGACACTGAATTGATGTCAAAGAGCTTGTAATAGCGGTAATCGGCCGAGAGAAAGTCCCCCCGGCTGCTCCTGTACCCGCCCATCACTCTGTAGGTGAGCACTCCGTCGCCGTAGGTGTCGATATCGGTGTCGTACCGGAGGTTGAGATTGGTCAGGGGCTGGTAGCCGATCTCGACGGTGACCGGCTCAAACGGCGTGTCACTCTCCTCGCTGCGGAGATCATATCCGTGGGTGATTTTGATGTAGCCGTAGTTCCTGTCGTAGTCCCTGCCGAGCAGTTTCCCGGAGGCCTTGAAGAAATTGTCCAGGCCGTAGGTGATCAGGTTCCGGTCGAAAATTGTGTCGATATCGTCAAGCTGGGGCAGGTCATCCTGATCCACGTCCGAAACATAGAGATAGTTGACGAAGGGACGGAAAGTATGGCTCAAGGTCTGGATGCTGCCCATCCTGACCCCGAAATCCCTGACGAGGGTGGTGCCGATTTCGGTTTGAAAATCGGGAACGAAGCGGTTTTCGAAGGTGTCGTCATGGGTGAAGCCGTCACCGTATTCCTGCACCACATATGATGTGTTGCGCAATCCGACCTCGGCGGTGCTCTCGAGGTATGCGCTCAAGGGAATGGGAGCCGAGAGCCGCGGATACAGGTCGACTCGGTGGGCGCCCAGCCCTTCCTCGCGCCAGTAGTTGACATAGTTGGCGTCCCAGTCGAAATTGACCCGGGTTTCGTGCAAGGGAAGGAGGCCGGTGAAGTTGAAGGACGGCAGTTTCCACAGGGGGGTGGGGCTGAATTTGGTCTCCCGGACATCGTTGATGCCCAGCACCTCTCCTTCCAGGGACATGTCCTGCCAGAATTTGACGATCCGCAGGGTGTTTTTCCGCTCATCTATGGTTTTGTATTCAAAGCCGCGGCCGAAGACATCCAGAAAGCGTTCGTTGCTGGTGTTGAAGCCGGTCAGTCCCGAGGTGAATTCCGTCAGGTAGTCCCGGTCGGAAACGATATCCAGATCAAGGCGGGTGGTCCAGCCGTTGACTTCCTGGTCCAGTTTGCCCCGCACCCAGTAGCGGTCCTTGTTGGTATGAGTGTAGTTACCGTCTCGATAATACTCGATTTCCGAGGGATCGGTCAGGCTGTCGTAAAGATAGTTGGCCATCAAGGTGCCCTTGGACTCCTGGTCCAGGACATAACGGAACTCGAGGCCGGCCATCAGGCCCCGTTCCGCCATGAATTCAGGATAGACGGTGAGATCGCTGCTGGGGGACAGGTTAAGAAAAAACGGCAGGTTGAGACCGAAACCGTCACGATCGGATGAGGAAATGGCCGGAAACAGGAATCCCGTCTGTCTTTCCCTTTTCACCGGCAGGACCATAAAGGGGGTGTAGAGGATCGGCACATCCTTTACTCTGAAGGTCGCATGCCTGAGGAGCGCATAGCCGCCGTCGGTTATGTCGGCTTCCCTGGAGGCGAAGCTCCACGGGGGTGTTTGCCCTTCCTTGAGCTTGCAGGTGATGACCCAGCCGTCTTCGATGCGGTAGGTCATGTCACCTGTTTTTTCGATAACCCGGCCTTCCAGATGGAGATCCTTGTACTCCCTGATGATGGCGGCGTCGGTGAACATGCCCGTTTCATTGTTGAGGTTCACCTCGCCGGTTTCGGCGGTAAGCTTGTCGGGACCGAGGTCGATGAACAGGTTTCCCCTGGCCTTGATCGTTCCCATATTGACGTCGTAGGCGATCCAGTCCGCCTTGATGGTCGTCAGCGTCCTGGTTTCGGTGACCATGACCGGGGGGTGCTCATCCTCCTCTGGTTTTTCCTCGAGGAGGGCGTCCCACTTTGCCTGAGCATCCTCCTTCTCCCTGACCACTTCCTCGGTTTTTTCCAGGACAACGTTGCCTTCGGCGATGATGCTCGGCGGGTTCTCGTAACGGGTCATCTTGTCGGCGGTAATGTTCCACTGACGGGCCTGGATGACATCGGCCCGGACGACTGCGGGGAGCAGGAGCAAAACAGCCATGAAGAGCAGGGGAAGGACAAGGGGGACTTGGATCGGGGGCAATTCTCTGTCTGGCTTCACCTTGATCTTCTCCTGTGCGATGCGGGAAAAGGACAAAAATTATGAAATTAATGGACAAGTTTTTGAAATGTACGCGTAGGGGCAGTTTGTGTCAAGGCAAAAGTCAAACTCATCTTCTACAGTTGCTAAAAAATAAAGTGGCTATTAACAATATTCAGCTGAATGATTATTTTTTAAAGCAAGATCAACATAATACGATTTGGAGGTCTTGCCATGAAAATGCCGGTCA
>DSAE01000026.1 GCA_011372855.1 Desulfobacteraceae bacterium
CGTTTCTGCCATTCCACGAGACTTATGACCGGCATTTTCATGGCAAGACCTCCAAATCGTATTATGTTGATCTTGCTTTAAAAAATAATCATTCAGCTGAATATTGTTAATAGCCACTTTATTCTATGTAATTTGGCAAGGTGAAGTCAAGGGAAAGGATGGGATTGAGGCGCCATACTCGGCCGTAACCGCGGGCATCGTTTTCTCCGGTACCAGGCGTCCTGTTTGACTTTTTTACCGGCGTGCATACAATGGATTAAAAAGTGTAAGTAAAATTTTCTCAGTGCACGGAACTCAATGAAGGGAGGCACGTCATGGCGAAAAAGAAAGAGAAAGCGGAGCTTGTCACCAAGGAGGAAACACGGCCGGATACCTATTTTAACGAGATGGAGCGGCAGTTCGAGCGATTTTTTCGCCAGCCCTTTCCCTTTATGCCGTCCATGCTGTTTCGTGATTTACCACGGGCGACGGAACTCACCCCTTCGGTGGATATTTTCGAGGAAGGGGCGGAATTGGTCGTGAAGGCTGATCTGCCGGGCATTGCCAAGGATGATCTCAACGTTTCCATCACCGAAAACACCTTGACCATCACCGGTGAAAAAAAGAAGGAGGAAAAGGTCGAAAAGAAAGATTACCACCGGTTTGAACGGTCGTACGGTTCATTCAGCCGGAGCTTTCGACTGCCGGACAACGTCAGCGCCGACAAGGCCAAGGCGTCGTTCAAGGACGGGGTGCTGGAGATCAGGGTGCCTAGGACCAGGGAGAGCAAACAGAAAAAGATCACCATCACCTGAAAAGCCGGCTCAGAAACAGGTAGAACTGCGGGGCCCCGTCATTGCGGGATGACCGGGCCCCTGCTTTTCTGCGCGCCGGTCTTGCCGCTGGCCGCGCGGCTGGCGTTCGGAGGTGCCCTGAAAGGGGAGCGGTTCCTATTGTCCGCTCAGTCGCCGCCTTTCCCGGCCGGCATGACGGCGTCCTCCTCCCCGGCCAGCCCGTAGGCGGCACGGACCTTGTTTTCAATATCACCCATCATCTCGGGATGCTCCTTGAGAAAGGTTTTGGCGTTCTCCCGGCCCTGGCCGATGCGCTCATCCTGGTAGGCGTACCAGGCGCCGCTTTTGTCGATGATCCCCAGTTCGACGCCCAGATCGAGCAGATCACCGGTTCTGGAGATGCCTTCGCCGTAGATGATGTCGAATTCGGCGGTCTTGAAGGGCGGCGCTACCTTGTTCTTGACGACCTTGACCTTGGTCCGGTTGCCGATGGATTCCTGTCCGTCCTTGATCTGACTGATTTTACGGATGTCGAGACGGATCGAGCTGTAGAACTTGAGGGCGTTGCCGCCCGGCGTGGTTTCCGGGTTGCCGAACATCACTCCGATCTTCATTCTGATTTGATTGATGAAGATCAGCACCGTGTTGGTCCGTTTGAGCACCCCGGTGAATTTGCGCATGGCATGGGACATCAGCCGGGCCTGAAGGCCGACATGCTGGTCGCCGACATTGCCGTCGATCTCCGCCCGGGGCACCAGGGCGGCGACCGAATCGATGACGATGATGTCCACCCCGCCGCTGCGCATCAGGAGTTCAGCAATCTCCAGGGCCTGCTCGCCGAAATCGGGCTGGGAGATCAGCAGATTATCAGTATCGACACCAAGCCGCTGGGCATACGCCGTATCCAGGGCATGTTCGGCGTCTATGAATGCCGCGGTGCCGCCGCGGCGCTGCGATTCGGCGATGGCATGCAGCGCCAGGGTCGTTTTGCCTGACGATTCCGGGCCGTATATTTCCGTCACCCGGCCGCGCGGCAGCCCGCCGACGCCGAGGGCGATGTCAAGACTGAGGGCGCCGGTGGGGATAACCGGAATTCTTTCCAGCTCATGCTCCCCGAGCCGCATGATCGACCCTTTGCCGAACTGCCGCTGAATCTGGATAATGGCGTTGTCCACGCTTTTGATTCGTCCTGCAGCCTTGTTTTCAACCGCACCTGCCATGCTGTTCTCCTCTATGGGTTTCATAATGCCCGCCGCACCAGATCAAGGGCGGTCTGGGCGGAAATTTCCTGGATTTCTCGCCGATTGCCGGAAAAAGTGTACAGATGGTCCGTGACCGTGCCGCCGATGCACAGTCCGAAAAAGACGGTGCCGACAGGCTTTTTGTCGGTGCCGCCGGATGGTCCGGCGATCCCGGTCACCCCGATCGCGACCTCGACCCCGGCGCGCCGCTGAATGCCCTCGGCCATGGCCCTGGCAACAGGGGCGCTGACAGCGCCGTGCTCGACCAGCAGCGAACTGTCAACGTTCAGCAGTCGTTCTTTGAGAAAATTGCTGTAGGCGACCACGCCGCCGGCGAACCAATGCGAACTGCCGGCTACTTCGGTGATTTTGCCGGCCAGGAGGCCGCCGGTGCAGGACTCGGCCACGCCCAGGCACCGGTTCTGTTGCAGCAGCAGACTCCCCACTACCGAGGCCAGGGACTCCTGGTCGCAGCCGTACAGGAAATCACCGAGCAGGGCGGTAATCGAGGAGTCCGCATTGGCGAACAGGGCGTCTGCCTCCTCTGCATTCCGGCCGGTCACGGTCAGACTGACATGCACTTCGCTGTCCACGGGATAGTAGCCGATTTTGAGCTGCGGCGTTTTTTCCATGTGCCGCAGGGACTCGTTGATCATGTTTTCACCGAGGCCGAAAGTACGATATACCCGCTGCCGGAAATGATGCCGCTTGTCGGATGACCAGCCGGCCAGGCAGGGGAGGACATGATCGACCATCAGCTCCTTCATCTGCGCCGGGACGCCGGGCAGAAAAAAGATCGGGGTCGCGTCATCCACCAGCAGATAGCCGGCCATTCGCGATTCCGCGTTGAGCACCTCCGCGCCCTGGGGCAGCCAGGCAAGCTTTTCCAGCAAGGCCTGGTCGTCCGTCCCACCCCTCAGCCGGGCGCGGATTTTGTTCAGGATCCCCCGGTGCAGGGTGGGCGGTCGGTTCAGGGCCTCGGACACGGCCTCATTGGTCAGGTCGTCACTGGTGGCCCCGAGCCCGCCGGTGACAATGACAAAATCAACCCGGTGGATCGCCCTTTTCAGGGCCTCCCCGATCAGTGCCGGAGCGTCGCCGATGGTATGCATGGCAACGATTTCATGTCCGGCGGCGAAAAGCTGCCTGGCGGCAAAACCGCTGGTGGTGTTGATGATGCGGCCCGACGTCAGCTCATCGCCGATGGCTATTATTTCACCGATCATGTGGTCAAGTAAAAGGAGCGGGTTGAGGGACGTTTTCCCGGATCGTTACTTTACCTGTTTCGGGCCATTATCTCAAGCTGCGTCTGCACGGCGGTGCCGAATATGGTGCCGTCGGCCAGGAACCTGTCCAGGCGGACCGGAACGATGGTTCCTTTCAGCCGCGAGTCGCCCTCGAAGCGGACAGGGATGTAATTGTCCGAAAAACCCTGGAGCAGTCCGCTGGTTCGGTGGACCCGCTCGACCAGAACCTGGCGCACGGTGCCGAAATGGAGCCCATGGAAACGGGACCGCAAGGCCTGGTCAAGCTCGCGCAAGCGCCGGACGCGCCGGTCTTTTATCTTCTTGGGGATTTGTCTGTTCATGGATGCCGCCAGGGTGCCGGGCCGCCTGGAGTAGGGAAAGACATGCAGATAGGTGACCGGCAGGTCGGCAAGCAGCCGGAAGGTGTTGTCGTGGGCGGCTTCCGTTTCTCCGGGAAAACCGCAGAGAATGTCGCAGCCGATCGCCGCCGGGGGAACCGCATCGGCGATCCTGGTGACGGTACGGCAGAATTCTTCCGCGGAGTAGCGGCGGTTCATCCTGGCGAGGATATCGTTGTCCCCGCTCTGGAGGGGGATGTGCAGGTGCGGCATGAAATTGGGCTCGTTGTTCATGAGGTCAAGGAGCCGGTCATCGACCTCGGTCAGTTCCACGGAACTGAGGCGGAAGCGCATGGCTGGAAAATCCCGGCAGAGCCGGGCAAGAAGAGTCGTCAGCGATATCCCCCCGGCAAGGTCCAGGCCGTACTTGCCGACGTTGATGCCGGTAATGACGATTTCCCGGTATCCTTCCCCGGCAAAGACGGCTGTCTGTTCAAGGACCTGTGCCAGGGGCAGGCTTCTGCTTCTCCCTCTGGTGTACGGGACGATGCAGTAGGAGCAGAAGTTGTCGCAGCCGTCCTGGATCCGTAAAAAGGCCCGGGTGCGGCCGCTGAAGCGGCGGACCGGCAGATGGGTGATCTCCTTTTTCAGGCGGATGTTGCCCATCAGCACAGACAGTTCGCAGGTGCGTTCCGTCAGGGCTGCTTCAACAACCAGGTGCTTGTTGCCGTTGCCGACGATGCAGAGAGGGCTGTTTGCCAGGTCGACGATTTCGTTGGGCGCCATCTGGGCAAAGCAGCCCGTCACCACGAAGCGGGCCGCCGGGTTGGTCTTCAGGGCCCGGCGGATAAGCTGCCGCGACTGCTGAGCGGCCCTGCCGGTTACAGCGCAGGTGTTGATCACATAGACATCGGCCTTGCCGGCAAAAGGAACAAGTTCACATCCGGCCTGCGCAAAGGAGGAGGCAAACGAAGCAGACTCGAACTGGTTTACCTTGCACCCCAGAGTGGTTATGGCGACTTTTTTCACCCCGGTGATTCCTCCAGGTATCCGGACCGCATCATGATCCCGCTGCCCATAAGAACGTCCTGCCGGTAAAAGACGGCAAACTGTCCAGGGGTAATGGCCCGCTGGGATCGTTCAAAATCAATGTACCATTTTCCCCCGATCTGGTCGACCCTGGCCGGCGAGGGGGCGTGCCGGCCCCGGATCTGCACCATCCCGTGCCAGGGCAGGGGCGGTTCGCCGCCATGCCAGCGGACGTCGCTGATCATCACTCGCCTGGTCAGCAGTTCTTCCTCTTTGCAGACCAGCACCCGGTTGCCTGCCGCATCCAGCTCACTGACGTACCAGGGCGTTGCGTCAGGAAGGTTCAGTCCCCGGCGCTGACCGATGGTGTAGTGCCACAGGCCCCGGTGGCGGCCGATGACCCTGCCGTTGACCGTCAGGATATCGCCGGGTCGTTCGTTCAGACCATGGGCGGCGAAAAAGGAAGGGATTGTCTCACCGGCAAGAAAACAGACATCCTGGCTTTCCGGACCGTGAATTTCTTGTAACTGCCAGGCGGCCGCCATCCGGCGTACTTCTTTTTTCGTCAGTCCGCCGAGGGGAAGGACCGTCTGTTGGAGCTGGCTCCCGGAAAGACGGCAAAGGAAATAGGACTGGTCTTTTCTGCTGTCGATTCCCCGGCGCAACATGGGCAGGCCGTGGGCAGAACGTTCAATGCGGGCGTAATGACCGGTAGCCATTCTGAGCATTCCTTGTTTGCGCATTTCCTCGGCCAGGAGGCCGAACTTGATCCGCCGGTTGCAGATCACGCAGGGATTTGGCGTTAGTCCCTGAAGATAGGTGTCGAGAAAATAGGCGATCACCCGGTCGGAGAAATACTTTCTCATGTCGACGAGGAAGAGGGGGATGGCAAGCTTCCGGGCCACGGCCCGGACCCTCCGGGTCTGGTCTTCCGATCCGGCCACCGGCAGGCGCATGAAGAAACCATGTACCCGGTTTCCCTGTTCTTGCAGCAGGGCGGCGCTGACGGAACTGTCAACACCCCCGCTCAGGGCAATGCCTATTTTTTCCCCTCTCATGGACCGATTCCCTCTCCGTCGTTGCAATACACTTCCTACCACTCAGGCAGCCGAATGTAAACGGGTTGCCCGGCACGGATCAGGATAAGGATCAGGGGTGGATTGATCGGGAGGGAGATGAATAATGACGGACAGCGGAACAGGGAAAAACGGCGCCGGTGGATTTATCGCGTTAAATCAGGGAAGAAAGCATCTCGCAGTTCCGGCAGATTTCCATTTTATCCTTCCATTCCTTCTCCGCAACACATTCACATTGGGTGCCGCTCAAAAACCAGCACAGGTGCCCCGCCTGGAATTCCCAGGCCGGACAGTCCTTTTTGTACTCGCATTTTTTCTGTACCCAGCAATCCTTGCGCTTGGCGGAGTCATCCTTCCGCTGGTTAATGAGGAGGAAATAGATCTGGCGCTCGACATGGATGGGGACAGGACGCCACCCCTGTTCATAACTCTGGACGGCCTTGAGCGAGACGCCAAGCAATGATCCAAGCTCCTTCTGGGTCTTGCCGAGTTTGGCCCGCGCTTTTGCAAAATTCTCCTTGTTCATCAGCAGCCTGTTCATGAATAAATTGACGTTTTTTCTAATGTACCACGTTGTGTTCTTGTGTGCAAGAGAAAATGTACAAATAGTAGAATCAACAGGTTTGATCCCCCCGGTTGTTCGACCAGAGGTCAAGAAAAATCCGGCTATACACTCTCATTGACCCGGCGGGGGTGTCCCCCGGCTGGTTTTTCACCGGTCCGGGAGGAGATAAGTTCGGATACCGCGATGGGGAAAAAAATGGTACATTGTCACGGCAAAGGATCCTGAACCTGAGGGAAAAATCGCAACTGCCGCTGAAATCATGCCTGTTCGAACCGCTTTCGTTTATTTTCTCCTCCTTCCGGCTGTACTTTTTTCGTTGTCCGGCACCGCGGCGGGCGAATCGTTTCGGCCGGGCAAGATGATCATCGGCCGGACATGCAGGGTTCAGGTGGAGGAGCTGGGCCTTGAGTATCTTGCCCGGGTCGATACCGGCGCTTCCATAACCTCCATTCATGCCACGGATTTTCTCATTGAGAAAGGGACCAGCGACCCGCTGGACAATGTCGGCCGGAAAATAAATTTTCTGACCGTTTCCAGTGACGGCCAATACAAGAGAATGTCGGCTGAAATAGCGGAGATTCAGACCGTTGTCAACGCCCAGGGGCGGGAAAAACGGTACCTGGTGCGGCTGACCCTTACGGCCATGGGCGTGCGCAAGACGATTCTGGTGAACCTGCGGGACCGTTCCCGCCTGCGGTATAAATTGCTCCTGGGACGCAACTGGCTGACGGACGACTTTCTTGTCGATGTTGACCTGGATGAGGAAATACCTGCCGAAGGGGAAAGGCTGAAATAAACGGTCGGTGGGCCGCCGCACCGCCTGCAGGTTTTTGCCGGGTGAGGGGCAATCCGCCGGCCGGAACAATCAGGCAACTCCCTTGAGGATCAGGGAAACGACGATTTAGGCGAGGCTGAAGGAAGGAAAGGGGGATTGTTTACAGGACTATGGTCGCGAAGTGATAGAGCACGGCCTTGCCGCCTATGCGCACCCTTGCCCCATGGTGCGCGCAGTAGAGGAGACCGCCCCTCGGCGAGAGCTGCCGGGCGACAAAACGGTCCTTGCCGGTTCGTTCCGCCCAGTAAGGAATCAGGGTGCAGTGGGAGGAACCGGTGACCGGATCTTCGGGGATACCCGCCCGCGGGGCGAAAAAACGGGAAACGAAATCGACCTCCCTGCCCGCGGCGGTGGCAATGACGCCAAGGCAGTCCAGCTCAGCCAGGGCAGAGAAATCGGGGGACAGAGCTGCAACCTGGTCTTCGCCCTCGAAAACGCAGAGATAGTCTCTGGCTTTATACACTGCTCCGGGAGCTGTTCCCAGGCCACGGACCAGGGTTTCAGGAAAATCGGCGGCGGCCGCCGGCCGGGCCGGAAAATCCATGATGAACAGATCGTTTTGTTTGTCGACGGTGAGGATGCCGCTTCTGGTGGCAAAGTGAATCGGCCGGTCTGCGGTGTTCCCGGTTGTGTCCAAAATGAATGCGGCGGCCAGGGTTGCATGGCCGCAGAGGTCGATTTCCATCAGGGGCGAGAACCATCTCAGGGCGACGGTTTTTTCCCCGGGGACGACAAAGGCCGTTTCCGGCAGGTTGTTTTCCGCCGCAATACGCTGCAGCAGGGTGTCTTCCGTCCAGGACTCCAGCAGGCACACCCCCGCCGGGTTGCCGCCGAAAACATGGTCGGTGAAGGCGTTAACGTGAAAATAGGGGATTTTCACGGAAAAAAGGCACCTGCCTTGCCCGGAAGGGGCGGGACCTGTTTATTTTTCCCTGTCATGGTGATAGAGGTGCACGTCCCGCTGAGGATAAGGAATGGTGATATGGTGTTCGTCAAAGGTTCGCTTAATTTTTTCCAGCAGATCAAAACGGACATCCCAGTACTCCGCGGTTCTGACCCAGGGCCTGACCACCAGGTTAACGCTTGAATCGCCGAATTCGGCCAGGGCCACGGTGGGAGAAGGATCGGAAAGGATCCGTCGGTCTTCCTGCACCAACTGCAGCAGCAGGGCTCTGGCTTGACCCGGATCGTCCTCATAACCGATGCCGATGACCAGGTCAATGCGGCGGGTGGGGTTGGCGTTGATGTTGGTAATTATATCACTGGTGATCTTGCTGTTCGGAACGATGACCTTCTGGTTGTCCCAGGTGTGGATAACGGAATTGAAGATATCTATGCGCCGCACCGTGCCCGATACGCCGGCCGCGGTGACGGCATCGCCGACCTTGAACGGCTGGAAGAGGATCAGCATGACCCCGGAGGCGAAATTTCCCAGGGAATCCTTGAGGGCCAGCCCGACGGCCAGCCCGGCGGCGCCGAGAATGGCGAGAAAGGAGGTGGTCTTGATGCCGATCTGATCGGCGGCTGCCAGGATGACGGCGATCAGCAGGGTATAATAGAGAAGCTTGTCAAGAAAATGAACCAGGGTGGCATCCATCCCGGTGCGCTCCAGGGCGCGTTGCAGAAGATAGACAATCCATTTGACCAGAAAGCGGCCGGCAACAAGAATAAGCAGGGCATAGAGGATGTTCGGACCAGATGTTGCAAGCCAGTCCCAGGCCATCCCCGTCAGTTTGGCATACGTTTCCATCTTTTTCCCTTTTTTCAGTTGCAGGCGGGGACAAGGCCGCCGGAGACTACCGTTCCTCTACGAAGCAGGCTTCCTCGGGGCAGACCGATTCGCAGGTATGGCAGCCGTGGCATTCGTCCTGCCGGACCGGGGCGATCCCGCCGGGAGTCCGGGCATAGACCTCGCCGGGGCACGATTCCAGGCAGGCGCCGCAATCGCTGCATTTTCCGCGGTCGATGGTTACGGTCCACATGGTCTGTTATTCCCATTCTATGGTGCTGGGCGGTTTGGACGAGATGTCGTACACGACCCGGTTGACCCCGTGAACCTCATTGATTATGCGGTTGGAGATCCTGCCCAGCAGGTCATAAGGAAGCTGCGACCAGTCGGCGGTCATGGCGTCTCGGCTGTCGACCGAGCGCAGGGCGATCACGTTTTCATATGTTCTGCCGTCGCCCATGACCCCGACGGTCTGGATGGGGAGCAGGACAGCGAATGATTGCCACACCTTACGGTACCAGCCGGAATTTTTCATTTCCTCCAAAACAATGACATCGGCCTGCCGCAGAACATTGAGCCGCTCGGCGGTAATCTCGCCCATGATCCTGATGCCGAGACCGGGACCGGGAAAGGGTTGGCGGTAGATCGCCTCCTCGGGCAGTCCGAGTTCCAGTCCCAGCTCCCGGACTTCGTCCTTGAACAGTTCCCGCAACGGCTCAATCAGTTCAAGGTGCATACGTTCAGGCAGGCCGCCGACATTATGATGCGACTTGATCGGCGCTTTGCCGTGGAAAACGACCGACTCGATGACGTCGGGGTAGAGGGTCCCCTGGGCAAGAAATTTCACCTTGCCGAGCTTGCCGGCTTCCTCCTCGAAGATTTTGATGAACCCGTAGCCGATCCGTTTCCGCTTCTCCTCGGGGTCGGCGACGCCCCGCAGCTGTTCGAGGAAGTAGATCGTCGCGTCAATATCGATGACCTGCAGGTCGGTTTTCTGGCGGAAAAAGCGCAGAACGCTTTCCGATTCACCGGTCCGCATGAGACCGTTGTTCACATAGATGCAGGTTAACTGGTCGCCCACGGCCCTGTTGACCAGGGCGGCGGTAACCGAAGAGTCGACCCCGCCTGAAAGGGCGCAGATGACCTTCTCGTTGCCCACCTTTTTCCTGATCGCCCGGACCGTTGTGTCGATGAAGGAGTGCATGGTCCAGTCGGGATGACATTTGCAGAGGCCGAAAATGAAGTTGCGGAGCACGTCGGTGCCGATCAGGGTGTGGACGACCTCGGGGTGAAACTGGACGGCGACAAACGGCTTCTGTTCATGGCGCAGGGCCGCGAACGGGGAATGAGCGCTGGTGGCTGTGGTCACAAAGCCGGGAGCCGCCATCTCGATCCTGTCGCCGTGGCTCATCCATACCTGGTATTTGGCCGGCGCGGTTTCCATGCCGGCGAAAATGCCGCCGGTGTACATGATGGTGAGCTCTGCCTTGCCGAATTCACGGTGCGCCGCTTTTTCGACCCGGCCGCCGAGCTGCTGCATCATCAACTGGGCCCCGTAACAGATGCCGAGGACCGGGATGCCCAGGTCGAAAAGGGCCGGATCGCTGATGGGGGCGTCATGATCATAGACGCTGGCCGGTCCGCCGGAAAGAACGATGCCCGAAGGCTGCATGGCTCGGAGCTGTCCGATGTCGATGTTGTAGGGGTGTATTTCGCTGTACACCTTCTGTTCGCGGATGCGGCGGGCAATGAGCTGAGTGGTCTGCGAGCCGAAGTCAAGGATGACGATTTTTTCAGAATGCTCAGACATGATAGCGGTCCCCGGAGGTAAATTGACGCACAAGGCGGCGGCGTTTGTCAGGTGTTGCGCCCTGACGCCGGAAATTCCATTTACTGCCCTTCGGTTCGGTAGTTCGGCGCTTCCTTGGTGATGATGACATCATGCACATGCGATTCCCGCAGACCGGCCGGCGAAATGCGGACAAAACGGGCGCGTTTGTGCAGCTCCGCAATGGAGGACGCCCCGATATAGCCCATGCCGGAACGCAGGCCGCCCAGGAGTTGATACACCACCTCCGATATCGGCCCCCGATAGGGAACTTTGCCCTCGATTCCTTCCGGCACCAGCTTGGAGGAGGAACCTTCCTGAAAATAGCGGTCGCTGCTTCCCAGATTCATGGCGCCGAGCGACCCCATGCCCCGATAGCCCTTGTATTTCCGGCCCTGGAAAAGGAAGGTCTCGCCGGGGGTTTCATCGGTGCCGGCAAAGAGAGAGCCGATCATGACGGCATCGGCCCCGATGGCAATGGCCTTGCAGATGTCGCCGGAATATTTGATGCCGCCGTCGGCAATGACCGGTATCCCTTTTTTGCCGGCCTCCTCGACGCAGTTCTTCAGGGCGGTCAACTGCGGGACGCCGACCCCGGCAACAATCCGCGTGGTGCAGATCGAGCCCGGTCCCACCCCGACCTTGATGCCGTTTGCCCCGGCCTTGATCAGATCCCTGGCCGCTTCGGTGGTGGCGATGTTGCCGGCGATGACGGGAAGATCAGGCCAGGCGTTTTTAATTTTTTCCAGTGACCGGATAATGCCGGCGGAATGACCGTGGGCCGAATCGAGAACGACGACATCAACCTTGGCATGGACCAGGGCTTCGGTCCTCTCCATCAGGTCGTTGCTGACTCCGACCGCTCCTCCCACCAGCAGGCGGCCCATGCTGTCCTTGGCGGCATACGGGTATTTCCTGATCTTTTCAATATCCTTGATGGTGATCAGGCCCTTGAGATGTCCCTGGTCGTCGACCACCAGCAGCTTTTCGATGCGGTGTTCGTGGAGCAGGGCCTTGGAATGCTCCAGGTCAATGCCGACCGGGGCGGTGACCAGGTTTTTGCTGGTCATGACGTCCCTGACCCGCAGGTTTTCGTCCGATACAAAGCGCAGGTCCCGGTTGGTAACGATGCCGACGAGTTTGTCGCCGCGCAGAACCGGCAGGCCTGAAATCTTGTAGTTGCGCATGATGGCCTGCACCTCGCCCACGCTCTGGTCTTCGGTGACCGTGACCGGATCGATGATCATGCCGGATTCGGATTTTTTTACCCGCTCAACCTCAATTGCCTGGTTTTCCTTGCCCATGTTTTTGTGAATGATGCCGATGCCGCCTTCCCGGGCCATGGCAATGGCGGTCTGGTGCTCGGTGACACTGTCCATTGCCGCGCTGACCAGGGGGGCCTTGAGGGTGACGGAGTCAGTGAGCCTGGTTTCCAGGGAAACCTCGGACGGCAGGACTTCCGAGGCGCAGGGAACCAGGAGAACATCATCAAATGTATATGCCGGGGGGATATCCTTGTCGAACATGAACCTTCCTCTTCCTGGTAGGGGAATAACTGTTATTGCGGCGCAATGTAGCATGTTAGGGAATAAAAGAAAACGGTAAATACAACGGGGCCGGATAGGCGGCGGGTTTGTCCGCCGCCGGCCGGAACGGAAAATTCCGGTGGATTTTCCGTCCGTTTCCTGGTTAAGTGTTCCACTTGATAGTCAGGTGATATGTCATGGCAATGCTTCTGGAAATCAATCCATATAACCCCCAGGCCCGTCTTATTGCCCAGGTGATCGAGGTGTTGAGAAAGGGAGGGGTGATCTGTTATCCGACCGATACCATGTACGGTATCGGCTGCGATATTTTCAATCAGAAAGCCGTCAAGCGCGTTTACCAGATTAAAAAAAGGCCGAAGCACAAGCCGTTCAGCTTCATGTGCTCGGACCTGAAAAATATCAGCGAGTACAGTCATGTCGGCAACACGGCCTACCGGTTGATGCGGAAATGCCTGCCCGGCCCGTATACGTTCGTCCTGCCGGGAACAAAACTGGTGCCGCGCATCATGCTCACCAAGCAGAAGACCGTCGGCATCCGTGTGCCGGACCACGCCATCAGCCTGGCCCTGGTGAAGGGGCTCGGCAATCCCATCCTGAACACCAGCGCCATGCTGGAGACAGGGGGCCGGCTCCCCCTGGACGGGTACGATGTCAATGATCTGTTCTGCAACCAGATTGATCTGATCATCGACGGCGGCCAGATCGTTCCGTCCCCGTCAACGGTCGTCTCCTTCATAGACGATCGTCCGGAAATCCTCCGCGAGGGAAAGGGCGACGTTTCCCTGTTCCGCTGAATCGGGCTCCATCACATGGAGTCGTACATAATAAAAAAACCGGCCAACGAGGTTGACCGGTTGATTTGTCCGCTGCCGAAGAAGGATCTCACTCCTTTTCGATGAGGGCCTCCTTGAGGGATTTACTCATGGTGAAGTGCAGGGTTTTCCGTTCGGAAATATTCATAATCCTGCCGGTTTTCGGATTTTTGGTGTTGCGCGGCTTGCGCGACCGGACGGAAAAACTGCCGAAGCCCCTGATTTCAACCCGCCTGCCTTCGATCAACGCCTGAGAAATTTCCTCCAGGATGAGATCGACCGCCAGGGCTATATCCTTCTTGTAATAGCCGTCGAGTTGTCCGGCAACTTTGTTTACCAGTTCACGTTTGAGCATGGTCTACGTCTACCTTTTGTTCATTGCGACCGCAGGCCGGGCACGCCCCGCCTGCGGTCATAGGGGGAAAAGAGTCAGTTTCGCATGAGGATAACCGTCCGCGCCGCCGGGCGGCGCCCGGTGGTCCTTTATTTGGAGGAATCCTCTCCGTTTTTGTCGTCTGCCGCCGCCTTCAGAAGATCGCCGAAAGTGGAGGGCCCTGAAGAGGTCTGCTGTTTCTGTTCATACTCTTCCCGGGCTTTGCCCTCGTCCCCTTCCAGCGCCTTCAGCGATAAGGCTATCTTGCGCTCTTCGGAAGAAACGCTGATCACCATGGCCTTCAGCTTGTCGCCGACGGTGAACATGCCGACCGGGGTGTCGATTTTTTCCCTGCTGATCTCGGAAATATGAACCAGCCCCTCAATGCCCTCTTCCAGCTGAACAAATATGCCGAAATCGGTGACATTGGTGATCGTGCCTTCCACGATGGAACCGGTGGGATAGTTGTTGACCGCGGCAACCCACGGATCCGGCTCAAGCTGCTTGACGCCGAGGGAGAAGCGTTCATTCTCCTTGTCGATCTTCAGGACCACCGCCCGGATCGTTTCGCCCTTGGAGTATTTTTCCGATGGATGCTTGATCCGTTCCGTCCAGGACAGGTCGGAGACATGAATCAGGCCGTCGATGCCTTCCTCGATGCCGATGAATACACCGAAATCGGTGATATTTTTAATTTTGCCCTCGATTACCGAGCCGACGGGATAACTCTCCTCGACCACGTCCCAGGGGTTCGGCTGCAGCTGTTTCATGCCCAGGGAAATACGCTTGGTTTCGGCCTCGACCTTGAGGACCTTGATCTCGATTTCGTCGCCCACGGAGACCATTTTGGAAGGATGCCTCGGTTTTTTGGACCAGCTCATTTCGGAAATGTGCACCAGTCCCTCGACCCCTTCCTCGAGTTCGACGAACACGCCGTAATCGGTTATGGAGACCACCTTGCCGGTGACCGTGGCACCCACCGGGTATTTTTCCGGCACAGAGGCCCAGGGATCTTCCCGGAGCTGTTTGACGCCGAGGGACACCCGGTCGGAATCCTTGTCGTATTTGAGGACCTTGACTTGTATTTCATCCCCCACCTTGTACAGTTTCGAGGGATGGGAAACCCTGCCCCAGGAAAGGTCGGTGATATGGCAGAGACCGTCCATGCCGCCCAGGTCGATGAACAGGCCGTAATCGGTGATATTGGTGATGGCGCCGACGATTGTCTGCCCTTCTTCCAGGGTCGACCGCATCTTTTCCCGCAGCTTTGAGCGCTGTTCTTCAAGAATCGCCCGGCGGGAAATGACAACATTGTTGCGCTTCCGGTTGAATTTGAGAACCTTGAACTCGAAGGTTTTGCCGATCAGGCTGTCAAGGTCCTTGACCGGCCGCAGATCGATCTGGGAATAGGGCAGAAAGGCCGGGACGCCGATATCGACCGACATGCCGCCTTTGACCCGGCTTTCGATCCGGCCTTCGATGGTTTTGTCTTCTTCCTGAATGCGGGCGATTTTATCCCACACTTTTATGGCAATGGCTTTTTCGCGGGAAAGCTGAAGGCCGCCTTCATCCTTGCGGCGTTCGATAAAGACTTCAAACTGATCGCCGACCTTGATCTCCCGGTCGGGATCTTCATGGCGGAATTCGGAAAGAGGTATGTAGCTTTCCGCCTTGTCTCCCACATCCATGAGCAGCATATCGTGTTCGATGCCGACGACCGTGCCGATGGCTACTTCTCCGACGTTGATAACGGTGTTGTGGTCTTCCTGCTCAAAAAGTTCAGCAAAGCTCATTTCCTCGCTGCCAGTGTTTTCCGCCGCTTTCACGGGCTGTGTTCCAGTGTTCGTCATGTGTTTCTTTTCCTTGGTGGACCGGGTTTGCCGGCCGTTGCTGTGGTTGAGGGTTGACGTTGGGATAATCCATGTCCAGCCGTCCGTCCTGTGGACGGCTGGTTAAGAAAAATTTATTAACAGAGTTGTCAGGTAAAAACAACTGTTTCATCCTGAAAATCTGTCTTTTTTCCGGGAAAAAACGGAAATCGCGGCCGGCGGAGGACCCTGATCAGCTTCTGCCTGCCGAAGTCAGTTCTTCCATAAAGGGGCCGAACAGTTCTTCATAGACGGGAATGGCCTTGCGCAATGCCAGGGGCAGATTGAGAAGGTCCTTTTCGTTGACCACCAGGTTGGCGCTGTGGACCAGGGCCTGAAGGTGATAGAGGGTATGAAATTCGGGGCCGATGAGAATATAAAAGATATAGCGCCGCCTGGTCATGGCCAGGTTGCGCATGTATTGATGAAAAGTCGATTGTTCGAGGACCGGTCCGTCAAACTGCGAGTGCTGGACGACGCAGGCAAAGTTGACAAACCGCATCCGCTCCATCGCCTCGCCGACATCGGCGGCGGCGATCACCTGGTAGCCCACCGACTCGAGGGCCTCGCGGACGATGTCCCGCTGCTTGTGCTCAGGATACAGGACAAGGGCCATGGGCACATCTTCGAGTTTTTCATCATCCTGGAGACGGCCCTCTTTCATCCAGCTCAAATCCGGAGGTCCGGGGGGTTTGACGGCCGTGGAGGGATTCGCCCCCGGCTCGTTCCGGGCGCCGAGCACAATGGGTTTGCTGCAGGACGGACACCTGATGGTCAGCTTTTTGCCCGGCGCCAGGGCGGCCAAGGCTTTTTTCAGTTTTTCCTGCTGCGCCTCGCCGATGGTGAGGGGGCTCTGACAGTGGGGACAGGAAGTGATCATGTGCTGCTCCGGATTGCGTATGGGCCTCTGGGGCTGTTTCCCGGCGCCGCCGGCCCCGGGGACGGAGAAAGGCCAGGACTCCCTAGAAGAAGGAGTCGTCGGTTTCCTCCTGCTCCATTTTCAGTTCGTCAATATCGGAGGTCTTTTCGCCCCGGGCCGATTTGACGGTATCGAGTCCGCGTTTGATTTCACTGCGATGGGAGCTGAAGGTAATGGCGGACTCCTCGGTAATCAGTCCCAGTTCGTACAGCTCCAGCAGGTGCTGGTCAAAGGTGCGCATGTTGCTGGTCGAGCCGGCCTTGATGACATTGTAAAAGGTTTTTTCCTCGGTTTCGCCGTTGATGATCAGGTCCTTGACGCGGAGGCTGGTGCAGAGGATTTCCATGGCCGCGATTCGCCCGCCGCCGACTTTGGGCAGCAGCCGCTGGCTGACGATCCAGCGGATGGTATCCGCCAGCCGGTTCCGTATCTCCGGCTGTTCGTCGTGTTCGAACATGCCCAGGATGCGGTTGATCGTCTGCCCGGCATCAATCGTATGCAGGGAGGAAAAAACCACGTGACCGGTTTCGGCCGCGGTGAGGGCGATTTCCAGGGTTTCCCGGTCGCGGATCTCGCCGACCAGGATGACTTTCGGGGCCTGGCGCAGGGCGGCCCGCAGGCCGCTGGCAAACTGATCGAAGTCGTCGCCCAGTTCGCGCTGGTTGAAGGTCGCCACCTTGTGGGGATGGACATATTCGATGGGGTCCTCCAGGGTGACGACGTGGACCGGCCGTTCATCATTTATCTTGTTGAGGATGGCGGCCATGCTTGTTGTTTTGCCGGTACCGGTGGCGCCGGTGAAGAGAATCAGGCCGTTCCGCTCCCTGGCCATCAGGTTGAAGGCGGCGGGAAAATTGAACCCTTCTATGGTGGGCAGTTTGGTTTCAAGCTTGCGCAGGACGGTTGAGATATGCCCCTTCTGGTGAAAGATATTGACCCTGAACCGCGTTTCGTCATTGAGCGAATAGGAGAGGTCGCAGGAGCCTCTGGTGATGAGGTCCCTGAGCAGCCGCTGGTTGGCGCCGATCAGGTTGAGAGCGAACACCTCGGTCTGAAAGGGGGTCAACTCCCTGATCGGCGGCGTGACCTCGACGGGCACCAGGACCCCGTCGCTCTCCACCTGCAGGGGCTTGCCGACCGTCATGTTCAGGTCGGACACCCGTTCATGCCTGTTGATCATGGCGGTGATCCAGTAGTTGATTTCCTGCTGTTTCATGCCGGCACCAGTATAAGTTATTGACAGAGTTCTTCTTATTGTACTATCTCTTACTGACGGTAAATTACAAGAAAAAAATGAATTTTCACCTTAGCGGCAGGAGGACGGACACATGGGTGTTCCATTACGCAGCAGCGTGACGACACAGGGCAGGAGAATGGCGGGCGCGCGGGCATTGTGGCGGGCCAACGGCATGACGGAGGAACAGATCGGCCGGCCGATCATCGCCGTGGTCAACTCGTTCACCCAGATGGTCCCCGGCCATGTCCATCTCCATGAGGTTGGGCAGCGGGTCAAGCAGTTCATCGAAAAACAGGGATGTTTCGCCCCGGAGTTTAACACCATCGCCATTGACGACGGCATCGCCATGGGACACGACGGCATGCTCTATTCCCTTCCCTCCAGGGAATTGATCGCCGATTCGGTGGAATACATGTGCAACGCCCACAAGGTCGATGCCATGGTCTGCATTTCCAACTGCGACAAGATCACCCCCGGCATGATGATGGCGGCCATGCGGCTCAACATCCCGGCGATATTCGTCTCGGGCGGCCCCATGGAGGCGGGTGTCATCCGGGAGAAGCGCTACGATCTGATCGACGCCATGATCATGGCCGCCGACCCGGCTGTTTCGGATGAAGAGGTGGCGGAGGTGGAACAGGCGGCCTGTCCGACCTGCGGATCATGCTCGGGCATGTTCACCGCCAATTCGATGAACTGCCTGAACGAGGCCATCGGCCTGGCCCTGCCGGGCAACGGCACGGTGGTGGCGACCCATGCCAATCGGTCGGGGCTTTTCGAACAGGCGGCGCGCAGGATTGTCGCGATGTGCGACGCCTGGTACGGCCGGGGCGACGCCTCGGTCCTGCCCCGCAGCATCGCCTCCCGGCCCGCCTTTGACAACGCCATGGCCCTGGATATTGCCATGGGCGGCTCAACCAACACGGTGCTGCACCTGCTGGCCATTGCCAATGAGGCCGGTGTCGACTTCACCATGGCGGACATCGACCGGTTGTCGCGAAAAATTCCCAACCTGTGCAAGGTCGCCCCCAGTTCGCCCTATCATGTCGAGGATGTCAACCGGGCCGGCGGCATTCTCGGCATCCTCGGCGAACTGGACCGGGCCGGACTGGTGGATACCTCGGTTTTCCGGGTCGACGGCCTGACCCTGGCCCAGGCCCTGGACCGCTATGATGTCATGCGGCCGACGGTCACCGAGGAGGCCCTGCTCCTGTTCCGGAGTGCCCCGGCGGGGAAAGGGCGCAACCTGGTCATGGGTTCGCAGGTGACCATGTACAGCGAACTTGATCTCGACCGTGAGGGGGGATGCATCCGCGATATCGCGCACTGCTACAGCAGGGAGGGTGGACTGGCGGTCCTTTACGGCAATATCGCCGCCAACGGCAGCATTGTCAAAACGGCCGGGGTCGACCCATCCCGTTTTCAGTTCACCGGCACGGCCAGAGTCTATCACTCGCAGGAGTCCGCATGCGAAGGGATCCTGGAAGGAAAGGTCAAGGCAGGCGATGTCGTTTTCATCCTTTTTGAAGGACCCAGGGGCGGGCCGGGAATGCAGGAGATGCTCTATCCCACCTCCTATCTCAAATCCATGCACCTGGGGGCCGAATGCGCCCTGGTGACCGACGGACGGTTCTCAGGCGGGACGTCCGGCCTGTCCATCGGCCATGTCTCCCCGGAAGCGGCGGGCGGCGGCGCCATCGGGCTGGTCCGCGACGGTGATGCGGTGGAGATAGATATTCCCCGGCGCAGGCTTGAACTGCGCGTCGACGCCGAGGAGCTCAGCCGCCGGAGAAGCGCGGAGGAGGCCAAGGGGAAAGAGGCTTTCACCCCTGAACGTGAGCGGGTCGTTTCCCCCGCCCTCAGGGCCTACGCCCATTTCGCCTCCTCGGCTGACCAGGGGGCGGTGCGCCGGCTGCCGTGACCGGCCGTCGGACAGCATCCGCTCCGGATTGCCGGGCGCCGGCACTGTAGTGAATGGTTGCGCACCCGTGCCGGGGCCCGCAAGGTATTTCATTGGGGGTAAGAGAAGATGGCAAGAATATGTTTCCGCTGCAAGAGGCCTTTGCGGCCCCAGGAAGAGCAGCGCACGGAAAAGGTGGTAACCCACGGGTTATGCGCCAGGTGCACCCTTCACCTGGCCGAGGATCTTCCCAGCGAGGTCCGGGACAGGCTGAATGATATTGCCGAGCCGGTGCTGGTCCTGGACAGCCGGGGAGTTGTGCGGACGGCCAACGCCAGCGGTCAGAAGCTGCTGGGCAAGAACCTCGTCGATATCGAGGGGCATCCGGGGGGCGAAGTTTTCGGCTGCGCCTTTGCCAACCTGCCCAAGGGGTGCGGCCGCACCGACTACTGCCGGACCTGCGCGATCAGGAACCTGGTGATGGACACCCTGGCCCATGGCAGGGGGTACACCAACGTGCCAGCCTTTCAGAATATCCAAACTCCCCACGGCAACCGCATCATGCGGTTCAATGTGTCAACGGAAAAGATTGATCACCAGATCCTGCTCCGCATCGATGATGTGACCGAAAGGGCGACGGCCTGAGACGCCGCCCGTCGGACCGTCAATTCTCCGGGTGCACCATTTTGCCTGGATCCACCTGCCGGTCGAACTCCTCCGCCGTCAACAGACCGAGCCGCAGAGCCGCCTCCTTGAGGGTTATGTTGCCGCTGTACGCCGTCTTGGCGATCAGGGCCGCCTTTTCATAGCCGACATGCTGATTGAGGGCCGTTACCAGCATCAGTGAATTGTTGAGGTTGTGCGCTATTTTTTCCGGGACCGGTTCCAATCCCGCCGCGCAGTTGGTGTTGAACGAATGGATTACATCGGTGAGCAGCCGGGTGGACTGCAGGAAATTATGGATGATGACGGGCTCGAAGACGTTCAGTTCAAAATTGCCCTGGCTGGCGCCGAAGGCCACCGCCGTGTCGTTGGCGAAGACCTGGCAGGCGACCATGGTGACCGCCTCGGCCTGGGTGGGGTTGACTTTGCCGGGCATGATCGAGCTGTCCGGTTCATTGGCGGGGATGGTCAACTCGCCGATGCCGCAGCGGGGGCCGCTGGCCAGCCAGCGGATGTCGTTGGCGATCTTCATCAGGTTGGCGGCCAGTGATTTCAGGGCGCCGCTCGCCCACACCAGGGCGTCGTGGGAGGTCAGGGCGTGGAACTTGTTGGGGGCCGAAACAAACTTTCTGCCGGTCTGGCGGGTAAGGTGTTCGGCGACCAACGGCCCGAATCCGGCCGGGGCGTTGAGCCCGGTGCCGACGGCCGTACCCCCTATGGCCAGGGCGCGCAGCGGTTCAAGGGAGCGGCTGATCTGGTCGCGGCTGTTGTCGAGCATGGCGGCCCAGCCGCTGATCTCCTGCCCGAGGGTCAGCGGGGTGGCATCCTGCAGGTGGGTCCGGCCGATCTTGATGATATGGCTGTACTGCTCCGCCTTGAGGTGCAGGGTTGCGGCCAGCGCCGCGACCGCCGGCAGGAGGTGCTCTTCAATGTCCGTGACCGCCGCCACATGCATGGCCGTGGGAAAAGTGTCGTTGGAGCTTTGCGACATGTTGACGTGGTCGTTGGGATGAACGGGCGGACTTTCGGGTACCTCTTCTCCCCGCAGCAGATTGGCCCGGTTGGCGATCACCTCGTTGAGATTCATGTTGGTCTGGGTGCCGCTGCCGGTCTGCCACACGGACAGGGGGAATTCTTCGTCGTGGCGTCCCGCCAGAATTTCGTCGCACACCTTGACGATGCACTGCGATCTTGCCTCGTCAAGTTTGCCGAAATGATGATTGGCCGTGGGGCAGGCTTTTTTGAGCCGGGCAAAGGCATAGATCAGCCTTTTGGGCATTTTTTCCGCGCCGATACGGAAATTGTTCAAACTTCGCTGGGTCTGGGCGCCCCAGAGCCGTTCGGCGGGAACCCGGACTTCTCCCATGGTGTCATGCTCGATGCGGTATGTCATGATGTTTCCGTTCTGCTGGGGTTGACTGGTCGGCGGCTGGAAATGGAAAGGCCGCCGTCCGCTCCCGGGGAGCGGAGGTTTCTCCTTGATGCGGCTCAGTGTATGCCAAAGGCAGGTCCCTGTCAAACCGGGCGGGCGGGACAAAACACAGGGTGATCCCGCAGCCGGGGTCGGGGGGGCTGCCGGGCGGTTTCCGCGGGCGCTGCGGCCTGGAGCGGAATGCGGCGGGAAAGACGAAAAATCGGACATAAGCTTGACGGTGGCGGGAAATCCATGTATTTTTGATGGCCGCCCACCATGGAGGTCCTGTGACAAGGGCAGACATTGGCATCATGCCGACAAACGGAGGAGTGCCGGAGCGGTTGAACGGGACGGTCTCGAAAACCGTTGTGGGGGCAACTCCACCCAGGGTTCGAATC
This sequence comes from Desulfobacteraceae bacterium, assembly GCA_011372855.1. GTDB lineage: Bacteria > Desulfobacterota > Desulfobulbia > Desulfobulbales > Desulfobulbaceae > UBA10518. The sequence goes on from DSAE01000026.1 coordinate 21,793, forward strand.
CCTGCTCCTCCGCCAGTTCAGTAATAAAACCCTAACCATATTCAATGGTTAGGGTTTTATCCTTTCGACAAATTACAGTCAGTAAACAAGGCGAAGTTGGAAATTGAAAGGGATACTTGGAGTTAAAAAGTATATTAATCGGTTGTTGTAGTTTTGTCCAAGAAACTGACCGCTTACAAGGAATAGGCAAAAATCAGTCAGAAAAACTGGAGTAGTTTGTATACGATATATCTCAACCGGGCTAACTGATTATCAGAATAAGGTTGCCGGTTCGAATCTCTCCTCTCTTCAAATTCCGTCAAAACAAACATAAAACAACCCGATAGCCGTCAGGCGGATCACCTTCCTCTTTTTCATATTCCCCATTGACAGTTAGCAACATACGTTACATAGTTATGCAACTGCTGATACTTTTTACTCTCATTGATTAGAGAAGGAAGGGGATGATGGATATGACTCAATTAAGGTGGTTGCTGTTTTTTTATTCGATTCCGGCGACTCCGGTGAAAAACCGGGTAAAGGTCTGGCGTAAGTTGATAAAGACTGGCGCCGTCCAGCTCAAGGGTGGGGTCTACATCCTGCCGTACGGGGAAGAGCACCAGGAGACCCTGCAGTGGATGCTGGCCGAACTCCCCGGGCTGAAAGGGGAGGGGCTGCTGGTCAAAACTGAGAGCATAGAGCCCTTGCAGCAACAGGAGATCATTGCTCTGTTCAATGAGCAGCGGCGTCCAGAGTATCAGGAAATCGCTAAGAAAATCGATGAATTTTCCGGCAGAATCCGCAATCTGCGGAAAGGCGGCAAGGACAGGAAATCAACATCACTCTTCCGTCAGTATGAAAAAATTCATGCTGATTTCCAAGCGGTTCAACACCGTGATTTTTTCCAATCAGAATTTGGACTGAATTTGACAGCGCAAATTAGTGCGCTCCGCACACAACTGGAAGAACTTTCTGCAGTCGAAAAAGGACCAAAATCAACAGTATTGCCTAACGGTCGCAGAATTAAAAACTTTTCCGGCCTGACCTGGTTGACCCGCAAACGGCCCTTTGTGGACAGAATGGCTTCTGCCTGGCTGATCCGTCGATTCATCGACAACCAGGCGACTTTTGCTTTCAGGGATGAGGCTGATTTAAAAGATCTCAACAGAGATCGAGAGGTTTCCTATGACGTGCGAAACGGTGATTTCACCCATATCGATGACTTATGCACTTTCGAGGTCCTGATCAAGAGTTTTGGACTTGAAGAAAAGGGGCTCGCCTACCTTGCCGGGATTATTCATGACATTGATATCAAGGATGGCAAATTTGCCGCACCGGAAGCACGTGTGATTGAAATGATAATCAAGGGTATCCGCAATAGAGCGTTAACGGATAGTGAAACCCTGGAGCAGGGAATGGCTATCTTTGAAGCGCTCTATCTTTCCATAACAGAAAAACCCTAATAAAGGAGCATGGGTATGCCAAGTATTGAAAAACATGTAGAAATCAGTCTGAAGAGAACCGGCAAGAAATACCTTGAAGTTCACGAATGGATCGACGACCCGGCCAACAAGAATACCCGGCATGACATCAACGCCATCCCGGACAATTTTCAGATGTTCAAGGAGAAATACGGGGAAGAGGCGGCCAGGGAATATGTTCAGCATCTCAGTGATGATGTAAAAGGCCGCTTCGGGCATATCCTCGAGGATTTTGAAAAGGAAATGGCCGCCGCGATCAAGTATTTCGGTTCAAAATAAAGAGGCACGGAAATGGATCCACGGACAAACTTTTACGGTCTCTGCCTCTCCGGTTTTCTTGCCAAGGCTTCCTATGCCCTGGCCAGGACACCGGTGTTGGCCCTGTTTGCCGCTTCATTCGGCGTAGGTCCTGAGGCCATCGGGTTTGCCGTGGCTATTTCTACCATTACCGGCGTATTCTTCAAGATGCCGGCCGGAGTTATCTCCGACATCATCGGCCGACGTCGTACCATGTTGATCGGCCTGGCATTTTTTGCCGTCATCCCTTTTCTCTATCTGGTGGTTCATACCTACAACACCCTGCTGTTGGTCAGGTTTCTGCACGGGTTCGCGACAGCCATCTATGGTCCGGTCATCATGGCGGTAGTGGTAGATGTGGCTGGGAAGAAGCGGGGGGAAATGCTGTCACTTTTTTCCTCGGTAACCATCGTCGGCAATCTGATCGGCGCTCCACTGGGCGGCTTCCTCCTCGGCAGACTGGCCGATGGCGGCGAACAGCAGCTGGTGCACTTCCACATCATCTATGGTGTGGTAGCCGCTCTTGGGATGGTCGCCCTCTTGATCGGGGTCTGGGCCAGCAGCACTCTTGCCCCAAACGGTACTAGTGTCCTGTCACATCTCTAATGTTGGATAAAGACGGTTCAGTTTGATCCGGGCATCTTCAGCAGTGAACTGCCAGTTAACCCCGGCCTTCATTCCGTTTCTTGTCGACTCCCATGCC
>DSAE01000173.1 GCA_011372855.1 Desulfobacteraceae bacterium
GGAACCAACAACAAAATTAAAACATTGCAGAAACAGGCATATGGTTTTCGCGATATGGAATTCTTTAAACTGAAAATCTATGCCCTTCATGAAACAAAGTACGCTTTAGTCGGATGAACCATAATTATTCATCTTCACAGGTTTGCAGCAGGTATGGAACGGCTTGTCGCTCTCCCCTTCGGAAAATCCGTTGAAATTGCCTATCAGTCCATCCGGGTTCGCTTTTTCCGCTCGCTCATCACCACCCTCAGCCTGGTGCTGGCGGTCGCCTTTCTCTGTTATGTCCAGGCCGGCAACCGGATAGCCGAAACCATCCTCCAGACCGGGAGCGAAGCCGGCTTCAGGGCGCTGCTGCAGGCGGGCTACGATGTCCAGCCCGGGGACGCAGCCATCGGCGAAAGCGCCAAGCAGCGCTGGCTCGTCATTCTCTCCCTGATGGTCTGCGTGGTCGGCATCGTCAACGCGCAGCTCATGGCGGTCACCGAACGTTTTCGGGAAATCGGCATTATGAAATGCCTCGGCGCCCTGGACAGTTTCATCCTGCGGCTGTTCCTGCTGGAAGCCCTGATGCAGGGATTTATCGGCGCCGCCGCCGGCGCGCTCCTCGGTGCGGTTTTTGCCGTTGCTTCATCGGCCGTGCAGTTCGGCGCCCTTGTCTTCACGGCCCTGCCCCTGGGGGGAATAACCATGACCATCCTGACCGCCACCGCCACCGGCTGCCTCCTCAGCCTGCTCGGAGTCGTCTTTCCCGCCGTCAAGGCGGCGCGGATGGCGCCGGTGGAAGCAATGCGGGTTGAGGAGTAAGCCATGCCGTCCGACAGGTCCGCCAACGTACAGCACGCCATTATCCGGACCACCAATGTGGTCAAGACGTTTCAGCTGGGCAGTCACACCCTGGAGGTGCTGAAAGGCATCAGCCTGAACATTGCCGCCGACCGACACGTTTCCATCATGGGACCGTCCGGGTCGGGCAAAAGCACGCTGTTCAATATGATCGGCGGCCTTGACAAACCCACTTCGGGCAAGGTGTTCATCAACGAAGTGGATATTGCCCAGCTCGACGCCTACGAACTGGCCTGGCTGCGCTGCCGCAAGATCGGCTACATCTTCCAGACCTTCAACCTGATCCCGGTCATGACCGCCCTGGAGAATGTCACCCTGCCAATGATCTTCGCCGGCACCGGCAATGACGAAGCGGTGGAACGGGGCATGATTCTGCTGAAAACCGTGGGGCTGGCCGACCGCTTCAATCACAAGCCTTCGGAGCTCTCCGGCGGCCAGCAGCAACGGGTGGCCGTGGCCCGGGCCCTGGCCAACGGTCCGTCCATCATCCTGGCCGACGAACCGACGGGCAACCTTGACCTGACAACCGGGGAGGAAATCATCAATCTCCTCAAGCGGATGAGCGAGGAGCGCAAAGTGACCATCATCTCCGCCACCCATGACTTCAAGATGCTGAACGTCTCGGACGAAGTGATATGGATCCGCGACGGCCTGATCGACAAGATCGAGCAGCGTGATGAACTGCGCATATCGGTTGGGACCATAGAATGACCCCTTTTTTCCGAAAAACGGCGCAGGTCCTCCGACGGCTCCCCGCCGTTGCCGCGCTGTTCGGAATATTTTTTGCCGCGCCCGCAGCTCCGGCCGCCTCCCCGCCGGAACCGCCGGATCGGCAGGCGGCCCTTTCCGGGCTGCGCGGCACCGTGGAAACCCTGAGCGGCTATGGGGACCGAGGCACCGGAACACAGGGAGCGGAAAAAACCGCGGAATATATCCTGGAACGGCTGGCGGCAACCGGTCCGGACCTGCTCGACACCTTCAGCTTTACCGTTCCGGTCCTCGAACACCAGGAATCAAAGCTCGTCGCCGGGGACCGGGAGATCCCCCTTGACCCCATCCGCTACAACGCCGTCACCCCCCAGGGCCTGCCGCCGGAAGGGCTGCAGGGAGAACTCGTCTATGTGGGCAGGGGCGGTTTCGCCGACTTCAACACCAAAAAAATTGCGGGCGCCATAGTCCTCATGGAATTCGATTCGGGCCGCAACTGGCTCCATGCCGCCTCGCTGGGCGCGTCCGCCCTTATTTACATCAACCGCGGCACCCCGTCGAAAAGCAGCTTTGCCAACAAGGAAGAACTTTCCCCCCTCCAGTTTCCATGTTTCTGGATGGAAGAGGAGACCCTTGCCCTGCTTGCCGGCGGGACAGGAGTGGATCCGCAGTCGTTAGACGGCCTGGAGGTCCGCCTGGAAACGACCATCCACTGGACAGCGGCCAGGGCCCGGAATATTTACGCCCTCTACCCTGGGTCCGATCCCGGGCTGGCAAATCAGCTCATCATCGTCGAGGCGTTTTACGATTCCAGCTTCTTTGTTCCCGGACGCTCTCCCGGAGCGGACGAAGCCCTGTCCGTTGCCGGTCTGCTGCAACTGGCGGAACGCCTGGGCCGCCGACCGCCCAACCGGCCCTTTCTCCTCATTGCCAGCAGCGGCCATGCCCAGGGACTGGCCGGCATGCGGGAAACCGTTTGGGCGGCCACCGCCACCGCCAAGGACCTGCGGGACAAGGACAGGCAGCTGAAATCCGACCTGCAGCAGCGGGAAAGCTATCTGGAGGTGCTGGAGCAATACGCCGCGGGCCGGATTGACGACAGCGCGACGAAAGTCCTGCAGGAGGCCGTCAGTCAGGCGCTCAAGCTCCGCGTCGATGCTCTTTCCGGAGAATTGATGCGCCTGCGCCTGCAGGAAGGAGGAGAAGATATCGCCGACAGGATCAGGGTGCTGGCCGGGGAACGGTTTGGGCTGCGCCGGCTGGGCTGGACGGCGAACCTCCGGGAAATCGACAGCGGCCAGCACGAACTGCTGGCTTCCCTGGTCGCGAAGTCAAAGGCGGAACACCTGGCAGTGGTGGAGGAACTCCGCGAGCAGCAGGAAATTCTCAGCGAGGTCAGGCGGTTCCGCTCCTTTATGGCCGAATACGAGCCGCGGGCGGTTATCTCCCTTCACCTGTCAAGCCACGGCACCGGCCTGGGCGCCTTTCATCAGGGCTTCCTGTATCATCCCCTGCTGGCGCGAATCACCCGGACCGCGGCCTTCCGGGATATCGAAACCGCCCTCCAGGACGGCGCTGCGACGCTGCCGCCCGAAAGCCCGGCCTTTGTCTCGACCCTGCGCCCCGACCGCCTTCTGCCCTGGCAGGACCTGCTGCCCGACAAGCCCGCCCTGGGAGGCGAGGTCAGCAGTCTGGCGGCGCTGCCCGGGCTGACCCTGGCAACCATTGACGATATCCGCCAGTACTGGTCAACCCCGTACGACACCGCCGACCGGGTCGACTGGGAATATGCCGACCGGCAGTGGCTCACGGCCGAGCTCCTCATCACCGCCGTCGACCTGGCCGACCGGCTTGAGCAGGGGTATTCCCGCAACGGCTTCTCCACGGTCGAAGGAAACACCCGTCTCCTGCTGCACGGAGAACTGTTTGCCGAGCACCCGGCCCCCCAGACCCTCGTGCTCGCCTTCCAGGGACTGAGCAGATATTACGTCATGGCCGACCGGCAGGGCCGTTTCCTCCTCAAAGGCGTGGCGGATAAAAAACATGTCCAGGACAAAGTCATTCTCGAGGGATACCGCTTTGATGAAGACGGGTCGGCGGTCTGGGCCATCGATAAAAAGCTGACCGGCAAGGACGCCTATCGGGTCAAAATGCAACGCAACGCCATGAAGACCGACCTGATCATGTTCAAATGCCGCCAGACCACGCTGTTCAACCTCCTGGAGCCGCGTAGCTTCCGGTACATGACCCGGCTGGAATTGCTGGACGGCCGCCGGGAGGCCCCGCCGGTCCGCTACTGGTACAGCCGCATCGACACCCGGCAATCAATCATTGCCTCCATTTACCTGGAACCTGAGACACCCCTCAAGCTGACCCTGTCGGACTCGGTGCTGAACAAAAAACTCATCCTGACCAACTCCAGCCCGGCAAATCCGCAGGGCACGGGATACGACGTTTCCCGCCATCCATCGCTGCACAACACCGCGTATCTGGCCGCCAGGGACATGTGGACCCTGCTGCAGCCACGGATCAGCAATCTCGAGGAGCACGGCATCCACAGTACCCGGATCCAATCCCTGCAGGCGGACGGTCTCCAGGCCCTGACCGCGGCCGAACAGGCCCTGCGCAACTTCCAATACGATGTTTTTTCCGAGGAGGCAAGCCGTTCCTGGGCCCTGGCCAGCCGGGTGTACAATCATGTGGAAAAAACCCAGAAGGACGTACTCTTCGGGGTCCTGTTCTACATCGCCCTTTTTGTTCCCTTTGCCTTCTGCATGGAACGGCTGCTGTTCGGATTTGTCTCCATCTACAAACGGATAGTCGGCTTTACCGGGATTCTCCTGCTCCTCATCCTGGTGATCGCCCAGGTACATCCCGCCTTCGAACTGGCCTACAGCCCGACGGTGGTGATCCTTGCCTTTTTCATCATCGGCCTGTCGCTGCTGGTGACCATGATCATTATCCTCCGTTTCGAGGACGAAATGATTCTCCTGCAGCGAAGGACATCCCACAAGCGACCCTCGGAAATCAGCACCTGGAAGGCGTTCGTGGCCGCTTTTTTTCTCGGCGTTTCCAACCTCCGCCGCCGCCGTCTGCGCACCGGCCTCACCTGCCTGACCCTAATCATCCTCGCTTTCACCATCATGAGCTTCACCACGGTCAAGTCGATGAGCCGGCAGAGCCGCCTGCTTTTTGCCGATACCGCTCCCTACCACGGTCTGCTGATGAAAAACATCGGCTGGCGCGACCTGCCGCCCGAGTCCCTGCCCGTCTTCGCCACCTTGTTCCGCGGTACGGCCCGGGTCGCGCCGCGGGTCTGGCTGGAACCGGAAGAACCGGTGCGGGCGTTGCGCATCAACGCCGGTTTTCAGGGGCAGACCCTGAGCCTGAGCGGGATCACCGGTCTGTCCGCCGCCGAGCCCTCCGTCACCGGCCTGGACGAGATCCTGGTGCGCGGCAGGTGGTTCGCCCCGGGGGAGCGGCAGGTCGTCCTTCTCCCCTCGCGCCTGGCCGAGCGCCTGGCCATCGATCCCGACGACCCGGAGCACAATCAGCTTGACCTGTGGGGCATGAAAATGACCGTCGTCGGTGTTTTCGCCGAACATCTCCTTCAGCAGAGAACGGACCTTGACGGTGAAATCATCACCCCGGCCTTTTTCCCCAGCGAATCGGCCCTGGAGCTGAGCGAAGTTGAACAGGAAGCGCTGGAATCCGGTGAGGATGTCCGAGTCTTCCAAGGCCGCTACCAGCACATTCCCCCGGACCAGGTGCTCATCGTTCCGGCGCCGCTTCTGCTCGACATGGGCGGCAGGCTCAAGGGAATCGCCATCTCCTCCGGCGCAGCCGGCCCGGTTGCCGTGCAGGAAGTCGAAGACCTGACCGACCGCTTCAACCTCACCATCTTCAGCGGGGAAGACAAGGGGGTTTATCTGTACAACGCCAGCGAGACCATGAGTTATGCCGGGATGCCCAATATCATCATTCCGCTGCTGATATCGGTCCTCATCGTTCTCAATACCATGATCAGCTCGGTGTACGAACGCAAGAGGGAAATCGCCGTCTACACCTCGGTGGGGCTGGCGCCCAGGCACGTCGGCTTTCTGTTCATCGCCGAAGCCCTGGCCTTTGCGATCCTGTCCGCCGTTTTGGGATATGTGCTCGCCCAGACGAGCGCCGAGCTGCTCTCGGGGACCAGGCTGTGGAGCGGCATCACCGTCAACTACTCGTCAACCGCCGGCGTCGCGGCCATGGTCCTGGTGATGGCCGTCGTTCTCCTGTCGGTGCTCTACCCTTCCCGGGTGGCGTCCAATATCGCCATTCCCGATGTCAACCGCTCCTGGACCATGCCCCCGGTCAAAAACGATGCCATGGACATCACCCTGCCCTTTCTCATGCATTACCACGAGAACACCTCGATTGCCGGTTTCCTGTACAGCTATTTCAAGGGCCATCAGGACGTCTCGCACGGCCTGTTTTCCACCGGCCCGGTCGAAGTGGTCAGGATCTCGGAAGAACCGGGGAAAAAGCTGCCCATGGCGACCGGCTGCGTCCATCTCCGGGCCAAGGTGTGGCTGGCCCCGTTTGATTTCGGGATCATGCAGTGGGTCGACATCCACTTCTGTCCGGCCGCCGAAGGTCAGGAATACCTGGAAATCCGCGTAGTGATGAAGCACCGGGCCGGTGAGGTGAGCCTCTGGCAGCGGATCAACAAATCCTTTCTCAGCGCCTTGCGCAAACAGCTCCTGGTATGGCGGTCACTGGACGACGAAGCCCATGAACTTTATGCCGGTCTCCTGCCGCAGCCGAAAACCATCGCCCCGGACGAGCCGGTATGAGCCCCGATACCACACAGCAACGGGCCGTCAGACCGAGGGCCGTCATCGCCGGCGTAGTGCTGGCCGGGCTTATCTGCGTCCTGACCCCGGTCAACAACATCCAGCACCAGGCGACTCCCCTGGGCGGAGGGCACTTTCCCCTCGCCCCCTTCTACGTTCTGCTCCTGACAACGCTGGGGGCCGGTCTGCTGCGCAGGATCATGCCCCGCTCGCGGGTCCTGACGGGCAGCGAACTCCTGGTCATCTGGATCCAGATGGTCATCGGCTCGGGAATTGCCTATACCGGCCTGACGAGGACGTTTTTCCTCAACCTGACCGTGCCCTTCCAGTTTGCCACGGCAGAAAACAACTGGCAGGAGATCGTCCACCCGCTGCTTCCCGCCTGGCTGTATCCGGGGAAAGAAGCCGTTGACGGAATGTACAACGGCCTGCTCAACGGCAGGCAGATGGGATGGTTCGAGCTGCTTGCCGGAATTCCCTGGCGGGAATGGGCGGCGCCCCTGCTCTCCTGGGGAGTGTTCATTTTCCTCTGCTACGCGGTGATGGTCGCGCTCATCAACCTCTTCAGCAGGCAATGGATTCACAACGAACGAATGAACTTCCCCCTCCTGACCGTTCCCCGGATCATGGAAGAACACTACGAGGAAAACAGGCTCGGCGGCTTTCTCAGCAGCCCCTATCTGTTGTGGGGTCTTGCCGTGCCGGTGTTCCTGCACACCGTCAACGGCCTCAACTTCTACTACCCCACGGTGCCCCAGATCCCGACCCTGGTCCTGGCCGGCCCCTATTTTCCCCAGTCCGGCATCCTGTCGGGATTCATCAAGCTGAAAATACATATTTATCCGGTCTTCATCGGTTTCGCCTTCCTGGCCGCCCGCCAGATTTCCCTTTCCTTCTGGTTTTTCTACCTGCTCGGCGGCCTGCTGTTCGGCCTGCTCACGGTGCTCGGCTATTCCATCCCGGCTGCTTCCCTGGGCGTCACCTTCGGCCCCACCCTGGCAAGGCCGGAGGAAACCCAGATGATCGGCGCCTACGGCGTCTGCTTTTTCTTTCTGATCTGGCTCTCCCGCCAACACCTCAAGGACGTTTTCGTCCAGTCTCTGCGGCCCGGCAAGGTGGAAGTTCACACCGAATGGTTCAGCGTCCGCCTCTCCTTCTGGATCGCTGTTGCCGGCATGGCGGCCATCATCGCCTGGGCGGTCTTTTTCGGCATGAATTTCAAGGCCGCCCTGCTTGTCGTCTCGGCCTTCTTCATGATCACCCTGGTGGCCTCCCGGATCATCTGCCAGGGCGGCATCGGCTACTTTACCCTCACCGCCGCCCCCATCGACGGCCTGCTTGTTTTTTTCGGGCCCGGCCTCTTCACCCATGCCGGCCTGCTGATCGCAGCGGTTGCCCAGAAGGTGCTGTTCGTCGACCTGCGGGAATCGCTGATGCCGTCCCTGCTGCACGCCCGGCAGGTCCACCATACCCTCTCCTCCCGCCGTCTGCTGCTCTTCGGCCTGGGTGCGACCCTTGTCGCCGCGGTCATCTGCTCCTTCCTGGCCATGCTGGCTCTCTGCTACAAATACGGCATGCGGGAGCTGCAGCTGGAATGGGCGACCGGCACCACCCTCAACGTGTATGAAAATGTGGTGCGCCTGAACGAGACCGGCGTCGAGGCAGGCAACTGGGTCCGGATCTTCTCCGCCGCCGGGGCGGCGGTCATGCTGATCCTGGTGATCTGCTACCACCGGTTTTACTGGTGGCCGATCCACCCCATCGGTTATCTTACCGCCTACAGTTCGGCCATGTGGATTCTCTGGTTCAGCTTCTTCGTCGGCTGGCTCTGCAACGCGATCAGCATGCGCTACGGCGGGGTTGTCCTGTTCAAGAAACTGCGGCTCTTTTTCATCGGGCTGATTATCGGCGATCTGCTCATGGGCGGCACCTGGGCCATCATCGGACTCTTTTCCGACGCCAGCTATCAGGTCCTGCCGGACTGATATCCGGAAAACATCATGTACGACGACAAGGAACTGAAAGAATACCGGGACCTGCTCAAGGCGCCGGAACATTTCGAGGAAGGTTTCGACTGGAAAACCGTCATCGGCGCGGTGTTCATCGGCTTTCTCATGATGCCCGGCTCCATGTACCTCCAGCTGGTCATCGGCTTAGGCATCGGCCCGGCCGCCCGCTGGGTGACGATCATCCTCTTTGCCGAAATCGCCAAGCGGGCCCATACCAACCTCCGGCAGCAGGAAATCTTCATCCTCTACTACATGGCCGGCGCGGCCCTGGCTTCGCCCTTTCAGGGCCTGCTGTGGAGCCAGTACCTGGTGCAGTCCGACGCGGCCAAGATGCTCGGCGTCACCGAGTTCATCCCGTCCTGGGTGGCGCCAGGAGCCGACTCCGCGTCCATGGCGGCGCGGACCTTTCTCCACCGCGACTGGCTGATCCCCATCCTCCTGCTGGTCGGTTCGCAGATCATCCAGCGGGTCGACCGTTTCGGCCTCGGCTATGCCCTCTACCGCATCACCTCCGATGTCGAGCGCCTCCCCTTCCCCATGGCCCCGGTCGGCGCCCTGGGTACCATGGCCCTGGCCGAATCCGCCGACGAAAAGGACAAGGGCTGGAAATGGCGGGTCTTCTCCATCGGCGGCGTCATCGGCCTGGCCTTCGGCGGCGTCTATGTTCTCCTGCCGGTCATCTCCGGCCTGATCTTCACCCAGCCCATCCGCCTCATACCCATTCCCTGGATCGAACTGACCCGCCATACCGAGGGAGTCCTCCCGGCGGTCGCCACCGGTCTGCAGCTCGATCTCGGCCTGGTCTTCATCGGCATGGTCCTGCCGTTCTGGGCCGTCATCGGCGGCCTGGTCGGCCTGATCATCACCGTCATCCTCAACCCGATCCTGTGGCAGCAGGGGATCCTCCACCGCTGGCACCAGGGCATGGGCACCGTGGACACCGTCTTTGCCAACAACTTCGATTTTTACATGAGCTTCGGCATCGGCCTCGGTCTGGCCATCGGCGTCATCGGGATCTGGACCGTCGCCAGGTCGTTCAGCCGCGGCAGTACGGGACGGGGAACATTCAAGGACCTGTTTTCCCCGCCGCCCGGCCGGGGCGACATCAACTTCTGGCTGTCCATCGCCATCTATTTCTTTTCCACCCTCTCCTATGTCGGGCTCTGCGTCTGGCTGGTCCCCAACTTTCCCTGGATTTTTTTCCTCGGCTACGGCTTCATCTACACCCCGGTCATCTCCTACATCACCGCCCGCATGGAGGGAATCGCCGGCCAGTTCGTCAGTCTGCCCCTGGTGCGGGAGGCCAGCTTCATTGCCGGAGCCAAGTACTTCGGCTACCAGGGCATCGAAATCTGGTACGCCCCCATACCCATTCACAACTACGGCGAAGCAACCGTCGGCTTCAGGGAGGTGGAGCTGACGGGCACATCGTTTCGCGGCATCATCAAGGCGGAACTGATCGTCTTCCCGGTGATCATGGTGGCCAGCCTGCTTTTTTCCCAGTTCATCTGGCGCCTGGCCCCGATTCCCTCGAGTTCGTACCCGTATACCCAGGAGCTGTGGCACCTCCAGGCCCTCAATACCCTGCTTATGCAGACCTCCACCCTCGAAGGCAACTCCCTGTTCTTCCAGGCCCTCAAGGCGAGCTACGTGGTCTCCGGACTGGGACTCGGGCTGGTGCTGTACATGATTCTCAGCCTCCTGGGCCTGCCGGTATTGCTGATTTACGGGGTCGTCAGGGGTCTGGGTCAATCGACTCCCCACGGCATTATCCTGGAAGTGGTCGGCGCCCTGCTCGGGCGCTACTACTTCCATAAACGGTTCGGCGCCATGTGGCGCCAGTATGCCCCGGTGCTGCTGGCCGGCTTTTCCTGCGGCATGGGCCTGACCGGCATGTTCGCCATGGGCTTTGCCCTGATTCTCAAATCGCTCTCCTACCTGGCATACTGACCGGAGGGACAACGGGGTGCCGATCTCATAAATCCCTTGATTTTCAAGGGGATACAATCATATAGTAGACTATGTCCGAGAATTGCCGTTTGGCGAAAATCGACCCTGGGGGAGACATGAAGGGGGCAAAGGAATGAAGGTCGACCGACCGGACAGGATCCGGCCCATATTCTTCCTCCCCGTCCGGAGGCCGACGTGCTGATAACCCGGCGGCCTCTACTTTACTGGGTTCTCACCCGTCACCGCCCGCTGCAGCTCCTGCTGCTGGCCGTCATCCTGGTGAGCCTCTTTTTCCGGGTCTTTCCCCTGGAAATGCAGAAACGCATCGTCAACCAGGCCATCCACCTTCGGGATGAACAGCTTCTGTTTCTCTACTGCGCTCTCTATATCGGGGCGATCACCCTGGCCAGCCTGCTCAAGTACCTCATCAATGTCATGCAGACAGTGATCGGCCAGAAAATACTGGTGGGAATGCGCAACGAGCTCTATCACCACATCCTCCAGCTCCCCCTGCAGTTCTACCGGAAGATGCAGCCCGGCACCGTCATCTCGGCCATGACCGCCGAGCTCAATGCCATCGGTCTCTTTCTCGGCGGCGCGCTGGCCATTCCGGTCACCAGCATCCTCACCTTCCTGGTCTTTCTCGGCTTCATGTTCAGCATGAGCCCGCTGCTGACCCTGCTGACGCTGACCGTCTACCCCTTCGAGCTGGTGATCATCCCCCTGCTGCAGCGCCGCTACAACCGGTTCAACAAAAAACGGATCCGCAACACCAGGTCCATGGGTAATATAGTCAACGAGGCGGTTTCCGGCATTCATGAGGTCCATTCCAATTCCAGCTTCGCCCTCGAAGAAAAACGAATGGCCGCCTATGTCAACCGGCTCTACCATATTCTGAAAAAACTCTTCATCGTCAAATACGGCATGAAGTTCGCCAACAACATGTTCCAGTCTTTCGGCCCCTTCATCCTCTTCCTCGTCGGCGGCTACCTGGCCATTCACGGCCAGTTTACCCTGGGTGCCCTGGTTGCTTTTCTTTCCGCCTGTGAAAAAATATACGATCCCTGGAAGGAAATGATGGAATATTACCAGGAGTACCAGGATGCGTCGGTACGCTACCGGCAGATCATGAAGATATTCGACCTTCCCCCCGAACATCCCCTGCTGCCGGAGGGACGGGAACCTTACCGGCTGCGGGGCGACATCGAACTGAAAGAGACAGGCTTCTCCATCGGCGCGGTCAAACTGCTCGACGGCATCACGGCCAGAATCAGGCCCAACGAACAGATCGCCCTGGTCGGCTCCTCCGGCTCGGGCAAGTCAACCCTGGCCCTGCTGGTCGCCCAGCTCTACAATGCCAGCCATGGTTCCATCCTCCTGGACGGCAGGGAAATCAACACCCTGTCCAAGGCGGATATCAGCCGGAACATCACCATGATCTCCCAGCAGCCGTTCATCTTCACCGGAACGGTTCGCGACAATCTGCTGTATGCAGTCAGGGCCGGCGGAGATGACAAGAACCTGCCGGACCGGTCCAGCCTGCTGTCCATGGTGCGGGATGTCGGACTCGAGGAGGATATCCTCCGCTTCGGTCTCAACATGGCGCCTCCGCGGGAGCGGATCATGCTGCTGCTGGACAAGTTTCTGCACATGCGGAGCATCATCCAGGGAGAGCTCAACGAACAGTTTGCCGGCATCATCGAATTTTACGACTGCCACTATTTTCTCACGTACTGTTCCCTGCGGGACAATATCATCTTCGGCGACAGCTTGAGCGGCGAGTTCGACACCGAACATCTTCCCGACAACAAGGTGTTCAGGAAGCTGATCGATGAACGGGGGCTGGAAGAGGACCTCGTTGCCCTGGGACTTGACATCGCCCGGAAAACCGTTCACCTGCTCAAGGATATCGGCGAAGACGAGTTCTTTTTTGAGCGCAGCCCCATGCAGGCGAATGAACTCGAAAACTACGCGACGCTGCTCGACGATCTCGGCAACGGCTCCCCCCGGCAGCGACAGCAGCGAAACCAGCTGCTCCTCCTAACCCTGCGGTTTGTCCCCGGCAGACATTCGATCACAGGCCTGCCCGAGGGACTGGACGACAAAATAGTCGCGGCGCGCCACTATTTCCTCGAACATCTGATGGGGGTCGACATAGAGGCCTGCTTCACCTCGACCAGCCGGCTGCGGGAGAGCGGAGTCCTGGCGTCGCTGCCGATGTACACCGATCCGCGGGATTTCATCCCCTTCTGTCCCGCCGAATACCTTTACCGCCACAGCCTCAAGGACAATATTTTCTTCGGCGGCATCATCAGGGAGACTCCCGATGAGGAACGCCTGTATTCCGTCGCCATGGACGCCTTTGCCCGCCAGGGACTGCTGGATGAGATCCTCGACATCGGTCTCGATTTCGAGGTCGGCTCCAAGGGCGACCGGCTCTCCGGCGGCCAGCGGCAGAAAGTGGCCATCGCCCGCGCCCTGCTCAAGGACACCCCGATTCTGATCATGGACGAGGCCACCGCCAGTCTTGACAATCAATCGCAGGCCCTGATCCAGAAACTCATTGATACCAGGTATAAAGGTCATAAAACGATCATCGCCGTCATTCACCGGCTCGACCTGACCCCCACGTATGACAGGATCATCGTTCTCAAGGCCGGGGCGGTTATAGAGCAGGGGACCTACGCTGAACTCATGGACCGACAGGGAGTATTTTATGAACTCGTCCACAAACAATAAACACCGGCACAACGGTGAGGGCAGCAGCATCGACAGGAAAACGGCCTTCCTGCAGCAGCTTCCCTTTTTCCATGAAACAGCGCTTGAAACCCTCCGGCTTTATGCCTATCTTGCCAATATAGAGAAATTTCCGGCAAACGAACCAATAACCGTCCAGGGCGAACCGGCCGACCGCATGTATCTGATCGTCAGCGGCAGGATCGGCATCTGCGCCGAACACCGCGGCCGTCAGTTCCATCTCCAGCTGCTATCGGCCGACGGCTTCAACTATTTCGGCGAACTGGCACTGCTGGCCGAATTCGACTGGTTATTTTCAGCCTTTGCGCTGACCGACGTAACCGCACTGACCATCACCAGGGAGGCCTTTCACAAGGTGATGGAAAAATATCCGGAACAGCTGCCGAAAACCGTTTCCCGGATCATCAAGCTGCGCATCGAGCGCTTTGTCGACCAGACCCATTATCTTCTCGACCACCTCAAGGAGGAAGCCTGGCGGGAATGCGGGTCGGAAGAATAAACCTGCCGCCCGGAGGAGAAGGCCCATGACTCTTCACCGTATACTGACCCTGTTCGGCATGCTTCTGCTGCTGCCGGCCCATGCCGCCCCTGCCGCGGACAACGTCCCCCGCGAAATCAACAACATCAGGCTGGGAGCGTCCATTGATGATTATGAATACCTAACCTACAACTATTATGTCAAGGAGGTGATAATCAATGATATCGGCGGGTTCCGGCGGGGAGAGATATCCTACGGCACCTGCGACCGCCCCGGCGAAATAATCAGGATCAAAATGAAATACAAGGATTCGAGCCGCAAGTTTTATGACCAGCTGTTGTCGCGCTACAGGGCAAAATTCGGCAAACCGGCCGAATTCACCGGCGACGCCTTCGGCATCGTCCTGGAGTGGAAATGGCGCTTCACCGACCGGGACGGCACCTACATCACCCTGTCCCTGCAGCACAACCTCAAAAACATAGACGAAAACATCGGCAACATGGTCAAGCTGACCATGCCGGACCGGATCGTTGCCGAGCGGGAGTGTTTCCGCAAGCAGTGCCAGACCGATAAAAAGGCATGTCCGGCTGCCATGATGGATGAAAGCTGGGAAAACCTGATCCCCCGTTAGCCCCTGGATGACCCTTTCTCCCGAACAGTGGCAGGTTATCGGCTGGGACGGGATAACCGTGCGGGTGCCGCCGCAATGGCAGCCCACGGTCATTCTCCGCGATTATCTTTTTTTCGAGCACGAGGGCCGGCCGGTGCTGGAAATGAAATGGCACCATGCCGGCCGCCGCTTTGCCCCTGACCGGGTACTGAGGAAAATCGACAAAACCCTTGGGCAGGGAGGGGCAGGCCTGCGGGAATGGTTCTTTCCCCCCGCCCTTGAAGAACTTCTCCACCCGTTCACTGTGACAGGGTTTGCGTTCCGCGAAGGCTCCCTGGACAGCAGGGGGCTGCTGCTCTACTGCCCGGCCTGCGGCCGGGCGACCCTGCTGCACTTTCATGACATCCCCGGGGAAGAACGGACCATGAACCTTGTCCTGTCCTCGTTCCGCGACCATGCGGACGGCGACGACCTCCTCTGGGCGGTCTATGACATCAGGGCCGTTCTGCCGGCCGCGGCAAAACTGCGGGCCCACGAATTCCTGGTCGGCCGGTTCACCCTCACCTTCTCGCTGGACGATTCGGACCTGACCCTGTTGCGCTTCAAGCCCGCCGCGGCTCTGCTCAACAACCGGGACCTGTGCGCCTTCGGCGCCTCGCTGGCCGATCCGGCCCGGCCCGCCGACACCCACGCTCCGGATTCCTGCACCTGGATGGAAGAGGCCAGGGGGCCAAAGCGCCTTCTCCGCCGGCTGCAGAGAAAACCCGTCTGGACCTGGTTAAAGATCTGGCATATCGCCGACGAAAATGTCATTCTGGGTGCAAAAGGCGAGGGCAAGCGCGGCGCTCCCGAAGCAACGATCATGGAAGACATCCACGGACGGTATACCGCGCGCCCGGCCCCGTGAACGACCGGCAACCTCCGGCAGGCGAAAGTGGCGTTCAACAGATCAAAACAGGTTTCCCGGTTCAACCGGCCCGGTTCAAGGAACCAGGCCCTGGAATGCATACCGGTAAAGAATCCCCGGGTCGCGGAAGAGGAAAGCGGCAACGGCGAAGTGCGCCTTGCCTACCAGGTCCAGGTGAAACCCTGGTTCCAGGGAATATACAAACGTTTCTCCTCCCGGCGGAACACCGTCATTGACCGGAAACTGCAGCTGGACGTGATGGGTACCGCCGTCTGGCGGATGATCGACGGACAGCGGACGGTCAGGGAGATCATTGATGCCTTTCAAGCCGCTCACCAGGCCAACAGGAGAGAAGCGGAAATCTCGGTCACCACCTTTTTCCGGGAACTGGGCAAACGGGGCCTGCTGGCCATGCGCGAGGGGAAAATCAACCGTTCTTTCCCTCCAGACGGCGCCTGATCGCCTGCAGATCGCTCCAGACCGCCTTTTTCATCTCCGGGTTGCGCAAAAGCAGGCGGGGGTGAAAGGTGGGCATGACCACCGTGGAGGAAGCGTGCCGACAGCCGGTGAAACGGCCGCGCAAACGGATCAGCGGTTCCTTCCTGCCGGTGAGCATCCCGGCGGCAAGGTCACCCATGGCACAGATGACCGGCGGCCCGAGGGCGGCGATCTCGCGACAGACAAATGAAAAACAGGCGGTTGCGCAGGCGCTGTCCGGCTCCCTTCCGCCTGCGGGGCAGCATTTTATGCAGTTGGTCACATACACCTCTTCCGGCTTCAGACCGATGGCCTCCATCATCTTCCCCAGCATGAGGTCCTCTTCCGGGCCGAAAAGGATTTCCCCGGTAAACCCGTCATCCTGGGCGGACCAGTCTCCCACCACCATGAGGCGGCAGCCGCTTCCTCCCCTGCCTGGAATGACCCCCATACGGTTTGCCGACAGGGCGCATCTGGCGCAGGTCATTACCTCCTGACCCAGCGCCCGCAGTTGCGTTCCGGCCGACCCGGAGCGGACAGTTCCTTTTGCCCTTTGCCCCGCCGGAACCAAGGTGTCGGAGTCCGTCAACTCCAGAAACCGGCGCATGCCGCCAGTGCGCGGATACATTTCTATGCCCATGGCCTGGTGGAACCCTATCAGGCCGCGAATCCGCCGCAGCACCTCATATCCGGACCGTACGGTTCCGCCCATGTTTTTTTCACGTGACAACGGTCTGCTCCATGCTTACATTTAAACCTCAAGCGGCAACCGGAAATATTCCGGCTGCCGCGTTGTCTGTTGGTCGACCACCCTCTCAAATGGAGAATGGATCATGCCCATTTACGAATATGTCTGCAAGAAATGCAAGGCCCATTTCGAGGTCATCATATCGGTCACCTCGCCGGAAACAGTCAAGTGCAAACATTGCGGCGGTCTGGAGGTCAAGAAAACCGTGTCGGCCGCGAGCTTCCGCGTTAGCCAGGGCGGACCGCAGATCCCCGCCGGCGCCCATTGCGGCTGCTCATCGAAATCAGGGTTTTCCTGAGCCTGACGTTGTCCGGAACCCGTGCGGTTCCGATACAGGGCCGGCCGTCCCGCCTATTTCTTCGACGGTTTGGACTTGAACTCGTAAACGGTTTCGTTCTCCTTGAGCAGACCGTATTTTTTCCGGGCCAGCTCCTCGAGATAGGATTCATCGCTGCGCAGCCGTTCGATCTCCCTCTTCAGTTCCGCATTCCGTTCGGCCAGCTCTCTGTTCTCCCGGCTCAGCGTCTCTATCTGTTTATGGAGGCGATGATAGTGCAGCAGCCCCCGTTCCGGCGCAAAAACGATCCACAGCAGCCCCAGGACGGCAACAATGAAAATCAGCCGCCGCAGGAATCTGCGCTCGGCCAGGGTAAGCCCTTTTTGATGTCGTTGCACCATGTTGTCAACACGTCCTGAAATCTGTCTGGTCAGCGCCTGTCTCGCCGGTCTTTGCACCCGGTACGACGGACAGCGCCGATATTCCTTCGCCTGCATGCGAAAACTGGCAGGCCGCCTCTGGATCCCGGTCTGCCCCGAACAGTTAGGCGGACTGCCCACTCCCAGAACCGCCGCGGACCTGACCGGAGGCGACGGCCACGATGTTCTGGCCGGCAGGGCGTCGGTCATCACCCGCGACGGCCTCGATGTCACCCGCAATTTCATCCTGGGGGCGGAGGAGTGCCTGGCCGTCATCAGGGCCCAGCACATCGGCATCGCCTACCTCAAGGGGGGCAGCCCCTCCTGCGGCCTGACCCCGAAAACCGGGGTTGCCGCCGCGCTTCTGCTCCAGCACGGGATACGCATAATAGAATCCTGACCACGCCGTTCATCCCGGTTCCGCTCCCCCCCCCCGACCTACTGCCGGACGGGCGGCCCTGTTTTTTTCCGGTCCAGGTTGAAGATGCGGATGACCAGAATGCCGATCTCGTAGAGCAGAATGAGCGGTACTCCCATCAGTGCCATATTGACCACATCGGGGGTCGGCGTCAGCAACGCCGCAAGAATGGCGATGATCAGGATGGCGTAGCGCCGGTTTCTTGCAAAAAACTTTCTCGATACGCCGACGCCGGCGCAGAACACCATGAAAACCGGCAGTTCGAAAATGACCCCGAAGGCCAGGATGAAAACGGTGACGAAATTGACAAAGCGCCCCACCGATATCACCGCCTTGAGATCCTCCGATTGAAAGCCGAGCAGGAAACTTACTCCGTAGGGCAGGGTAATCAGGTAGCAGAAGAGCGTCCCGGCATAAAAAAGGAGGCAGGTGGCGAAGACAAACCAGAACAGCCTGCGGCCGGTCAGGCCGAAGGGCAGGCCGATGCCCTTCCAGACCACATACATGATCCAGGGCATCAGGATGTACAGGGCACCGAAAAAGGAAACCTTTACATGGGCCAGAAACGGACCGGCAACGGAAAAAAAATAGAGCTGCTCCTTCAGATGATCCTGCATGAAAAGCAACAGGTTGCCGGATATCAGGAACAGACCGATGGTCAGCCCGATCAGCGACAGTCCCAGGTAGCGGGCCGCCCGACGGAATTCGGCAACAAAAATTGCAATATGCTTGTAGGGTTCCAACAGTGCTGTTCCTCAACCCGGCGAAAAAAACGTCCCTTTCCGTAAATTTCTGAAATTAGCAGAGAGTTCCGGGAAAAGCAATTGATTAGGCGTTGCGTTCAACGGCCCGCCGTGATAGTAAGACAGCTTGACGGAATGTATTTTTCCTCCTTTATTTGGAAACAATACCTGGCCGTTGGGGCCGGATCAGAATCTGCAACAGGCTCCCTGGCGGGCCGGCAAGGTGGGGCACTCTGGACCCTGTTCTTTCTTCTGTTGGGACATCATGCTTGAACTGCGCTTTATCCGTGAGAATATCGACCTGGTGCGGGAAAAGACCATGCGGCGGGGGATGGACTCCGCCGTCATTGACCGCTTTGCCGAAATAGACGCCGATCGCCTTGCTCTCCTGGCCGAGGCGGAGAACCTCAAAAACAGGAGGAACACCGTTTCCCGGCGCATCGCCGAACTCAAGCAGGGCGGGGACAATGAGGCGGCCGAACCCCTGATCCGGGAGATGCGGGAGGCGTCGGCCCGGATCAGGGAACTGGACGCCCGGCTGAGCGCAGTCGAGGAAGAACTGCAGGACATCGTCATGTCCATCCCCAATCTCTGTGACGACTCGGTGCCGGTGGGCAGGGATGACAGTGACAACGTGGAAGTCAGAAAGTGGGGCGGCATACCCGGGTTTTCCTTTGCGCCGCGGCCCCACTGGGAAATCGGCGAGCAACTCGGCATTCTCGACTTTGAGACCTCGGCCAAGCTCGCCGGCGCCCGGTTCGCGCTGCTGAAGGGGTTAGGGGCCCGCCTGTCCCGGGCCCTGGTCAATTTCTTCCTTGACCTGCACACTCAGAAACACGGATACCAGGAAGTCCTGCCGCCGTTCATGGTCAACAGCGCCACCATGACCGGCACCGGCCAGTTGCCCAAGTTCGCCGCCGACCTGTTCAAGATAGACAACTGGGACCTGTGGCTGATACCCACCGCCGAAGTGCCGGTGACCAACATCCACAGCGGCGAGACCCTGAGCGAAGCGCAGCTGCCGCTCCGCTACACGGCCTATACGCCCTGTTTCCGCTCCGAGGCTGGTTCCTACGGCAAGGACACCCGCGGCCTCATCCGCCAGCATCAGTTTGAAAAGGTGGAGCTGGTCAAGTTCACGACCCCGGAAACATCGCACCGGGAACTCGAGTCACTGCTGGCCGATGCCGAGGAAGTCCTGCAGCTGCTCCGGCTGCCGTACCGGGTTGTCACCCTCTGCACGGGCGACCTGGGCTTTTCGGCCACCAAGACCTACGATATCGAGGTGTGGCTGCCGGGTCAGAATACCTACCGGGAAATCTCCTCCTGCTCCAATTTTCTCGACTTTCAGGCCCGCCGCATGGGCATCCGCTACCGGCCGGCTGGAGAGAAAAAAAGCCGGCTGGTTCACACCCTGAACGGCAGCGGCCTGGCCGTCGGCCGCACGCTGGTGGCAATCCTGGAAAACTACCAGCAGGAGGACGGCACCGTTGCGCTGCCAGAGGTGCTGCGGCCCTATTTTACCGACCGTTTCTGATCCCCGTTTTACTCAGGAGCGCCGAGCCGCTCGACATCGGTCCGCATTTTCCCCAGATCGGCTTCTTCGAGGACCAGGGACCCGGCGGCGGCGTTCTCGCTGCTGTGAACGGCCTTCCTCGCCCCGCACAGGGCAAAGGTGATGCCCGGCTGGGCGAGGGTCCAGGCGATCACCAGCTGCGACAGGGTGCAGGCGTATTTTTCGGTCAGGCCTTTCCAGCCGGCCAGCATGTCCAGGACCCTGCGCCGGTTCGCCGGCTTGAACCACGGAATATTGCCCCGGTATTCTCCGGGGGCGATGACATAATCCATGCCTATCCTGCCGGTGAGCAGGCCCTGCTCCAGGGGTGAATAGACGAGGGTGCTGATCGCGTGCTCCCTGCAGTACGGCAGGAGGTCCCGTTCGATCTGCCGGTCAAGCATGCTGTATCTGGGCTGGATCGCGTCCAGGACTCCGGCGGCCTGGTATTGCCGGATGTGCTCGATATCGACATTGGAGGCGCCGATGGCGCGGATTTTTCCCTCCTCCCTCAGTCTGACCAAACACTCCATGGTCTCGGCAATGGGGTCCTTGTCCGGTTCCGTCGTCTGCCAGTGGGTCTGGTACAAATCGATGTGGTCGGTGCCCAGGCGGCGCAGGCTGTCCTCGACTTCCCGGCGGATGGTGTCCGGCCGCAGCAGCCGGCGAACCGTATGTCCCTCGAGTTCAAAAAATACCGGGCCGCGCCGGTCATGCCACCACAGGCCGCATTTCGTCGCCAGCACCACCTGGTCCCGCCGGCCCGCTATCGCCTTGCCGACGACTTCTTCACTGCGTCCCCAGCCGTACACCGGGGCGGTGTCGATCAGGTTGACGCCTCCGTCCAGGGCGGCATGGATGGCCCTGATCGACTCGTTGTCGTCCGTTTCCCCCCACCAGGGTCCGCCGCCGATCGCCCATGCGCCGAAGGCAATGACCGAGGCTTCGATATCCGTGGTGCCGATTCTGCGTGTTTTCATATTTTCTCCCTCCACAATGTCAACGTGTTCCGGATACGTCTATCATATACCATGATGCGCCGGGACAAAACGGTTAAACAGTTTCTCTCCCTCTGTGCCGAAGGAGAGAGCTTCCCGGTTCATCTCCCATAAACAATATGATATAATAAAAAATATCCTTTTTTACGAGCATGGCAAACAGGAGGAAATCCATGAACCGACCTGAACGACGACTTTGCATCCCCGCGCTGATCACAGCCCTCTGCCTGATCATCATTGCCGGTTGCGCCGGGACCGGGCGATATGCCAATGCTCCCCGGATTTCTCTGGCCGATATCCGGGTACAGGAAATCAAGACCCTGGAATCTGCCTTCCGGATCGGGCTGCGGGTCATCAATCCCAATGAAGTACCCCTTGAGATAAGCGGCCTGGAATGTGAACTGAAAATCGACGGCAAAAATTTCGCCACCGGGGTCGCCGGGGAGCACCATGTGATTCCTGCCTACGGTTCGGCAATTGTACCGGTTACCGTATATGCCTCCATGCTGGATATGGTGGCTTCGGCTGTTGCGTTCGCCCAGGGCCCGGACAACGATGACGGGCAGCTCAAACCGCTCCGCTACGAACTGACCGGCCACGTTCGCCTGGGCGGCAAAAATATGTTGAAAAGGACCCTGCCGTTTCAGTCAAAGGGCGAACTTTCCCTTGAGGGTGCGAGGTAATGCGGGCGTTGACCCGGCCCGATCCCGCGGCTAAACCTCTTCGGTTGAGGACGGGTAATTTATATTTCGCCAAAAATCAGTAATTTCCGGTTAAGGACTTGCATGCAGATCAAAATCCCCATGCGGCCCTGAATTTTGTGGGTCAGTTTCTTCCTCCTCAAGCTGTGCAATTTCATTGCGCATCTGGTTGCGGA
>DSAE01000146.1 GCA_011372855.1 Desulfobacteraceae bacterium
GAAATTATAATTCTTTCAAGGAGGCGCGCGAAAAATTTTTACTTCTTTGTCAAGAAAAAAACGCCCTCGTCGGCAAGTATTTCAGTTTATTTTTTATGCAATTTTCTAACCGGACAACACTGACCTCCACTATGATATTTGTTCAATTTTGACCGTCCCTGGTACAGAAAAATACCCCTGGATTCCGGTCCGGCGGCGGCGGAAAGCGACCGGCCGCATGACGGCCGCCCGAATCGCGTCGGTCAGCCGTTATTTCCGGCCTTTGCCAGGGGTGTTCCCGGGCGTCGCCCGGTACATGCGAATATTCATTTTTTCAAACGTCACCAGACCTTCATTGATGACGGGATCAATGACCTCCAGAAATTGCTCGAGCATTGTCCGGGTGTCAACCATCTCGATGATGACCGGAAGATCTTCCGATAACCGAAGGATCGATGTGGTCTTGATCCGGCTGTTGGCTCCGTAGCCCATCATTCCCCGGACAACCGTGGCGCCGGCCACGCCGCACTCCCTTGCCTTGACGACGATCCATTCATAAAGCGGCCGGCCGGCATATCGCGCGCCCTCGCCGATGATGATCCGCAGCAGATATCCTTCCTGGGGCAGGTCCATGTTATCTCCATATTCCGTAGGCCAGAAGACGGCCGAGAAAAACCATGCCGACCCCGGCCGCAACCTGCCCGCCCGCATACAGCACCGCCATGTCCAGCCTCCCGTTGCGGAAAAGGGTGAGGGTTTCGCTGCCGAAAGTCGAAAAGGTGGTAAAGGAGCCGAGCAGGCCGATGAGCAGGAAGGCCCGTGTTTCAACCGAAAAGAAAGACCTGCTTTCAACGAGATAGGCCAGCATGCCGATGCAAAAGCAGCCGATGAGGTTCACGGCCGCGGTGCCGAACGGGAACATGATGGAGCCCGAACGGTCCTGAACCCAGCCGCTGACCAGATAACGCAGCACGGCGCCGATAGACCCTCCCAGGCCGACGATGCACAACCTGATGACGATTTCCATGGTGTGCGGCCTATCGAATTCCTATTTCCCCAAGCGGATTCACAATCCCCTCCGGCACTGTTTTTTCGGCCTGCCTGTCCATAACCCTGACCGCCGCCTTCCTCACCACATCCCTGATTGCTTCAGTAACCATGGCGCCGTCAAAGGAAGGCTCGCTGATTGTCCCCCGGATCGGCACGGTGACCGTGGTTTCGCCCAGGGCCCCGTACACCCCTTCGCTGACCAGCTTCCTGGTCAACGGGACCTGGACGATATAGTCCAGGGAACGATCCAGGCCGACGGACCCGCTCACCACCATCTCGGCATCCGCAATGCGCAGGCGCACCGGAGAGCAGGCGATGCGTCCGGCCTGCCCGGCACAGTAGATTTCACTGTCCTGCAGGGCCGGCTTCTCCTTGTCCAGATTGAACCAGGTCAGCAATTCCTTCAGTATACCATCGCTGTCAAGTTGGATATTCCTGACATCAAAGACAACGATGAATGCGGCATCACTCCCGCCGTCCACCTGGAGCGGCCAGGAGAAGGAATCAAGGCGGGCATCGAGCAGTCCCGAGGGCTTCGCCATCACCCCGAAGAGGGGATGGATGCCGGACAATACCCCGTCAACCAGTGGCTCCCGCAGTTCGACACCGGTCAGGACCCGGCTGTTTTCGGGCATTTTCAGCATTGGCGGGGCGGTAATGAGGTCACCTTCGACAACAGCATCCAGGCGGCCCCCGTTCAGGAGGCCGTTCGCTTCCAGGCGCAGTTTACCGTCAACGCGGGAAACGGGCATGCGCAAATCCCGTGCCTCCAGGCCCGCGCCCCGCAGTTCGTCGATCTGAATACCTCCCGCGAACGTCACCGTTGACGGGTTCCCCTTGCCGCCGGCCAGGGGAAAACGAATATGAAAGGGATCGCTGCGAAGGCCGGCCAGGGAGAGCTCGATATCGAAAAGCCTGCCCAGGAGCGCGCCGAACTGCTCCGCATCCGGGAATGCCTCTCCCCTGAGCTCCATGTCATACCGCCCCTCCTCCTGCCGCAGTGTTCCCGTTGCCGTCAGGGCCAGCGACCGCGACTGGAACCGCAACGATCCGATGTCGGCCCCGCCGTCGGGCAATCCGTGGATCCCGGCGTCCAGGCGCATTTCTTCACGACTGAGAATTTTTTTGTTTTTGCGGGTAAAACTGAAGTCAGCCAGCCGGAGGGAGGCTTCAATCTCCCTTTCCCCGGCGCCGGCGTCCCGTGTCCGCACCGCCATATTCCCCCGCCCGGTCAGACCGTCATCGGCTGCCAGAATGCCGAAGCCCTGCAAAAGGGGGATCAAGCCGCCCAGCTCGAACTCACCGTCCAGGTTGACCCGCGCTCCAGGGAGAGGAGCCCGCCAGTCATGGACAACCAGTTCATTGACGGTCATTTCCCCGGCCGCGGCTGTCAGGCTGAGGTTGCGGAGGAACAGGCGGTGATCGCCAACACCGATCAGGTTGAACCCGGCGCCGGTCCGCAGGAATTCCTCCCGGGTGTCCGTCACCACCAGATCCCGGATGGCGAACCGGGGGATATTTTCATTCACCTGCTGCCGCGTCTCCAGCCGGATTTTGTCGTCGGCAAAAACCCTGCCATTCCGCTTCAGGACAAATCCGGCGATTTCACTCTGCAGGTCACGTATTTCCACGCTCTGTCCCTCAAGATACCCTGTTGCCTGGACCTCGAGTTCCCCGGCCAAGGCATCCTCATCGGTCATGATTGACCGGCCCTGCAGAAGCCGGGCAACAAACTCGAGCAGCAGGGAAGCGTCGGTGGAATAGCAGCCGTGCAGCGAGGCATCCCCCGGCTTTTCGCCGTTGAAGGCAAGGAACATTTCGCCCAGCCATGTTGTCATGGCGAGTTGCAGGTCGAGCTTTCCTTCCCTTTCCCACATCCACGACCTGGGCGCCTGCACACCGGCCGTCAGGGACAGGTCATGGACAGGAACGACTTCCTCCCCGTCCCGGGAAAGTGTGAAATCATCGATCCGCATGTCGGCGTCAATCCGGGCCCGATCATCCTCCAGGCTGAATACCCTGCCGTTCACGGTCAGTTCAGCCTTGCCCATGCCGTTCCATTCCAACTGGAACAGCCTGCCCACTTCGGCAAAGGCCTGCTCCAGGTCGGCTGCCGCATCCAGGGTGAACTGGTTCAGGTCGCCCCGTCCTTCGGCCTGGAGAAAGGGAGCGTCCAGGCGCAGGACGCTGACCCTGGCGTCGCGGTCGTCTCTTTCCCCGTTCAGCTGCACGGTCAGAGGGCTTGTCCAGGTAAACGGCCGTCCATCATACAGCCCCCCGAGATTCTCGACGCCGGCCGTGAGTTCTATCCCGGTTTTCTCCAGGCTTCGCCGCAGATCAATGGCAAATTCCAACTCCCCCTGTTCCAGAAAAACCGCTTCCCGGACCCGCAGCCGCCGGGGAAACTGATCAAACAGAACCGGAAGATGAATGGAGCCGCGGCCTCCAAGCATCATCTCTCCGGAACCGAGTTGTCCGGCGCCATGCATTTCCACCGCGTCGCTGACCAGGTCGAACTGCCTGACCGACCAACCCTTTGCCGACCAATGTCCATCGTCGACTTTGAGATGAATGTTTTCAAACCATGGACTGTCTTCCCCGAGAAAACCGCCGCTCAGTTTGAGGTCCCTGAAATCCGCCTTGCCGCTCACCCGCATGCCCTCGAGTCCCACCGCCTTCAGGTTGCCATCGGCGGTGAGAATTCCCTCGCCGGCCGGCAGGTCCCAGCGGCTCCCCGCCAGCTTCAGAAGGTCGCGCACCTGCAGTTCAATGATCGACAGGTCCGCATCGGCAATCATGGTGTCAACCCAGCCGTACCTGCTGGCGGGGAGATTCAGCGTGCCCCCGGCCTTGATCATGCCCTGGTTGTGCAGGTCATGGAGGCTGAGATCAAAGGTCACCACACCTTCCTCAAGGGTGGCGTCGACAGCGCAATTCTTAAGACCTCCGGCCGCCTCTTCGTTCCGGGATGCGATGATCACGCGGCCGTCGCGCAGGTGCAGGTCGACATTGATTGCATCCCAGAACGGTCTGTCGGTTCCGGGCCCGGGGGAAGACCGCGGAACCTTTTCCGGCGCAGCGGCCTCGCTGGGCGGCCGTTTTACTTCGGCCAGTTCGACCACCGGACGGTCGATGATCAGTCTCCCCAGATTGCCCGGCGCGATGGCGAGTTCAAGGATGCCCCGGGTGGTCGTCACCCGGGGAACGGTTATGCGGACCCCCTGCCGGGGATCATGATAGGCGACCTGCTGGCAGAGAATCCCCTGCCGCCATCCGACCAGCCAGGAACCGACGGTGAGTTCCCCCGGCACCTTCCGGTTGACCGAGGACAGTACGAGCTGCAGAACAAAGGACGAGGAAAGGAGAAGAGGAACAACAGCGGCCAGCAGCATCAGCGCTGCCGTCGCAAGCGGCAGAATTACTTTTTTTTTTTCCGGAAAGGTGAAACCTGCTTGTTTTCCGGCACGTCCTGGTTGCTCATTCTTCTCTCTGACCGTTTGATGGAAGTTTCCAATTTGCCTCGGTTACGGGGGAATGTCAACCTCGAACTGGCTGCCGCGGACCCCGGAGCCGCCGGTTACCACAGGCCCCGGAAATCATTCAGCCGGTCGGAGCGGATCCCCGGGGTGAGCTCCGCCGTAGCAGCCCGGCAAGAAATGCCGCGCACCTGTCCGCGCCATCGGCCCTTCGGGGAGGGAGCCGGCCAAGGCTGAGGAGCTTGGCAAGGATACGCCCGAAGCCGCCGCTCAGAAGGTCCTGCCCGGTTATCTCGATCCCTCTCATCTCTTCCCTGACAAAGCGGACCAGCGGACCGGATTCCGGAAACCCGGGCCGCTCGATGTAGCCGAAGGGAACACCGGCCTGATACACCTCGGCAATGGTCGAGTAGCCGGCCTTGCCTATCACAGCATCGCAGCAGGCCGCCAGGTCAGGATGGTGAAGCCGGGAATCGGCAGGCAGGATATGGAGGTTGTCCGGCGGACGGGGAAGGTTTTGCGCCCCGGGAACGAGAAAGACGATCTCCCGGGCTTCGCGCGGCCACCGGATGCCGATGCCTCCCATACCCTCTCCTCCCATGCTGACCAGCACAACCTTTCGCCCCGGTTCCAGTTGGAGCATCCGCCGCACCGCATCCGGGCTGCGGCGGAGCCGGCGCGCCACCGGGCCGGTCCGCAGATCGCAGCGGCGCGGAGCACAAACGGGAACGGCCTGAACGTGATAATCGGCCTGGGCGTACAGTTCCCGGAACATGCTGATATACGGACGCAGTTCCGGCCATGTCCGGCTGTACCCTTCGAAGATCCAGTCCCAGGTAAAATTTTCCACCAGGACGGAGGGTATGCCGATCTTCCGGGCCGCGGCTATGCCCGCCGGCGCAATATCGCAGAGGATGAGATCGCAAGCGGCGAACAGGTCCGCCAGCCCGTTGACATACTCCCGGCGCAGGGGATAAAAATCCCCCAGTTCCCGTATCGTCGCCGGGATGTCCTCCTGCAGGGCGGTTCGCTGAACCAGGCCGACATCGGTCCGGAGGTGGTGATATGTCATGGCGCCGGAGAAGGAAGAGCGGAAAAACCCTTCCGGCGCGGTGGTGGCGATCACGGCCTCAACATCAAGCAGGTCGGCCAGTGCTTCCAGTACGGCCGCAACCCGGGCGCTGTGCCCTAAACCATGTGCGCTGACGCAGCAACCGAGACGATAACGGACCACGGTTACAGGAGAAAATCAGCCGGCCGGCGGAAAGATAATGGTGAAACGGCTGCCGCGGCCCTCAACGCTGGACACGGTGATCCGTCCCTGGTGCTTGTCAATGATGTTTTTGGCTATGGCCAGGCCGAGGCCGCTTCCCCGGTGCTTGTCCGTAAAGAAAGGCTTGAAGATCTGTTCCAGCTTGTCGGCCGCCATGCCCACTCCCGTGTCGGCCACTTCAAGTTCCATCCCGCCCTCCTTCGTCAGCCGGGTCGTCACGGTCAGGGTCCCTCCCTCCGGCATGGCCTGGATCGCGTTGAGGATCATGTTCAACAGCACCTGGTAAATCTGCTCTTCGTCCAGAAGTCTTTCAGGGAAACCTGGATCGAGCCTTTTCTCCAAACGGACGGTTCTGGCCTCAAGTTCCGGGGCCATGAAGCGGCCCACCCGCTCAATGAGCCTGTTGAGAGAAACCGGCTCCAGACGCGGATCCCTCGGTCTGGCAAAATCAAGGAATTCCCGGACGATGCCGTCGAGCCGGGTCGTTTCCTCGACGATGATCCGGGCAAGATGCTCATTCCCCGGTGCCACCTTGGAGATCCGGCTGCCGAGGATTTCCGCGGTTGACCGCACGATGCCGAGGGGATTCTTGATCTCGTGGGACACGGTGGCGATCATCTTGCCCAGGTTGGCCAGCCGTTCCGCTTCGTTCAGCTTCTCCTCCAGCAGCCTCCTTTCACCCGCCCGGGCTTCGATTATCCTGCCGGCCCGCATGACGATGTACGAAAGGATTGCGAAAAGAATGCCCATGATCAGCAGCGACACGACGATGATCCGTTCCTGCAGGTCGACAATGACCTGCATGTCTCCGGAAAGGTCGGTGACAATTTCGATGACCCCCATGATGTTGCCCTGTTCGCCGGATCTTTCCTCGCTGCGGAAGGGAATATACGTTTTCAGCTTGCTGTAGACCGGGGGGGTGCCGGGCATCAGGTTCTGCAGCAGCGAACCGCTGGAGATGAGAACCGAACTGTTCTCGCCCAGCAGCGCTTTCTGGTATTCTATTCCTCCCTTGTCTTTTTTGCCGACCATTTCCGGGACCGTCGAGTAGGAAATGATGTTCTCCTCGGAATCGAAAATGGTGACCGAATCTATCCCCAGCCCCCTGATCATGTTGTGGACGATCAGGTCAAGCTGTTCGAACTGCGCGGGATTGCTCAGAGCGATGTGCCCGTACTGAATGACCGTCGGCAGCACGAAGCGGATAAAAACCTGGCGATTCAGATATTCGGCAAACAGTTCGGTATAGGCCTGGCTCCGATCGAGCATGGCTTTTCTGGCATTATTGGAAATGATCAGGGAGAGCACGAAGGACGCGATCAGCATCACCGCAAAGCTGGTATAGGCGAAATACTTGACCAGTTTGAAGGGCTGAATGCCGGAATCGACGCTGTCGCGCCGGACATTTTTTTTCCGGGAGAGGAAATCAGGCAGAACGGCTTTCATTACATACTCCGCAACGGCGGCACTTTGCGGTATCGCAGGGTTTCGTCCCCGCCGCCTTCAGGCCCCGGCGGTACTCCTGCCACAGGTATTCCTTCCTTATACCATGATCGAGCACGTCCCAGGGAAAAATTTCTTCCCGGCCCCGGGGGCGGACCGCGTATGACCACGGGGACAAGCCGTTCTTTTTCATCGCCCGGCCAAAGGGCAGACCGTGCACCGCCAGGTCCGTCAGTACCCGTCCCAGCCGACGGTCGCCGCGGGCAAACACCGCCTGGGGTACAATCCGCTCGGGACGGTCCACCTTGATCCGCAGGTTGGCGACCCCGGACAATTCCCGACGCAGGTACCGTATTTTTCTTTTGAGCGCGCCGACTGCCGCTGCCTCGTCCCGCTGCCCCGCAGCTGCCTCGTCCCGCTGCCCCGCAGCCGCCTCGGGATCAAGGCCGCCGAACGGGACGTACTGGAAGGGGGTCCAGGGCTTGGGGACAAAACTGTTGACGGAGAGCGTCAGCTCACTCATTCTGCCGCGCCCCCGGCCAAGAGGCAGGAGGGCTTCCCGCAGTCGCCGGACCAGGACCGCCAGTTCGTGGAGATCCTCATCGGTCTCGGTCGGCAGGCCGATCATCACGTACAGCTTGAGATGTAGGATACCGGCCTCGACCAACCTGACGGCAGCGGTCAGCAGGTCCTTTTCGGTCAACCCCTTGTTGATGACCCGCCGCAGCCTCTCAGAGGCGCCGTCCGGGGCGATGGCAGCGCTTTTCAGGCCGGATCGGGACAGGAGGGACAACAGCGCCCCGCTGATCCGGTCCGCCCGCAGCGAGGAAAAGGAAAGCCGGCACGAACGGTCCTGGAGAAAGGCCGAAATGGCGTCCAGTGTCCCGCTGGCGGCCATTTCCATGCCCAGCAGTCCTACCCGGTCGATGTCCGGCGGCCGCTGCGCGAGTCCGCTGAGCACCTGGTCCACGCTCCACAGGCGCGGCGGGCGATAGATGAAACCGGCGGCACAGAAACGGCAGCCGCGGCTGCACCCCCTCCCCAGTTCGGTCATAAACATGCCCAGTTCCGCCTCGGGGGACAGCAGGCGGGAATGGGCCGCTCTTTCCATGCGGCCGGCCACCACCTTCCGCACCCGGGCCGGTATGCCGGTTTCAGAACGGATGGCGACGACCTCTCCGTTCTCTCCGAAGTCGAAGTCGTACAGGGCCGGGGCGTAACATCCCGGCAATGAGCAGGCGATCCGCCGGAGCACCTCGTTTCGGAGCGCTTTTTTTTCGTACAGGACGGCCAGCTGATCGAGCAGGTCGGGCAGCACCGCCTCCGCCTCGCCGATCACCATGATATCGGCAAAGGATGCCAGGGGCTCGGGATTCATGAAAACCGCGACCCCGCCCAGGACCACGAGAGGACTGCCCGGCCCGATCCGCGATGACCGCGACTTTGCCGCAGGTTCCGTCCGGCCGGCGGCCAGCATGGCGACCAGCCGGGGATAGTCCTCTTCGAAGCTGACCGAACCGAAAACAAAGGGGAAATCGGTCAGGGGCCGGTTGGATTCAAGCGAACGCAGGAATTCGCCGGCAATGGGGTAGACGAACCGTTCGCAGACAATGCGATCCTGCATGTTCAGCAGGCTGTAAACAAGCTGAAAGCCGAGGTTGGAAACGGCAACCGGATAGCTGTTCGGATAGAAAAGGGCCACGGGAAGCCGGCCCTTCCATTTTTTTCTGACCGTTCCCTTTTCCCTGACAAGGTATGTCGACAAAGTATCTCTGCGAATAGGCTTACGCCTCAGCGGCTGTGCACTACGGGCGGCGGCGCCGTCCAGTACGCGGCCGGCTCGGGCGGCGGGGAGGAAAAAGGAACCGGGGGCCGCTCAGGTCAGTTTGCTTTTTTACGGATATAGGCCGGCTCATCCCAGTTTTCATGCTCCCGGTCGTCAAACACCGGCGTGGGCAGGACAGGCGATTTGGGAAGCGTGTTGGGCTGGGCGTTGCTCATGGTCCTGGCCTTGGCGGCGGAATCCTCCTCCCTGGCCGCCGGCGAGGGCGAGGGCTGCTCGATGCGGCTCTTGTTCCGGGCGACATCGATATGGGCGATGGTTTCCGTTTCCTCCATGGCGGAAATGCCCGTGGCGATGACCGTCACCCGCAGTTCGTCCCCGAGGCTTTCGTCGAACAGGGCGCCGATTATGATATTGGCGTCGTCGTGGGCCTTCTCCTGGATCAGCGCCGACGCCTCCATGAACTCGGCCATGGTCAGACTGTCCTCGGTGGCGGAAATATTGATCAGGATGCCCAAGGCACCGTCTATGCCGACATCCTCCAGGAGCTGATTGTCAATGGCCCGCTTGGCGGCCTCGGCGGCCCGGTTTTCGCCGGACGCCGCTCCCGAGCCCATGATGGCGGGACCCACCTCCTTCATGACCGTTTTCAGGTCGGCAAAGTCGACATTGATATGACCGGGGAGATTGATCAGGTCCGTTATCCCCTTGACCGCCTGCAGCAGGACATTGTCGACCTTCTGCATCATTTCGACCAGGGTGGAGTTTTTCTGCATGAGGCTGAGCAGCCGGTCATTGGGCACGGTTATGATCGTGTCGGCGTACTTCTTCAACTCCTGCCAGCCCTTTTCGGCATTGCGCATTCTTGTCCGGGCTTCGAAGTAGAAGGGCTTGGTGACCACCGCGACGGTCAGGGCGCCGCTTTCCTTGCTCAGCTTGGCGATGACCGGAGCCGCCCCGGTGCCGGTCCCGCCGCCGAGGCCGGCGGTGATGAACACCATGTCCGCCCCCTTGAGGACCTTGCGGATTTCCTCGTAGCTTTCCTGGGCGGCGTCCCTGCCCTTTTCCGGATCGGCGCCGGCGCCCATGCCCTTGGTAATCCCGGGACCGAGCTGCAGACGCACATCGGCGCGCGATTTTTCCAGCGCCTGCATATCGGTGTTGGCCGCGATGAACTCAACGCCATGCAGACGGCGTTCCACCATGGTATTGATGGCATTGCCACCACTGCCCCCGACACCTATGACCTTAATGACAGCCGCTGATTCCTCTTCAGCCATTCTGAACGGCATGACATACCCCCAAACTCCGGATAATTTGCATATTCCGTCTGATGATTATTATATCATCATCGCCTACCCCGCCAAAGACCATTCTTCGCATTTCAAACAAGTTTCTTGAATATTCTCCGCAGATTTTCCATCACCCTGCCCGATCCCCTGGTTTTGGCGCGGATCGCCTGGCTGCCGTAGAGCAGGAGGCCGACAGCCGTCGTACAGCGCGGTGAATCAATCTCCTCCACCCTGCCGCTGACCCCCCGCGGATAGCCGATGCGGACCGGCAGATCAAAAATCTGTTCCGCCATTTCCACCGTGTGGGCCAGCAGTGAAGTCCCGCCGGTTATGACGATGCCCGCGTTCATCCTGCTGCGGTAGCCGGATGAACAGATCTCCTTGTTGACCAGCTGCAGGATTTCCTCCATCCTGGCCTCGAGAATCTCGACCATCACCCGCTGCGAAACCTTGCGCGGCTTCCGGTCGCCGACCGTGGGCACCTCGACCACGTAATTCTCCTTGATCATCGACGACAGGGCCGACCCGTACATGTACTTGAGCTTTTCCGCCTCCAGCATCGGCGTCCGCAGTCCCACCGAGAGATCGCTGGTCAGGCTGTTGCCCCCCAGGGCGAGCTCCCAGGTATGTTTGATGGTGCCGTTGCAGAAGATAGCCAGGTCGGAGGTGCCGCCGCCGATATCAACCAGGGCGACCCCCAGTTCCATTTCGTCGCGGCTGAGAACCGTCCGCGACGAGGCCACCGATTCCAGGACGATCTCCGATATCTGGAGCCCGGCCCGATTGCAGCTCACCAGCAGGTTGTGCAGAGCCGTGACATCGGCGGTGACGATGTGGACATTGGTCACCAGCCGCACGCCGGTCATCCCGAGGGGATTCTGGATACCGGTATGGTCATCGACCATGTACTCCTGCGGCAGGACGTGGATAATCTGCTGGTTGTCGGAAATCTTCACGGTCTGGGCCGCCTTAATCACCGCCTCGATGTCCTTCTGCTTGATTTCCTGGTTATTGATGGCAATGATGCCGGGACTGTTGAACCCCTTGATATGATTGCCGGCTATGCCGACAAACACGGATTCGATGTCGCAGCCGGCCATGTCTTCGGCCTTGGTGACCGCCTCGCGGATGGCGGTGACCGTTGACTCGATATTGACCACCACCCCTTTTTTCATGCCGGTGGAAGCCGCCGTACCCACGCCGATGACGTCGACCTGGTTTTCAAAGACCTCGCCGATCACGGCGCAGATCTTGGTCGTGCCGATATCCAGCCCGGCCACCAGGTCGCCCTGCCCGTGAATTTCAATCTCTTCCGTGTTTTCTGTATCGTCGCTCATTTCCCTGCATTCGCGACCAATATTTTATTCTCGGCATAATTCATCCGAATTTCCCTGATTTCCTTCACCTTGTCCTGCCGATAGAGCTGGGCCAGGACCTGGATCAGCTGGTGAAAACGGGTCCTCATCTGCTCCTTGCCCATGTAAATGGGAAAAGGATGATCAACCAGATAGACGATCAGGCCCTTTTCCGGACTGACATGAACCTCGGATACCGCCTGAAGCGGCAGGATCTGGTTGCCCTGGGCAGCCAGATTCAGCAGTTCGACCGCCATGACGCCAAAAGCATCTTCGGTCAGGTCCATACCCGGGGCGAACGCGGCGAGGGATTCACCGCTCAGCACCGGATAATCGAGATCCATGGAGGGCGAATGGGGAGCGAAAAGGATACCCTTGCGGTCCACGTAATACAGCAGGCTGCCGCTCTCCTGCCTGAGGTTGATCAGCGCCATGGGTTTATGCTCACGAACCGTGACCTCCAGTGTCGACGGCCATCTGCGCTTGATTGTCACCTGATCGATCCACGGATGTTCGATGATCCGCCCCCTTACCGCTCCGGTGTCGAGGGCCAGCAGGTTGACCCGCAGGTTCAGCCCGCCCGCTTCCAGTATTTCCTGCCTGGTGGCCATGCTGTTGCCCCGCACCGTCAACTCGGTCGCCTGGAAGATGTCCGACCGGGCCAGCAGGGTGTACGACAGCCAGCCGCCGCATGACAGC
Organism: Desulfobacteraceae bacterium; assembly: GCA_011372855.1. Taxonomy (GTDB): domain Bacteria; phylum Desulfobacterota; class Desulfobulbia; order Desulfobulbales; family Desulfobulbaceae; genus UBA10518. The sequence goes on from DSAE01000146.1 coordinate 12,351, forward strand.
AGGGCCAGAACCAGAAGGCCCAGAACAACCTTCTGCGTCATTTTCTGCAGCTGCCATGACCGCTGTTGCTTTGCCAGGGGTCCGCTCCGTTTTCCTTTCCGCCGGGAAATGATCCCCCGCAGCCTCTCCGCGCTCCAGGCGGCGAGTCTGGACGGCAGCGTCCTGAAACGGCCCTTCTTTTTCATGCCCGGCGGTTTGTACATATAACCAGCGTTCCCCAGAATTGATCCTTCTACAGCAGGTGCACCTCCGGTTCCAGCCTGACGCCGGAAAACCGGTATACCCTCTCCTGCACCTCCCGCATCAGTTCAACGATATCGTCCGCCGATGCCCGGCCGGTATTGACGATAAAATTGACATGCTTCGGCGAAACCATGGCCTGTCCCTTCCGCAGCCCTTTCAGACCGGCCGCCTCGATGAGTCTCCCGGCCGAATCCCCCGGCGGATTCTTGAAGAAGGATCCGGCCGATGCCACGTTGAGTGGCTGTTTCCGGCGCCGCCCGGCCACATGGCTCCTGCACCGTTCAATGATCCTCCGCTTACTGTCGGGCCGCAGGGAAAAGGTTGCGCCGACAACCACCGCTCCTTCCAGAGCCTGGTCCCCGGGCCGCATCCGCCTGTAGGAGAACTCGATATCCTCACGCCCAACGTCATGAAAACGGCCCCGGCGATCGATGAAAGAGACTTTTTCTATGACGTCGGCGATTTCACTGCCCCAGGCGCCGGCATTCATGAACACGGCCCCGCCGATGCTGCCGGGGATGCCGGCCATGAACTCGAGACCGCTCAACTGATGGACGACGCTCCAGCCGACGAGTTTCGCGGCCGAGCAGCCGGCGCCGACCCGGATCGTCTGCCTGCCGTCGTCCCCGGACAGAACGGGATCACCCGCGATGGCACAGAAATCGCCCCCCAGGATAATCAACACCCCGTCATAGCCTTCCGTTGGGATCAGGATATTGCTGCCCCGCCCGATAACCCTCCAGCGTATGGAGTTTTCCTCCAGTCGGACGATCAAGCCCGACAGCTCAGGGCCGGAGGTCGCCACCACCAGTGCCGCCGCCCTGCCGCCGGACTTCATGGTGCAATAATCGGCCATGGAAAAATCCCAGCTGAGTGTGCCGGTCCAGAAACTTGACAAGGTCTGCTGCAGTTCCATCATGCCTGTATCCCTCCAGCAATTGTTTCTCCGGGAGCATCTGCGGAGGCGGTGTCCGCTTCCCGGCCGGCGCGCAAAAGATTCAACAGCTCCTCACCCGCCTGGACGATGTTTCCGGCCCCGAGGGTCAGCAGCAGGTCCCCCGGGCGCACCAGATCGAACAGCTCCAGGGGCAGCTTTTCCAGATCCGGCAGATAGAGGACGTCCCGCTGCCCATGCAGTTTGACCGCCTCCGACAACGCCGCGGTGTTCACACCTTCCAGGGGCGATTCGCTGGCGGCGTAAATATCGGTGAGAACGAGCAGGTCAGCCCGGTGGAACGCCGTTTTGAACTCGTCGAACAGTGCCCTGGTCCGGGTATATCGATGCGGCTGAAATGCCACCACCAGCCGCCTTTCCGGCCATCCTTCCCTGACCGCGTCCAGGGTCGCCCTGATTTCCGTCGGGTGATGGCCGTAATCATCCACCACCAGAACTCCCGCCGCCTCGCCCTTGACCTCCAACCGCCGCTGGACCCCGCCGAACGTCTCCAGGGCGCGGGCAATGATCTGGAAGTCCAGTTCGAGCTCCAGGCCCACCGCCACCGCCGCCAGGCTGTTGTAAATCGTATGCCGGCCGGGGATATGCAGCCTCACCCTGCCCAGGTTCCGGTCTCCGCGGCGGACGGTAAATTCGTTCCGTTTGTCCGCCGACCGGATCTCGGTCGCATAAATATCCGCCTGTTCGCTCAGGCCGTAGGTAATCACGCGCTTGTGGATACGCGGAAGAATCGCCGCGATATTGGGATCATCAAGGCAGAGCACGACGGCGCCGTAAAACGGTATCCGGTCCATGAACTGGACAAAGACGTCCTTGATGTGTTCAAGGTCCCGATAGTAGTCAAGATGCTCGAGATCTATGTTGGTCACGACCTCGATGACCGGGGACAGCTTGAGGAAGGAGCCGTCGCTCTCGTCCGCCTCGGCAACCAGGAACTCTCCCTCCCCCAGCTTGGCGTTGCCCCCGAGGCTGTCAACCTTGCCGCCGATGACCACCGTCGGATCGAGCCCGGCCTGATGCAGCATCCAGGAAACCATGGAGGTGGTGCTGGTCTTGCCGTGGCTCCCGGCCACCGCGATGCCGAATTTTTTGAGGCGCATCAGTTCGGCCAGCATTTCCGCCCGCTGGATCACCGGGACATGTTGTTCACAGGCGGCGACGACTTCGGGATTGGCGGCGCCGATGGCCGAGGAGGTGACCACCACATCCGCCCCTGCCACCCATTGCCCGTTGTGACCGAAATGGATGGTGGCACCGAATCCCTCGAGCCGCCTGGTTATATCCGAGGCGCGGATATCCGATCCGCTGACCACGTAGCCGAGGTTGAGCAGCAGTTCGGCGATCCCGCTCATTCCGATGCCGCCGATGCCGACAAAATGTATATGCTTGGTTTTTTTATACATATCCCCTGTCAGGGCGCCTGGCTGCGGCCCTGTTTGGCCGCGACCAGCTCAAGGCAGGTCCCGATGATCAGCTCCGCGGCATCGGGCCGTGCCATTTTTTTCATATTGACCGACATCCCCTGCAGGATGCCGGGGTTTTCCGCCAGCTTCACTATTTCACCGGCCAGCCGGTCGCCGCTTAATTCCTGCTCCGGCAGCATTATCGCCCCGCCGCCGGCCTCATAGTGAAGGGCATTGGTCCGCTGATGATCGTCCGCCGCGTACGGGTACGGAATCAGCAGCGCCGGAACGCCCATCACCGAGAGTTCGGCAAGGGTCGTGGCCCCGGCCCGCGACACCGCGAGGTCGGCCCTGGCATACAGTTGCGCCATATCACGGAAAAAATCACTGACCTCGGCCTCGGCGCCCATGGCATGATAACCGGCCCTGACCGCATCCGCATCCGCCCTGCCGGTCTGGTGGATGAACCGGAACCGCCCGGGACATTCCCTGACCAGTTTTTCCGCCGCCTCAATCATCAGCATGTTTACACGATGTGCCCCCTGGCTGCCACCAAGAATGAAAATTATTTTTTCGGCGCCGGCCTGCCGTGGAGGGGCGGCGGCGGCAAGTATTTCCTTTCTGACCGGGTTGCCCACCAGCATGGTCCTGTCCCGGGGAAACCGGTGGCGGCACGGCAGGGAGAGAAAAATCCTGTCGGCGATCAATGACAGCATCCTGTTGGCCAGTCCCGGGACCGAATTCTGCTCATGGATGCACACCGGGATGGACCTCAATCTGGCCGCCAGCAGGACAGGGCCCGTGACATAACCGCCGACGCCGAAAACCAGGTGCGGCGCAAACTTCTTCAGAATCCTTCCCGCCTCCGCGGTTGCCGCCGGCAACTGCATGATGCTGCGCAGCCGGTGTCCCCATCCCATTCCCTTGAGCCCCATGCACTGGATCGTTTCCTGCTCGAAATCGTATCCGGCCAGGGCCTGTTTATCCAGCTGCCGGGGAGTGCCGATGAACAGCACCCGGCAGCCGTCCAGCCGTTCCCGCATCCCGGTCGCCAGGGCGATGCCGGGGAAAAGATGTCCGCCGGTTCCTCCCCCGGTGATGACAATGCGAAGACTCATTTACCGGTGGCCAACTTCCACCTGAGCATACACTCCCTTGCACGTTTTTCGCAGCAAAAACCGGTCCACCTCATCCCTTCCTCACGCGCACGTTTGCCGGATATCGCGCAGAGCCAGAACCGCCCGTTGAAAAACCTCGCCCCGCTGGGCGTAGCCCGTGAACATGTCAAAACTGGCGCAGCCCGGTGACAGCAGGACGGTGTCTCCCGGGCGGGCCAGTTCCGCAGCCCGGTGCACCGCGTCCTCCATGGACGCCGCCATGGTCGCCGGCGCCAGACCGCCCAGTTGTTCGGCCATGGGGCCGGCAGCCTCGCCGATCAGGACCAGGTGAAGGACATGCCTGGACACGGCAGGGGCCAGCAGGTCGAAATCGCCGCCCTTGTTCCTGCCCCCGGCAATGAGGATCACCCTGTCTCCGCTGGCGGCCAGTGCCGCCGCAACCGCCCCGATATTGGTGCCCTTGGAGTCATCCACGTAGCGGACCCCGTCAATCTCCGCCACCTGGGTCATGCGGTGGGCGGGCGGTGCAAAGGAGGCCAGCCCCGGCCGGATATCCTCCGCGCTGCAGCCGCGGGTCCTGGCCGCAAGAATCGCCGCGGCCGCGTTGAGCCGGTTGATGTCCGAACCAAGCGCAGTGGTTTCCAGCCCGTACCATTCCTCCACCTTCACCCCGCCGATCATGCCGGTCAGGGCAACGCCGGCATCGATCACCCTGGCCTCCGAGACCGGATTGAACCCGAACCGCAAAACCGTCCCGGCCCCGGGCGCCTCCCCGGCCATGACCAATGGGTCGTCCGCTCCGACAATGGCGGTGTCGTGTATCCCCTGATTGGCGTAAATCCGTTTTTTCGCGGCCGCGTAGGCTGCCATGGAACCATGCCGGTCCAGATGATCCGGAGTGATGTTGAGCAGAAGGGCGACGGCCGGCCGGAAAGAACCGCTGAGCTCCAGCTGAAAGCTGCTGAGCTCCAGGACCACCGTTTCGGCCTTCCGGCCGCTTTGAATATATTCCAGCACCGGCGTGCCGATATTGCCGCCGACAAAAACCTCCCTGCCCGCCGTGCGCAGCAGGTGGCCGATGAGGGAAGTCACCGTGGTCTTGCCGTTGCTGCCGGTTACGGCGATGACCGGGGCATCTATCCGGCCGGCGGCCAGGGCCAGTTCTCCGGCCACCGCAACTCCCCGGCGGCGGGCGGCGGCGATCACCGGCAGATCCAGCGGAACCCCGGGACTGGGAACGATCAGTTCCGCGTCCCTGAAAAACCGCCCGCTGTGGCCGCCTGTTTCAAGCTCTGCCCCCAGCTGCCGCAATTCCTCCAGGTCATGGGGATCAATCCGGTCCGGAGGGCGGGCCTCCGAAACCGACACCTGCACCCCCTGGCCGTGCAGAAAGCGCACCGCGGCCATGCCCGAGGCGCCGAGCCCGATCACCACGCATCGTTGTCCTTTTTCCAGCCGCACTGCTTACCGCAATTTGAGGGTTGCCAGGGCGAAGAGCCCCAGTATTATCGAAATAATCCAGAACCGGACCACCACCTTGGGCTCCTTCCAGCCTTTCTTTTCAAAATGATGATGGAACGGGGCCATGAGGAATATCCTCTTCCCGCCGGTCAACTTGAAATACCCTACCTGGAGGATGACCGACAGGGCCTCCATGACAAAAATTCCACCCACTATGGCCAGCAGGATTTCCTGCTTGATGATAATGGACACCGCGCCCAGGGTCCCCCCCAGGGCAAGGGAGCCCACATCGCCCATGAAGACCTGGGCCGGATAGGTGTTGAACCACAGAAAGCCCAGGCAGGCCCCGACCATCGCCCCGCAAATGACGGCGATCTCGCCGGCGCCCGGCACGAACGGTATCTGCAGGTAGTTGGCGACAATGGCATGGCCGGCCACGTAGGAAAAAATCACATAGACCGACCCGCTGATAACCAGGGGACCGGTGGCCAGCCCGTCCAGTCCGTCGGTGAGATTGACCGCATTTGAAGCACCGACAATGACCACGACGGCAAAGGGGATATACCACCAGCCCAGATCCGGCTGAAATCCCTTGATGAACGGCAGACTCAACCGGCCGTCGTACACCGGATGCAGATAGAGATAGAGACCGACCGCCGAGGCGCCGACCACCTGCAGAAGGAGCTTGCCCGTGGGCGACAGTCCCCTGGTGTTCCTTTTCCATACCTTCTTCAGGTCGTCAATGGAGCCGATGACCCCGAAAAAGAGGGTCGCGCTCATGACCAGCCAGACCAGGCCGCTTGTCAGGTCGGCCCACAGCAGGGTGGAGAAGGTCATGGCGCCGAGAATGAGCACTCCCCCCATGGTCGGGATCCCCTGCTTGGACATATGGGTCTCCGGCCCGTCGTCGCGGATCACCTGGCCGATCTGCATGCGCTGCAGCATTCTGATGAACATCGGGCCGAACACAAAGAGGATGAGAAAAGCGGTTATGGTGCTGCCGATCGTCCGGAAAGTGATGTAGCGGAACACGTTCAGGACACTGAACTCGGTATGGAGTGAATAGAGAAAATGATAGAGCATGGTTTATCCGTTTCAGGTCTTACCCAAGGGCCAATAATCGCTGCAGGGAAGTGAGGACCTGTTCCATCCGCATACCGCGTGATCCTTTGATCAGGAGCCAATCACCTTTTCCCGCCTTTTTTCCGGCAATCAGACCGGCAATCCATCGGGCGGCGTCCCCAGTGGTCGCGCATCGTTTTATCCGGTTTTTTCTCATCCCCGCCTTGCGGGCCGCCTCGGCGACCGTGCGGGCGAAATTCCCGGTCACCGCCAGGTAGTCGATCCCCAGTTCGGCGGCCAGGGCGCCGATCCGTCGATGCGCCTCCTCGGAACTCTCACCGAGTTCGAGCATGTCGCCGAGGGCGGCGATCCGCCGGCAGCCGCGGCCGAAGCCCATGACCGTGCGCAATGCGGCGGCCATGGAGGCCGGGTTGGCATTGTAGGAATCGTTGAGGACGTTGACCCCTCCCGGCAGCTCGGAAATCTGCAGCCGCTTGTCGCCGGACCTGTACTGCATCAATCCCTGGACGATGATTTCCGGAGCTACACCGCCTGCAACGGCAATTGCAGCAGCCGCCGCACAGTTGGCGACATTATGGGCCCCGGCGGCCGGGACGGTGATCCGCTTCCGCCACTCGCCGATATGGAGGGTGAAGCGCATGCCGGCTTCTCCCAGGCTGTGCATTCGGGTCGCCCTGATCTGAGGATGATATCTTCTTCCGTCGGGTGTGACGGCAAAGCCGATAACATTATTTCCATTCTTCCCTCCAAACGGTCTGATATGCGGATCATCGTAATTGATGATCCGTACGCCCCGGTCGGACATGGCGCCAAAAAGCTCGCCCTTGGCCCGGGCGACGCCGTCGATGCTGCCCAGGCCTTCAAGATGGGCGGTCTGGACATTGGTGATGCAGCCGATGTCGGGCTCGGCGATGCTCGTCAGCCGCGCTATCTCTCCCGGCCGGTTCATGCCCATTTCCATAACCGCCGTTCGGTGTCCGCACCTGAGCTGCAAAAGAGACAGGGGCAGGCCGACAAGGTTGTTGAAGTTGCCGCCGGTTTTCAGGACCGGCTCACCCCCGGCGTCTGCAAACCGCTTCTGAAAGATGGCCGCGGTCATTTCCTTGACCGTGGTCTTCCCCGAACTGCCCGTGATGCCTATAACCTGAACGCCCGCGGCCAGCGCCCGGCGGCGGTAATGGGCCAGGTCCCCGAGGGCCCTGAGGGTATCGCTCACCCTGACAACCCCGGCTCCATGGCTTCCGGTCCGGACCGGTTCACTGACGATCACCGCCCCTGCTCCTTTTTCCGCCGCCGCTTCGACAAAGTCGTGGCCGTCAAAATTCTCGCCCCGGAGGGCGAGAAACACATCGCCGGGCCTGATGGTCCTGGTATCAGTGGAAATCTCGCCCAGCAGTCCGACGGGTCCGGGCTGTTCCAGCCGCCCGGAGGTTGCGGCAAGCAGATGATCCATGGTCCACCGCAGCAGGCCGTTTCCCGCCTCCAGCCGGTCGTCGAAAAAGCGCCTGCCCCCGGCGCTGATCTGATACGTTTCATGGCCTTTGCCGGCGATCAGGACCACGTCGTCCCGGGATGCCCAGGCACAGGCGTTGTGTATGGCCTGCCGCCGGTCCTCGACAACGGCGTATCTGCCCCCCCTCGATTTGCGGTCGAACAAACCGGGGATATCGGTCAGGGCGCAATCCAGCCGCCTGGCGCCGGCCTCGATCTCCCTGATGATGGACGCGGGCTCCTCGGTGCGCGGGTTGTCCGAGGTGATCAGCACCCGGTCGGCCAGTTTTGCCGCCGCTTCTCCCATCATGGGCCGTTTGCCCCGGTCCCTGTCTCCCCCGCATCCGAAGACGCAGATCAGCAGTCCGGCGGTGACGGGTCGCAGGGTCTGAAGAACATTGACCAGCGCATCAGGGGTATGGGCGTAATCGACAAAAACCGCGGGACCGTTGCCGGCTCGGCCGGGGACCGGAAGGCGGACCCGTTCCAGCCGGCCCGGCACGACGCGGACCCGTTCCAGGCCGCGGACGATGACGGCCGGGTCGATGCCCAGGCCCAGGCCGACTCCCGCCGCGGTCATCATGTTGAGGACGTTGTGGAAGCCGATGAGGGGGGAATGGAGCGGCAGCTGTCCGTCCCCGAGCAGGAGGGTGCAGTCGAGACCGTCAATGTCCTGTTTCAGACCCGCCGCCCTGACCGTGCAGTCCTCCCGCATACCGCAGCTAATCAGGGCCCGGTCCCGGTGCCCGGCACCAAAGGGAACAAAACCTCTTCCCGCCAGGACCGCTGCGAGGCGGCGCCCCCAGCCGGCTCGTTCCGCTGGTCCGGCAGCACCGTTATCGTCGGTGACAACGACGCCCAGTCCGTTCTCCTTCAGGTGATCCTGGAAAAGGATCTGCTTGGCGGCGAAATACTCCTCCATGGTGTGGTGATAGTCAAGATGGTCCCTGCTCAGATTGGTGAAGACGGCGGCGTCAAAAACCAGGCCGGCCATCCTCTGCTGCACCAGGGCGTGGGACGAAACCTCCATGATGACATCGGTAACGCCGGCGTCGTGCATTTCCCGCAGCAATCCGTGCAGCATGACCGGTTCGGGAGTGGTCAGCGGGGCTTCCCGGACAATCGGTGCAGAAGAAGCGTCCCTGTAGCGGTAATTCACCGTCCCGATCACGCCCGGCCGCCGGCCGGCGGC
>DSAE01000070.1 GCA_011372855.1 Desulfobacteraceae bacterium
CGTTGCGGCCGGCACCATATTGACAGTGGGTGAAGACCAATGGTACAATTTTTTTATGTTCGATAAACGATGGGCTCTCTTCATCCCGCTGATAATGATCCTGCTGGTCGGGTCAACCGCCCCGTGCGCCTCGACGCCACCCCGGGATGCGGCCGGTCTGCGCCAGAGTGTCCTGGCCCTGGACAGTGCCTGGAACCGGGCCCGGAATGATCTCGAGCAGAAAAAGCAGGCCGGCGTCCTCGGAGAAGCCGAGCGCAGTGATTATGCCAGATTCATTGCCTTTCTCAGCGACAGAATTCAACAGTATTGCCGGGATCTGATCACTCTTGGCGGGTCTTCCGCGGTTCTTGATCTGCCCTGCCCGGACGGCGGGTCCCCGGGGATGGGGCCCCCGGCCGCCGCTGCGCCGACGACCGCCGAACAGATTGCCCGGCTGGACGATTCCTTCGCCCAGGCCCTCGGCGAATTCGACGAAATGCTGCTCAAGGAGGAGCAGCGGATCGCCTCCCGCAGTCCACGCCAGCGGGAAACCGGCGGGGACGACGGCAGCGGTCGATACGGCGGCGGTTCAGCCGCCGGAGGAGGCGCGGGTACTGCGCCGGGCCCGGAAGGCGAGGAGACCGGGGACGGGGCGGGTGCTCAGCAGGGAAGCCTGGACCCCGGCGGTACGGCAGACAGGGACGCTGGAGGAACAACCCCTGCCGGCCGGGAGCAATCCGGCGCTTCCCGGACCGGACAGGATGGAGGCGCTTCCGGCGGCGGCGAGGGACCCGGAAACGACCGGACGGTGAAGTCCGGCGACTGGGGCGGATCCATGCCGCCCATCCAATCGGGCTACGATGATATCGTTGCCCGCCAGCTCCGTGAAGCGGCGGAAAAGGAAACCGATCCGGAGCTGAAGGAGAAACTCTGGGAAGAATACCGCAGGTACACGGAAGGCATACGCTGAGAGGAAATGGTATGGGGTCGATCTGTCCTCCTGCTTTGAACCGTCCGGGGAGGCGCACTATGCATCTCGGGTTGATACTCCTGTTACAATTCATGGTCGTCGGCCTGCTGGCTGGCTGCGGCCCGGCCGTTCCCGGCACCCAGGTCCCGCACCGGGTGGTGCCGTTCATGGCCGGACAGGAACTGCCGGAAAGCGAACTGCTCAATGTCTCCATCATGGTCTTCGATCCGGGCCGGCTGCCCGAAGATCCCGGCCGGCGCCGGGGACTGTCCCCGGAAATTCGCGAAGCAGAGGCCCGTTTCGTGCCGGTCCATCTCAAATACACCATGCAGCGCACCGGCTTCTGGGGAGCGGTGCGGGTGGTGCCCAACGAAGACAACGGATCGGAAGTCCTGGTCAGGGGCAAAATTGAATATTCCGATGGAGAGAGCACCGCCGTGACGGTCGAGGCGATCGACAGCCGCAACGTTCTCTGGTTTCGCAAAACGTATGCCCAGACCACCAGGCCCGATGAGCATGTTGCCATCGAACCGGAAAAATCAGACACTTTTCAGGACCTGTTCAATACAATTGCCAACGACCTGGTTATCCACCGCGGCCGGCTGCATCCCCGGGAAATCGAGGAAATCAGGCGGATCGCCGAACTCCGTTTTGCCGCGGAAATGGTCCCCGACGTCTACTCCAGATACCTGGCCGTGGACAGGCAGGGCAGGTTCTCCGTCACCCATCTGCCGGCGGCGGATGACCCCATGATGGAGCGGGTCAGGAGCATCCGGACCAGGGATGAAATGCTGGTTGACGCCATCAACGGCTATTACGAGACCTATTATCGCGATCTCTGGCTGCCCTACGCCAACTGGCGAAAATTCAGGACCGACGAAGTCACGGTCCTGCGGCAGCTGGAACGGGAAGCCCTCGGCCGGCAGGTTCTCGGAGTGGCGGCCATTGTCGGCGCCATCGCCCTCGGCGCCAGCAGCGACAGCGATACCCGGCTCCGTACCGGAACCCTGCAGGATGTCATGCTTGCCGGCGGCGCCTACTCCATTTACAGCGGCGTGCAGAAAAACAAGGAAACCGCCATCAACAAGGAAGCCATAGAGGAACTGGGGAACTCGTTCACTTCCGAGGCCGAGCCGCTGGTCATGGAGGTCGAGGGGGAAACCGTCCGGCTGACCGGTTCGGCGGAGCAGCAGTATGAACGCTGGCGCACCCTGCTCAAGGAACTCTATGCCAGGGAAAGCGGTCTGACGGAATATGTCCCGCCTGCCGACGGGGAGTAGCTTCCCTGCGGCCGATATCTGGCAATGACCGGATGAACACCACCCAGCCGCCAGCGGACAGTTCGTCAGACAGGCCGCCGGTCGTTCTCAGGCCGCCCGGGGGTGCCCCGCCCCCCCGGCCAAACCGATTTTTCCTGCTCACCGTCTGTGTTGCCGGCCTCCTCGTTCTTCTCCTGCTGGCGGCCGCGGTAGTCTGGTATCTGCCCCACCATCAGCCCAATGCCCCCGCCCCGGACCGGACCGAGGCGCCCGTCCGGAGCGCCAGGCAAACCCCGGCTCCCTCCCTCGATCCCGGCGCCGGAAAAGCGGAGCGGCTGCTCGGGGAATGGCTCCGGCATCAGGCCCGGGCCGAGGCGGAACATATCCGCGCCTGGGGCGGAGACGCCTATGGGACAATTCTCGGCACCGCCGCGGAAGCGGACAGGCTGATGGGGCGGAAGCGGTTCACCGAGGCCCAGGATAAATACCGGCAGGCCGCCGCCGGACTTGAGGAGCTCCTCGGCGCCCGGGGCGATCTGCTGCAGCGGGCTCTCGAACAGGGCGCCCAGGCCCTGGAGCTGCTGGACGGCGAGACCGCCCGCAGCGACTTTGCCAGGGCGCTGGCCATCGATCCGGGCAATGCAACCGCACAGCGGGGAGCGCAGCGGGCCCGGAACCTGGAGCGGGTCCTCGCCCTCTATCATGAAGCCCTCCGGCATGAACAGGCCGATGACCTGGATCCGGCCGCCGCTCTTCTGCGGGAGGCCCTGGACCTGGACAACGAACTGGCGCCGGCGGTTGAGGCGCTCGCCGATATCGAGGCGCGGCTGGCGGCCCGGCAGTACAGGGAAGCAATGAGCATGGCCCTGGCAGCCCTGGCGCGGCGGGACCCCGATGCAGCGGAAAAGGGTTTTGGCGAGGCACTCCGGCTCCGGCCCGGCGACCCGGCCGCCATTGATGCCTCCCGGCGGCTTAAGGAACTCAAAAAAAGCGTGCAACTGCTGGAGCTGCGGCGGAAAGCGGAACAGGAGGAGAAGGCGGAAAACTGGGCCGCCGCCCTGGACCTCTTTGCCCGTGTCCTTGAAGTCGACCCCCAGGCGGCCTTTGCCGCTGCGGGCAAAGCCCGGGCCGAACTCCGCGTCAGGCTTGACCGGTCCATCAGAGAGGTGCTTGCCGCACCGCAGCGGCTGCAGGAGGACGGTCCTCTGCAGGAAGCGAGGCAGATCCTGGCCGGCGCTGAAAACATCACCGCGCCGGGCCCGCTTCTTTCTTCGCAGATTGCCGAACTGTCGGCGCTGGTCGACAGGGCTTCCATGAAAATCGAGGTACTTATCCGCTCGGACAACATGACCATGATCGAAATTTACCATGTCGGCCGTTTTCAACCGTTCCGGGAATTGCGCCTGGCTCTTCGGCCCGGCTCCTATACCGTTGTCGGGCGGCGTCCAGGTTTCCGCGATACCCGGCAGACCTTGACCGTTACCGCCGAGCAGGCCGGCACCCTGCCGATCTTTACCGTCATCAGCAGGGAGCCGATATGAACCGGGTGGTGGAAATACATGACGGGCGCGGCAGCAGGAAGCTGTCGGACCGGGACCTGCCGCTGGTCATCGGCGCCGGGGAAAAATCCGATATCCTCCTCCCCGCCGGCCGGGAAACCGAAGCGTATATCGGCATTGCCCGGGGGCATCTTTTTTTGCAGCCGGCCGCGGACTCCTCACCTCTCTTCCATAACGACGCCCTGGTCGACGAGTCGGTCTGGATCAAATCGGGCGACATGACCATGATCGGGGATCAGGTCCTGTCTTTTACGATTTCCGGCGACCGGATTGAAATCCGGCTTTCGGCAGCGGTTTCCAAAGCGATCGCTCCCCCGGCCGCGCCTCCGGATCCGACCGCCGCCCGGCCGCTGCCCCGGGTAACCGGGACTGCCTCTGTCCAGCCTGCCCGGAGCAGAGTGCTCAGGGGCGCGGCGGCGCTTCTTGTCCTGCTGCTGCTGACGGCCGTCTTCATGCTGGCTGCCCGGCCCCTCGTCGTTTCCATTCAGCCGGAACCCGACTCCATCTCCATTTCCCGCTTCCCGCCGGTCATCAAGATCGGGCAGCGCTATCTGGGACTCAAGGGCCGCTACACCGTGAAGGCCTCCAAACAGGGATACGAGGACCTGGAGGAGGAGATAGTCATCGCCGGCCGGACCACCAACGCCTATGCCTTCGTCCTGACCAGGCTCCCCGGGCGGATCGATCTGCATACCGGACCGGTGGAAGAGGCCGAGGTCTTCATCGACGGCGCCGCCGCCGGCCGGACCCCGTTGCACCGGATCCGCGTGCCGGCAGGCGAACACCGCCTCCTGATCCGCAAGGACCGCTATGTCGATTTGGAAACGACGATTACGGTGGAGGGGCTGGCCCGCGAACAGCGCTTTGATTTTGCCCTGACCCCGAACTGGTCGGCAGTCTCGCTGACCACTTCGCCCGAAGGGGCCACGGTACTGATCGACGGCGAGGAAAAGGGGGACACACCCGTTACCGTGGAGCTTCCGGCCGGCGCCCATCGGATCGAATACCGCAGGGAAGGCTACGCGCCGCTGGCAGTGGAACTCGACGTCCCGGCCGGAGGAAGCCTAGCCCCGCCTGCCCCAGTGCTCCGCCCCGCTCCCGCCCTGCTCAGCCTGGACAGTTCCCCCTCCGGGGCGACGGTGACCGTTGACGGAGCCTTCCAGGGCACGACCCCCCTGGAGCTGGAGCTCAGCCCCGACGAGGAGCATACCCTGACCCTGAGCAGACAGGGCCATGCCAACATCGTCCGGACCGTTCGCCTGGCCCCGGGCGAAAACGGCAGCCTGTCGCTGATACTGCCGCCCGAGTCCGGCACGATCTTTCTGACGACCCATCCGCCCGACGCCGAACTGTACATTGATGGCAAGCTGCACGGTCCGGCCACCGGCCGCCTTGTCCTCCCGGCCCGCACCCATATTCTGGAATTCCAGGCCGAAGGGTACAAACCCCTCAACCAGGAAATCACCCCGGCAGCGGGCTACAGCCGGCAGCTCGAAATACGGCTGGAGCCGGAGGAACCCGCCCTCGCCGCCGCCGGACCGAAAGAACTCAGCACCCGGGACGGCCGGCAGCTTGTCCGCATGGAGCCGGCGGTCTTCGAGATGGGCGCTTCCCGCCGCGATCCCGGGCGGCGGGCCAATGAACGACTGCACCGGGTGCAGATCACCCGTGCGTTTTACATCGGCGTTCATGAAGTGACCAACGGCGATTTCCGCCGCTTCAAGCCCGACCATTCTTCCGGAGGAATCGGCGGTGTTTCCCTCGATCATGACAACCAGCCCGTGGTCAACGTCAGCTGGGAGGATGCGGTCCGTTACCTCAACTGGCTCAGCCTCCAGGAGGGGCTGGCGCCGTTTTACGCCGAGAAGAACGGCGCCATGATTCCGGCCGAGCCGCCGACCACGGGCTACCGCCTGCCCTTTGAGGCCGAATGGTCTTTTGCCGCCCGGCAGGCCGGCAGAAGCACTGCGTCCCGTTATCCGTGGAGCGGCACTTTTCCGCCGCCGCCGAAGAGCGGCAACTTTGCCGACGAATCGGCTCGGGGGCTGCTGCCCATCGTCATTCAGGGCTATAACGACTCTTTTCCCGCCACCGCCCCGGTGGCCAGCTTTCCCCGTGATCCGGGCGGCCTCTTTGACGCGGGGGGAAACGTGTCCGAATGGTGCCATGACTATTACAGCCCCTATGCCGGCCTGTCCGAGCAGACCGAAATCGATCCCACCGGGCCCGCGACGGGCACCCACCACGTGGTCAGGGGATCAAGCTGGCGGGACGGCTCCATCACCGAGCTCCGCCTGAGCTACCGGACCTACAGCGACCGGGGCAGAGACTTCATCGGTTTTCGCATCGCCCGGTCCGCCCCATGAAATGGACGGAACTGACCATGGCGGTCCTTGTCGCGGCCGCAACCCTTGCCCCGGCGCCGCCGGCTGAAAACCGGGACGGAGGTGCCCAGGCAGCCGGGCGGGACGCCGTGCCCGGAGAACAAAGGTCCGTGCCCCATGCCCCTGAAATTCCGGAGCAGGAGGCGGTCGACCCCGGGGTCTGGCCCAGACCGTTCGTGCCGACGGAAAAAATCAACGCAGATTCGGCGGTTTCCTTTCCGGCCGATATATGACGGAGGACAGCGCATGCCCAGACAGCTCCCCTATGAACTGATATTCCAGGTCTTCGCCCTGCTCATCGCCTTCATCCTCGTGCACGGTGCCTATGTCACCGTTATCCGCCCCCAGGCCGATGTTTTCCTGGCCGCCGAGCAGGCGACTCTGGCCGATGATCCGCACCATGTTCCGCAGCTGAATTTTTACGTGGTCGTCAAGGATTACGAACAGGAAGCCTGCTTTATCCTGATGTTCTGGGCCGCGGCCATTCTCGGGTTCAAGGGGGTCGCCGCCTGGCGGCAGCGCGGGCTGCTGGATCAGGATCTCCTCCAGCTGCCGCCCGACCTGCCCATCGGACCGGAAGACACCCGGGAGTTGAGCCGGCGGATCGATGAGCTCGGGCCCGGCCGCAGGAATTTCATCCTGCCCCGCGCCCTGCTCACGGCGATCCGCCGTTTCGCCGCCACCCGGAATGTCCAGGATGCGGCCACCGCCGTCCGCGAGGTCTGCGAGGCCGAAGACGACCGCCTCGAATCGGAGCTTTCCATCATCCGCTACATTGCCTGGGCCATCCCCTCGATCGGCTTCATCGGCACGGTCAGGGGGATCGGCGCCGCCCTTTCCCTGGCCAACCGGGCCGTGGAAGGCGATATCACCGGCGTGACCCAGAATCTGGGGGTGGCGTTCAACTCGACGTTTATCGCCCTGGTCATCTCCATTGTCCTGATGTTTTTCATCCACCAGCTGCAATTGATGCAGGAACGGCTTGTCCTTGACGCCCGTTCCTGGTGCGACGCCAACCTGATCAGCCGGCTCCGGGTCCGTCCCTTTCCCTGAGGAGAACCCCCATGCGCCGCCGCACCCCCATTACCCCCTTCAACCTCTCCTTCCTCGACATCATGTTCTGCGGTTTCGGGGCCGTGGTGCTGCTTGTTCTGATTATCAACGCCAATACGGTCAGCCTCCGCAGGGAGAAGCACCAGGACCGGCGGGCCGAAGCCATGCGCCTTGAACTCGAAGTCAAGGCGGGCCGGGAACACCTGGCAACCCTGAAAAACAGCCTGGAGGAAACCGAGCGGGAAGTGAACCGGGCGCGCGGCCGGTCCGCGGAAGCGGAGGCGGCGATCATCGCTGCCGGGGAGGAGCTGGCTGACCTGCGGCGGCAGACCCTGGCCGCCAGGGATCATGTCAACGCCCTCCAGGCCGACCTGAAAAACATGGACAGCGAACACCGGCGGCTTGGCGCCGAACAGGCGGCCGACCTTGACAGGGGCCGGAAAGTCCGCCGGTTTGAAGGGGAAGGCAACCGCCAGTACCTCACCGGCCTGAAGCTGGGGGGCCGACGGGTCCTGCTGCTGGTCGACGCCTCCGCTTCGATGCTGGATGAAACCATTGTCAACGTCATCCGCCGCCGCAATCTGGATGACGCCTCCAAAAGGCGGGCCCCCAAATGGCGCCGGGCCGTGCAGACCGCGGAATGGCTGATCGCCAACCTGCCCCCCGAATCTTCTCTCCAGGCCTACACATTCGGCACCGGGGTCGTTCCCCTGGCCGCCGGCCAGGGCGGGACCGGGACCTGGGTCCCGGTCACCGATGCCGAGGCGGTGGGCGGGATGATCACCGCCCTCAGGGCAACCACCCCGGCCGGCGGCACCAGCCTGGAAAACGGCCTCGCCCTGATCCGGAACCTCAATCCGCCCCCGGACAACGTGCTGCTCATCACCGACGGTCTGCCGACCCAGGGCGCCCGGCAAACCTCGAGCACCACCGTTTCCGGAGAAAAGCGGATCCAGCTTTTTGAACAGGCTGTCAAGACACTGCCCCGGGGCATCCCGGTGAATACCATCCTTTTTCCCATGGAAGGAGACCCGATGGCCGCCGTCCTTTTCTGGCGGCTGGCGGTTGAGACCAACGGCTCCTTTCTTACCCCGACCAGGGACTGGCCATGAAAAAACAACGGCGGGAAATACAGGTCTTCAGCCTCTCTTTCCTCGACGTCGTCTCCTGCGGCTTCGGGGCAATCATCCTGCTGCTGGTCATCTCCAAATTCGCCGAACCGCTGGTCGTGGAAAAAATGAGCCGCGACCTCTCCGGTCTGGCGGCTGCCATGGAACGCCAGCTCCATGAAATACGTGGGGAGACGCTGATCCTGAACCGTGAGTTGAAGACCCGGCAGGAGCAGCTTGCCGGAGAGGAGGAACATATCGCCCGGCTGCAGGGAGACCTTTCCCGCCTGCGCGGCGAGTTCCAGGCGGCCCGGACGGAACTCGAGGCCCAGACCGCCATCGAACGCCAGCTGGAAACAGCCCGGCAGTCACTCACCGAGGAGATGAAGCGGCTGCAGGAGCAGATCGATTACCGGGCGCCGGAGACCGACAGCGCCATCGGCGGAGTGCCGGTGGACAGCGAATACATCATTTTCATCATCGACACCTCCGGCTCCATGCAGCGTTTTGCCTGGCCGCTTGTACGGCGCAAGATGGCTGAGATTCTTGAAATTTATCCGCGGGTGCAGGGGCTGCAGGTCATGAACGACATGGGCGACTACATGTTTTCCCAGTATGCCGGCCGCTGGATCCCCGACAGCCCGGCCCGCCGCCGCTCAATCCTGCAGCGGCTGGCCTCCTGGGCCCCCTTTTCCAATTCCAGCCCGGTGGAGGGAGTAACCAGCGCCATCCGCCGGTTCCATTCCCCGGACCACAACATCAGCCTCTATGTGCTGGGAGATGATTTTTCCCGCGGCACCATCCAGGAGGTCCTGGATGAAGTGAGCCGATACAACGGGTCGCAGGAGGACGGACGGCGGCGGGTGCGCATCCATGCGGTCGGCTTTCCGGTCCTCTTCAACCAGCCGGCGGCGGGAATGAACGTCGCCCGCTTTGCCGCTCTCATGCGCCGCCTGGCCGAGGAGAACGGCGGCAGCTTCGTCGGTCTCAACAGCCTGCAATAGCACCGGTTTGCCCGCAAGGGCAGCCATCCAGTCTTTGCAGGGCGGTTTCAGAACAGGCAGTATCGCAGGCAGACACAGACGGTCGAAATCCTCACGGTCAGCAGCATATTCCTTCCGTTTCCGCATTGAGTCTGCCTGTGCCTGCCCTCCCAAAACCGTCTTCCCGTGCACGGGGCAACGAAACAGGAAACCATCTCCGGCAAAACGTGCATTTTGACCCTGTTGATGCAGATTTTTTCCTTGACATTTTCATTGCCCCCACATATAAGACAATAAAAATCTTATTTATCCTTTATAGGGACCTTATGCGGCTGACACGGGCGGCGGAATACGCTATCCGCTGCGTCTTATATCTGACTCAATTAGGGCCGGGAAGACTGGCCAGCAGGAAGGAAATTGCCGAGCATGCGGAAATCCCTCCGCCTTTTCTGGCCAAAATCGCCCAGGATCTGGCCCGGGCCGGCCTGATTGAAATCCGGCAGGGGGCGAAGGGCGGATTTGTCCTGCTCAAGGACCCCAAAGAGATAACCCTGCTCGAGGTGGTGGAAACAATGATCGGCGAAATTTATCTCAACGATTGCGTGGCCCGGCCGAGCTCCTGCAATGCCATGGAGGCCTGCGGGGTGCACCGGGTATGGCTCCATGCCCGCAACCAGCTGCGCGAGACCCTGCGCCGGGCGACATTCGACACGCTGATCCGCGACCGGTTGTGCATCCGGATCACCAACGGCCGGCAGGAAAACGGAACCGAAATCAAAGACCTGCTCACGAAGCATTAATCATTTGATACAACTCACCGCCATGGAATCGAACGGCAGCAGACAACCATCTCTTCCCGTCCGGATCTTCAGTTTCTACTATGAAGGATTTCGGAACATGACCCTGGGCCGGACCCTCTGGAAAATCATTCTCATCAAGCTGATCATCATGTTCGGGGTTCTGAAGCTGTTTTTCTTCCCCGACTTTCTCAATACGCAATTTGCAACGGATGCGGAAAGGGCCGATCATGTTCTGCAACAGATCACTTCAGCGGCCAAGGAGACAACCACTACAACTGGAGGTGAAAGCTTATGATTGAAAATGTGGACCTGACCATGGTCAACTGGGCCAGGGCCCTGTTCGCCCTGACCGCCATGTATCACTGGATATTTGTCCCCTTGACGCTCGGCCTGAGCTGGCTGTGCGCCTTTTACGAAACGATTTATGTCAAAACCGGCAACGAAGAGTGGAAAAGGCTGGCCAAGTTCTGGATGAAGCTCTTCGGGATCAACTTCGCCATCGGCGTGGCCACCGGCATCATCCTCGAATTTGAATTCGGCACCAACTGGTCCAACTACTCCTGGATGGTCGGCGACATCTTCGGCGCCCCGCTGGCCATTGAAGGCATCATCGCCTTTTTCCTGGAAGCGACCTTCTTTGCCGTCATGTTCTTCGGCTGGGAGCGGGTTTCCAAGGGATTCCACCTGTTTTCGACCTGGATGGTCGCCGTGGGCTCCAACCTCTCCGCCCTGTGGATCCTGGTGGCCAACGGCTGGATGCAGTATCCGGTTGGTCAGGCCTTCAACCCCGACTCGGCCCGCTTCGAGATGCAGAACATCATGGAAGTCATCCTGTCGCCGGTCGCCATATCCAAATTTACCCATGCCACCAGTTCCTCGATGCTGCTCTCGTCCCTGTTCGTCATCTCGGTGGCCTCCTGGTTCCTGCTCAAAAAACGGTACATCAGGATGGCGACCCGCTCCATCGTCGTGGCCGCTGTCTTCGGCCTGCTCTCCTCGGGGCTGACAGCCTTGACGGGAGATGAGCACGCCTACTCGAATGCCCGCTACCAGCCCATGAAGCTGGCTGCCTTCGAGGGGTTATACGACGGGGAGAGGGGAGCGGATCTCGTGGCCTTCGGCATCCTCAACCACGCCAAGCAGCCCGGCGACAACCTGGACCCCTTTGCTTTTGCCGTCAAGGTTCCGATTCCAGGCATGCTGTCCCTGCTGGCCAACCGTTCCGCCGGCACCTTTGTCCCGGGAATCAATGACCTGGTGTACGGCAACGCGGCGGAAAACATCATGGGCGCGGCCCAGAAAATCGAGCGGGGCCGGGTGGCCGTCGAGCAGCTGGCCCTGTACAAGCAGGCCAGAAAAAACAGGAACGGCCAGGATGCGGCCGCAGCCCTGGCCGCTTTCAACGACCACAGGGAGTATCTCGGCTACGGCTACCTTGACAAACCGGAGGAAGCGGTTCCGCCCGTCGGCCTCACCTTCTACAGCTTTCATATCATGGTTATCCTGGGGGGCCTGTTTCCCCTGGTCTGCCTGGCCTTTCTCTACTTTGCCTATACAAACACCCTGGCCGCAAAGCACTGGCTGCTCGGGCTCGGCACCACCATGTTCTTTCTGGCCTTTGTCGCCTCGCAGGCCGGGTGGACCGTCGCCGAGATCGGCCGGCAGCCCTGGGCCATCCAGGGACTGCTGCCCGTGACCGTTGCCCGGTCCAACCTGACGGCGGGGACGGTGATGGCGACGTTCATCATGTTTCTCATCCTGTTCACCACCCTGCTGCTGGCTGAAATCAAAATCATGCTCAAACAGATATCCATCGGACCGGAGGAGGATTCAAAATGATCGGCAGCCTTGATTTGACAACCCTGCAGCAGCTCTGGTGGCTGCTCTGCTCCGTGGTCGGCTCCCTGTTCCTGTTCCTGACCTTTATCCAGGGCGGACAGAGCCTGCTGTGGCAGGTGGCCAAAACCGATACCGAAAAAGCCATGGTCATCAACTCGCTGGGCCGCAAGTGGGAGTTGACCTTTACCACCCTGGTGCTGTTCGGCGGGGCGCTGTTCGCGGCGTTTCCGAAATTCTACGCCACCTCGTTCGGCGGCGCCTACTGGGTCTGGATCCTGATCCTGTTGACCTTTGTCCTGCAGGCGGTCAGCTTCGAATATCGGAGCAAGCCGGCAAACCTGCTGGGAGCCCGGACCTTCGAACTGTTCCTGTTCATCAACGGCTCCGTCGGCATTCTGCTCCTCGGCGCCGCGGTCGGCACCTTTTTCAGCGGGTCGAACTTTGTTCTCAGCGAGTATAACCTGGTTACCTGGACCAATCCCCTGCGGGGCCTTGAAGCCGCGTTCAGCCTGTTCAACCTGTCGCTGGGCCTGTTTCTGGTCTTCAACGCCCGCACCCTGGGCGCCATGTACCTGGTCAACAACCTCCATTTCGCCGGACAGCCCGAACTGGAAGAGCGGCTGCGCAAGGCGGTCATGACCAGCTTTATCTGCTCCCTGCCCTTTCTCCTCTATGTCCTGGTCGGCCTTGTGCTCATGCAGGGCTTCGGAGTTGACGAACAGGGCGTGGTCTCCATTGTTGCCCGCAAGTATCTGACCAACCTGCTGGCCCTGCCCTGGATTCCAGGGCTGCTGCTGGCCGGCCTGGCGCTGGTCATCCTGGCGGTACTGCGAACCGCCCGGTCAACCGCCACCGGCGGCATCTGGTTCGGCGGACTGGGGACGGTGCTGGTCGGCCTGGCGATTTTTTTCACCGCCGGCTACAATAACACTCCTTTCTACCCGTCCAAGGCGGACCTGCAATCGAGCCTGTCCATCTATAACGCCTCGAGCAGCCACTATACCCTGACGGCCATGACCTACGTGGCCCTGACCATTCCCTTTGTCCTGGCCTATATATTCTATGTCTGGCGGGCAATGGACAGCCGGAAGCTGACGTCCGAGGAGGCCACGCGCTACGGTTCGTACTGAGTTGCGGCGAATGCACAAACCTTATATCATACAGGAGTTCATCATGACTGCTTTTCTGCTCATCAGCTGGATCGCCCTCATTATTGTTTCGTACAAGGGATCGGTCCTGCTGCTTGATAAAATGAACCTGCTCTGAACAGAAGCAATCCTTGCATCAACTTCGGGAGGGGGCGTGCCCCCTCCCTTCCTGTTCCATCCACAGGGAGGCCTGCCGTGGAGACGTTGAGTCCCAAGATCCTGCTGCTCGGTTCGAACGTGATCATCAGGAATGTCCCGGTCAAGGAGGTCAGCCTCCTCGCTGAGGGCAGCCTGCCGGCCTACGGCTACAATCCCGGCGACAATATCGATCTGCTGGCCGGCCGGGTCAACACCGAAAACGGTCGTCTGGACCAGTGCCTCACCTGGCTTGCCTCCTACCTTGCCGAGTCCGAACTGACCCCGCGGCTCAACACCCTGACCTACGGCGAAGAAAAAGAGGTTTACCAGATCTTCCGCAAGCGCAGGAGCACCCGGGCCGCCCGGGGGGATCACGGCTGGTTCATGGTCAAACAGTTCCTGCCTTCCTCCGGCCGGGGCAGCGAAAACGCCCCCTTTGTCATTGCCGACAACAACCTGCGGATCATCAGCAACAACAACGGCATGCTGCTCATCGACGATTCCGGGGTGCCGCCGCAAATCTGCGAGGACATGGTCCGGCTCAACCCCGATCTCTGGTGCATCGCCCTCGGCATCTCGGTGGCATACTGGAACAAATGGGCCGCCATCCTCGGGGAACGCTTCACCCTGTTCTGCCGCCTTTCCGACCTGGAAACCACCCGCATGGAAATGGACGCCTCGGTGAACTGGGAAACCATTGTCGCCATGTGCCTCCGGGCCCTGCGCAGCGATGAGGTCGGCATCTGGGACAGGGGGGGCAACAGGTTTCTCTGCCATGTCGTCGTGGAGATGTTTCCCCACGGCCTGCTGTATGTCGGGCCGGACGGCACCTGTTTCCGCTACCGCCAGAACCATCTGCCGGAAAAAAGCGCCGCCCGGCAGCGCGGTTCGGTGCCCTGCTACGACACCATGGTCACCTCCATGCTGGCCATCGACGCCATGCGTTTCAACGGCTTCCAGTTCTGCCGGAACTATTTCTATGATTTTTCCAAGCGGGTGCTCCTCAATTGGCAGATTCTGAACGAAAACGGCTACTTCTTCAATGACGGCCTGGAATTTCCCAATCTCGACTTCTCCTCCACGTTCCCCAACGGTTCGCCCTGCTCGTTCATCGACATAGCAACGCCCGACCCCTCTTTCATCATCCTGCCCTCTTTTTCCCCGGCCTTTGATGCCACCCTGGAGCTGGTCGCCGGGCAGGAGTGGAACTGCGCCAAGAAAAAGGCCATGCGCTCCTTTTTCCCCGCCCCGGCCGTATATGGAGGGAAAGAAGGCAGCGCCGTCGATATCATCATCGGCGTCCTGCATATTCTCAAGGAGGAGGTCAACCGGGGCTCCGGCTTCGCCCATCTGCCCGTATTCCAGGTCGGCCACCTGCGCACCACCGATCCGGCCGAAATCTACCCGGTCATTACCCTGCACAACGTCATGGATTCGTACGTTTCCAAAGAGAGCGTACTGCGTCCCCTGTGCATCGGCGTCTTCGGCCCCCCGGGTTCGGGCAAATCCTTCGCGGTCAAGCAGGTCGCCGGCCAGATAGCCAGGAAATACGACGGCAACCCCTTTGACTTCTTTGAGTTCAACCTGACCCAGTTCGCCCGGCCGGAGGAGATCAATTCGGCCATCGACCCGGTCCGCGCCTCCGTGGCCCGGGGAAAGGTTCCCGTCGCCTTCTGGGATGAATTCGACTGCCGCTACAATGACGACGAATTCGGCTACCTGCGGTATTTCCTGCCGGCCATGCAGGACGGGGTGACATATGTCCACGGCATCCCCTATCACATCGGCCGGGCCATATTTATTTTTGCCGGCGGGGTCAAGTCCAGCTACGAAGGGATGGAGACGCTCCTGCGGGAGGAGGATCCGGAAAAACTGCAGTTGATAAAAACCTTGAAAATTCCTGATTTTATGAGTCGTCTGCGGGTGGTTCTTGATATCGACGGGATTGAAATCGATGACCAGCTGATCAGGGCGTCCTCCTCCGGCGACGACCTGGAGGAATTGCGCCGCATCCTGCTGAAGCGGGCCTTTATCATCGCCCACCAGATGCAGACCCACTGGCGGACGGCCGCCCGCAAAACGTCAGGCCTGTTGCTGCGGCTGCTGCTCGCCGACTACAAGTTCGGGGCCCGCTCCATCGAAGCGGTCATCGAGGCCAGCAGGGCTGCGGACAGGCTGGTGTACGGCCTGCCGGAATTGATCGCCCCTTCGGCGGCACGCATCCATGCCCGGTGGCGGGTGGAGCTGGAACGAAAGGTTGACGCCGTCAGAAAAACGCACGGCCTGCGGGCTGTCTGGTAGCGACCAGGCCCCTCAGCGGCCGATGGACCCGTGCAGTTCCTCCGGCTGACAGCGAAGCAAAACGACCTGCATGACGATGGGGTAATCGTAGTAGATGTCGGGGTTGCCCCATTCATTGTAGCCGATGCCGGTCCAGTCTCCCTGCCTGGCCCAGTCATCGAAACCGTACGTCCAGCCGGGCCAGTCGCGGACCCTGTACTCCCGATCCGGCCCGTAGTAATCAAAGGCAAGGGAGTCTCCGGTCGTGCATTGCCGGGACTGGCCGACCAGCATCATATCCGCTCCTCTGATGCGGGCCTCCTCGGCCACGGCGGCGGCAAAATCGCTGCCCCTGGAGCCCGCCGGCATGGTGGCGAACAGGTGGGCGAAAACCCGGCACGGATCAGGGATCTGACTTTTCAGGAAGACCGTCTCCACCTTTTCCGTGGGCGGATATTCCTTCCCCCGGTACACTGCTTCATGGGAACCGCATCCCGTCATGGTCATAAGCGCTGCCATTACCATGGCGCAAATTAATACGTCCTTGTCCATCCTATCGGTCTCCGGCTGATTTGATCCAGGTGCTCCGGATGGTGCTTTCCTTCCGGTCCGGTAAGAATAATCCGTATTCTTGCCCAGGACAACAAAAGAATGGCCGCAGGAGATGCGGTCCGTTCACCTTCCATCGCACTGCCGGAAGGCATGGACGATTTGACCGGAATACGGCATAATGGTAGAACAAATCAATCCCTGATTCGATCATCCTCCGCCGAGAGAACCAGTCATGCTCCTGAAAGCCGCCGCCTTTGTCGTTATCGTGGCCGGGATTATGTCGGCCAAATCGCTGATCATCCCGTTTCTGCTGGCCGCATTTCTGGCCGTTATCTGCGGTCCTCCCCTGTACTGGCTGCGCACCAGGGGGGTGCCGCCGCTGCTGACCATCATCCTGCTTGTCCTGGTGCTGATTGCGGTGGAGATGATCGTCGCCCGGCTGATCGGTTCATCCCTGGCCGATTTTTCCAGGAACCTTCCCCTGTACCAATCGCGCCTCAAGGAAATTCTGGCGGGAGGAATCTTCTGGCTGCAGGAGCGTGGCATTGAAGTGACGGACGATGTTCTCGTCAGCCAGTTCGATCCGGGGAAAATAATGGGTCTTGCCGCCAACACCCTCAACCGCATGGGGGCCCTGCTGACCAATGCCTTCATGATCATCGTGACCCTGGTCTTCATCCTGCTCGAAGCCGCCGGCTTTCCGGATAAACTGCGGGCCATCGCCGGGGACCGGAACGCCTCCCTTGAGGACTACGCCGCCATGACCAGGGGCATCAACCGCTACCTGGTCATCAAAACAGCCACCAGCATGGTAACCGGAATTCTGGTGGCTGTCGCCCTGCGCTTCATCGGCGTCGATTTCGCCGGCATGTGGGGCCTGGTTGCCTTCATCTTCAATTTTGTGCCGACCATCGGCTCGATCCTGGCGGCCATCCCGGCCGTGCTGGTGGCGCTGGTGCAGCTGGGCCCGGGACCGGCCCTGACCACCGTCATCTGCTACCTGATCATCAACCTGGTGATCAGCAATATCCTGGAACCGAGGATCATGGGCACGGGCGTCGGCCTTTCCCCCCTGGTGATCTTCATTTCCATGGCCTTCTGGGGCTGGATTCTCGGGCCGGTGGGCATGCTGCTGTCGGTGCCGTTGACCATGATCGTGAAAATCGGCCTCCAGAGCGACGAAAAAACAAGATGGTTCGCCCTGCTCCTTGGCTCCAACCGCGAGGCAAAGGCGGTCCTGCACCGCCAGCGGACGAATCCCGGGAATTGATTGGAATTGTCTGCATTCCGGCATCATCGACAGGCATCATTCACCTTGGGAAGCGCTATGGGCCAAAAAATTCGGGTACAATAACGTCCTGCGCCATCCCGGCGGCATTTTCGCCTGGAAAGGGGCAGGGTATCCGACCTGGGACCCCGCGGTCAAGGTCCGGTTTACCGGTTCCGGACCTTGACCGCTATTCGTTTTCCATGCACCAGTCGTAGGCATTGCAGAACATTTGCAGCCAGGGGGAAACTTCCAGATCGCTCATCGTCCCGGGCAGCCAGTGCGCCTGCCACGGGAGAAAAACCCTTTCCGGATGGGGCATCATGGCCAGATGACGCCCGTCTTCGGAGCACAAGCCCGCCAGACCTCCCGGGGACCCGTTGGGGTTGAAGGGGTAGGCCTCGGTGGGACTGCCTCCGTCATCGACATAGACCACCGGCGCCAGCCCCTTTGCCGTGACCTCGTCCCTGATCGCCGGATCGGGAAAATGGAGTCTGCCCTCGCCGTGGTCGACATGGATGCCGAAGACCAGGCCCTCCATGCCCCTGAGCAGTACCGCCCCGCTCTCCAGGACCCTGAGGGTTACCCAGCGCGATTCAAAACGGCCTGAGGTGTTCCGCACGAAGCGGGGCTGCCTGTCCGCCCCGATACCCTGCCACGGCACCCAGCCCAGCAGACCGAAGAGCTGGCAGCCGTTGCAGATCCCCAGGGTAAAGGTGTCGGACCGGTCATAAAACTCCTGGAACATCCCCTTCAGCCGGTCGTTGAACAGGATGGTGGCGGCCCAGCCCTTGGCCGACTCGGGAACGTCGGCATAGGAAAAACCTCCCACCGCGGCCAGACCGCGGAACATTCCCAGATCGATCCTGCCCGCCAGCAGATCGGTCATGGTCACGTCCCAGGGCTCGAAGCCGGCCATGTAAAAGGCGGAGGTCATCTCGCGGTCGGAATTGGACCCCTCGTCGCGCAGGATGGCGACTTTGGGTTTGTCCGGCCGGGAGAGGCGTTCCACCGGCGGCAGCGTGGGTGTGAAGCTCAGATGGTAGGCCGGCCCCCTGCGGTCATAGATGTTGCCGCGTTCCTCATCGGCGCAGTCCGGGTTCATCTGCAGCCGCTCAAGCTGATAGGAGGTCTCCTCCCACCACTGGCGCAGGAGACGCATATCCTCGTCCAGGACCGTTTCACTGTTGAACCGTATCGTTATGTGCGGCTCCGGGATCGTCAGGCCGATATTCTGGTAGGGTATCCCTGCTTCCCGGAGAACCTGCATCACCTGCTGCGCGTCCCGCTCCAGGCACTCGACCACCAGGCCGAGTTCCTCGGAGAACAGAACCTCCAGGGCCGAATCGTCGCCGTCGATATAGAGGTCAAAACCGCAGTTGCCGCTGAAGGCCATTTCCAGGAGCGTGGTGATGAGGCCGCCGTCGCTGCGGTCATGACCGGCGGAGATCAGGCCGCGGTCGATGAGCTCCTGCACGGCCAGAAAGGTCTTGCGGAGCAGAACCGGGTCATCGAGGTCGGGTGATTCGTTGCCCAGCCGGCCGAGGACGTGGGCCAGCGCCGTGCCGCCAAGCCTGTTCCGGCCGTAGGCGAGGTCGATGAAAATGAGATTGCTGGCGCCCGGATGCTTCAGGTCCGGGGTCACCACTCTGGTGACATCGCCCATGGCGGCATAGGCGGAAATGACCAGCTGCCGCGGCGACTTGACGGTCTCGTCGCCGACCCGGGTGGCCATGGACAGGCTGTCCTTGCCGCCGTCCACCGCCATGCCGACGGCGATCATGGCGTCGCGCATGGCCCGGGCCGCGTCGTACAGGGCAGCTCCCTCGCCCGGCAGCTTCGGAGCCCACATCCAGTTGGCCGAGCACTTGACCTGATCCAGATCGTCGATCCTGGCCCAGACCAGATTGGTCAGCGATTCGCCGACGGCCATCCTGGCCCCGGCCGCCGGGTTGACCAGCATCTTGACGGGCTGTTCGCCGATGGCCGTGGCCGCCCCGCTTCTGCCGAAATGACTCTGGGCGATGACGGCCATATCGCCGACGGTGAGCTGCAGCGGCCCGCAGCACTGCTGGCGGGCGACAAGGCCGGTCACCGCCCTGTCCACCTTGCTGGTCAGGAACCGTTTGGAGCCCACCGACACCAGGCGCAGGACGTCACGCAACGCCTCGCGGACGCTGAGATTGCCGGGCAGCGCCAGAGGCGCTGCCGCCATGGCGACCCGGTTGTCGGTAAAGGTCTTCTGCGGGATGTCTCCCAGGACCTCGGCGAGTTCCAGATCAACCGGCGTCGAGCCGTCCAGATCATCATGGACCACGAAACGGAGATCGCCGGTCACCTCGCCCAGGACCTCGCAGGCCACCTTTTCCCGCTCGCAGATCTTCTGAAAGTGATCGATGTGTTCGGGCCGGATGAGCAGACCGTTGCGCTCCTGGTATTCGGCCACGTAAATCTCCAGCACCGACATGGTGGGATCGCCCACCCGGATGTTGCGGATCTCGATCCACCCCCCGGCCCGCTCCACCAGTTCCTTGAGCACATTGGCCGGTCCTCCGGCCCCCTGGTCATGGATCACATCGATGAGGGTTTTGCCCCCCATCTCGACGCAGGCCCGGATGACCCGGTTCATCTTCTGCTCCATCTCCGCGTCGCCGCGCTGCACTGCGTCGAAGTCGAGCTCCGAGACGTTTTCGCCCTGGAGCATGGAGGAGGCCGCCCCGCCGCCGAAGCCGACCCGATAGGCCGGTCCCCCGATCTGGACGATCTTCATGCCCTTGAGCGCGTCCCCCTTGACCACATGACGGCTGTCGATCTGGCCGATGCCGCCGGTGAACATGATCGGCTTGAGAAAACCCCAGCGCTCGCCGTTGTCCAGGCGCATGTCAAACGAGCGGGTAAAGCCCTGGATGAGCGGCTCGCCGAATTTGTTGCCGTAATCGGACGCGCCGTTGCTGGCCTCTATTTCAATCTCCAGGGGCGAGGCCAGGTTGTCGGGAATGGCGAACCGGTTTTCCCATTTGAGCCGATAGCCGGGAATATTGAGGTTGCCCACGCAGTATCCGGCCGTGCCGGCCACGACCAGACCGCCCCGCCCGGTGGCCTGGATATCCCTGATCCGCCCCCCGGTTCCCGTTTCCGCCCCGGGGAAGGGGGCGACCCCGGTGGGGAAATTATGGGTTTCGGCGGTGAAAATGATGTGATATTCGGCCGAGGCGGCCGTAAACTTTGACGGCTCGCCCGGGGTTTCGGGCAGAATGGTGCTGATCTCCCGTCCCTTGATTCCGCTCGAGTTGTCCCGGAAGGCGATGACGCTTCCCTTGGGATTGGCCGTCATGGTGTCGGTCACCAGCTGGAAGAGGGTTTTCTCCTGCTCGACGCCGTCTATGATCTGCCGGCCCCGGAAATAGCCGTGCCGCGAATGTTCGCTGTTGGCATTGTTGAGATCCATGATCTCAACAATGGTGGGGTTGCGGTCCTGTCGGTTGACGAAATAGTCGTAATAAAAACGGCGGTCCCACTCATCCATCGAGATCCCGGGAATTTCCAGCAGGGCATCGGGCCCGCGGCCCTTGAGGTCGATCTCGTAGACCGGCTCGGGCACGACACCGGTCTCAAAGGTGGTCAACGGCTCAGGATACGGACATTCGGTCATCCGGTCATGATTGGCGGCGATGAATTCCTCCAAATCCTGGTCGGCCGGGACGATGGAGCGGCGCGACCGCTCGATCCGACTCACCCCTTCAAGGCCGATGGCGCGGCAGATGGACACCATGTTGGATGACCAGGCGGTGGCGAAGTTCAGGCGGGGGCCGAGTTCCACCACCCGGGGGCCGGTAAGGTGCGGAATTCCGGCAA
>DSAE01000234.1 GCA_011372855.1 Desulfobacteraceae bacterium
GGTAATTATTACAAATTGTTAATAAAAAATGACACGAACCGGGCAATGGCGCAGAACAGAAAATCTGGTGATATGACCAGATGATAGTTGGGGATTTCACCGATCATTTCCCGTCACGGCCCGGGTTGTCAACCCGGCGACGCGGATTCTGCCCACCCGCTTCAGTTCGCCGCAAAGGGAGTTCAGCAGGAATGTACGGACCATACCCGTGGCAACGGAAATCGGCGCGGCTGTGGATACATCCGGCCCCTCCGCACCCGGGTCGGCGCTGCCGGACATCGAGGACATGAACCAGACGTCGGCCCAGACCATTGACCACGGCAGGGTCATTTACCGCGGCTCCCGAAGATCGGGAATAATCGTCGCCGATGACGACACCCGCCGCAGTCTTTACCTGGACGGCGGCATTCTGCAGAGCTGCATGCTGCTGGACGATCCCAGCCGGCTGTACCTGGAATACAGCCAGGCGATGATGTGCGCCCTGCTGTTCCAGCCCGCTCCCGCAAACATGCTCCTGGTCGGTCTCGGCGGCGGCTCGCTGGTGAAATTCCTCCTGGAATTCTTCCCCGCCGCCCGGATCGATGTCGCCGAGATCAACCCGGAAGTCGTCCGGGTCGCCCGGGACTACTTCCTGCTGCCCGAGGAAGGACGGCTGCGGATCATGACGGCCCCGGGGGAGGAGATAGTCGCCGAGCGTCTTGCGGCCGGCGCCCGCTACGAGCTTATCATCGTGGACGCCTTTGACGACCACGGCCCGGCCCGCGCCCTGCTCGGCGAGGGTTTTCTCCGCTGCTGCCGGACGCTGCTTGCCGGAAACGGCGTTTTCACCATGAACCTCTGGAACCGGCCGGCCGACGATTTTCCCGCCCACCGGGCAGCCCTGGCGAAGCTGTTCGGCCGGCAGGTCCTTACCCTGCTTCTGGGCAATGCCAACAGCAACGCCATCGTCTTCGGTTTCCATGAACCGCCGCCGGCCGGGAGCCTGATGGAGCTGAAGCCCGCCGCCCGGGAAATGAGCCGCCGCACCGACGTTGATTTCGTCCGCTGGCTGCGGCAGTTGTACTGGCAAAGCATCCGGGGGTGCAGCTGATGCTCCCGGCAGGCATAGGATGAAAAGGGACGATCTCATTATACTCATCATCGGGCTTCTGTTGCTGGCCGGCATGCTGTTGACACTCCTGTTCGGCGGAGAAAAAAGCAGGCACGGCGTCGGAATTCTGGATAATATAGTGCCGACAAAGGGGTTCTCCCTGACAGAACCGGAGGAAAACGGAAAATTATCATGAAGATCCTGACCACCCCCAGAATGGAACGCTGCATCGGCTGCCATTCCTGCTCGGTCGCCTGCGCCCGCCTGGTCCACAAGCGCCTGTCCTGGGACACGGCCGGCATCCGCATCAGGTCATCCGGCGGCCTCTCCACGGGCTTCGAGGCGCGAACCTGCCTGGCCTGCGACCCTGCCCCCTGCGCGGCTGCCTGCCCCACCGGGGCGTACAGTCAGCGCCCCGGGGGCGGCGTCATCGTCAGAAAGAAGCTCTGCATCCGGTGCGGCGAATGCGCCAGGGCCTGCCCCGTGGACGCGATCTACCTTGACCCGGCCGGCGAACCCTTTGTCTGCATCCATTGCGGCAGGTGCGTCCCCTACTGCCCCCACGACTGTCTGGAACACCGGGAACTGCCCGGCCCGACGGCGGCAACCGGTGGGGAAGAACAGACCGCCGGGGAGGTGAAGCCATGATCAGGGATCATTTCAGGGTGCTGGTGGTTGATCTGTCCACCGGCCGCAGTACCATCACCGCCATGGACGGCAGGAACAGGGTGGCCGGCGGCAGTGGACTGGCCGCGCTGCTTTTTGAACAATTCGGCATGCCCGACCGTCCCTGGGACGATCCGGGGCAGCCGCTCATCTTCGCCATCGGGCCGCTGACCGGATATTTCCCCCTGATGAGTAAAACCGTCTGCGCCTTCAAGTCCCCGTACCACGACCAGTACGCCGAAAGCCACGCCGGCGGGCGCTCGGCCCTGTCCCTGCGCTTCGCCGATTACGATGCCCTGGTGATCAGGGGCAGGGCAAAGCTGCCCTCGGCCCTCATTGTCGGCTCCCGCCGGATCGAGGTGAAGGATGTCCATTACCTGTGGGGCACCGACCTGCACGTGGCAGGCAAGACCCTGCGGCGGATGTTTCCGGGTTCGGGGCACCGGTCGATTCTCCGGATCGGCCCGGCCGGGGAGCGGCAGTCGCCCATGGCCTGCATCAACTGCGACTCCTACCGCCATTTCGGCCGCCTCGGCGGCGGCGCGGTCATGGGGGCAAAACACCTGAAGGCCGTCGTGGTCCTCGGCGACGGCTCCTTTCCCCTCCCGGGGAGCAGGGAGTACGCCAAGGTTTTTGACCGGGTCCACGCGGACATGACCGGCACCGACATGATGAGCAAGTATCACAATCTCGGCACACCCGTCAATGTCGCGGGGCTGAATGACCTCGAGTCCCTGCCGGTCCGCAACCTCCAGGCCACCGCCGACGAGGATGTGGCGGGCATCACCGGCGAGCGGTTCGCCGAGGCCGCGCTCCTCAGAAACGCCGCCTGCGCGGGGTGTCCGGTGGGCTGCATCCACATCGGTTTTGTCCGGGAGCGCTTCCGGGAAGAAAACCGCTACATCTACCGCCAGATCTCCTACGACTACGAGCTGATCTTCGCCCTGGGCTCCATGCTCGGCGTCATGGACTGCTTCGAGGTCCTGAAGCTCATTGACGCGGCCGAGAAAACGGGACTTGACATCATGTCGGCCGGCGTCGCCCTGGCGTGGGCCACCGAGGCCCGGGACAGGGGGATCATCAGCGGCCGGGAAACGCTCGGCCCCCTCGCCTTCGGCAACTCCTCCGCCTACCAGGCGGCCCTGCACCACCTGGCCCTCGGCAACAATGAATTTTACCGCCTCCTTTCCCGCGGTGCCATGAAGGCGGCGGAACACTACGGAGGTTCCGATTTCGCCTGCGTTCTCGGCCAGGAAATGGCGGGCTATGCCACCGGCCCGGTCTTCTTTGTCGCCCAGGCCCTGGGATTCCGCCATTCCCACCTCGATACGGGCGGCTATGCCTTTGACCAGAAGCCCTCGGGCGGGACCGTGGAGGACGCGGTCCAATTCCTGGTTGATGACGAGAAAGCCAGGGTTTTTCTCACCTCCATGGTTGCCTGCCTGTTTGCCCGGGGCGTCTACAACGGCGAAGTACTCGCCGACTGTCTCAACAGTGTCGGCTACCGGGGGCTGGCGGACAACATGGACGAGGTTGCCGGAGAAATCCAGGAGATGCGGTGGAGAATGCGCCTCGGTTGCGGATATCGGCCAGAGAACGTGACCATTCCTAAACGGTTCACCGAGGTCACGACCCGGCGTGGTCCCATCGACCAGGAGTTCCTGGAGGAGCTTAAAGCGGCATACGGCCGCCGCATCCTTGAACTGGGAGGCGCCGGCCCGGACGAACCCGCCGGCCAGGGCACGGCTTCGTCTTCATAAGCCCCGGGAATTTCCCGGGAAGGGTCCGGCAACTTTCCGCTGGACAAAAACCGGCAACGGCGGCATTGTTCAGCATCGATGTCCCCACGGGAACTGCTCCCGACAGGCGGTCATGCCTGCAACCCGCGCAACAGGCGGAGAAGTAATGCATTTTTATCCCGCTTTTCCCTTTTTCTCACCACCGGAGGAACCCTGTCCATGAAATTTCCGGCAACCGTGCTGCTCGGTATTCTTCTGCTCGGCGGCTGTACCTGGGTGAAGCCTACCCCGGGCGGCAATCAGGTCCGACTGGCTTCAGGTCCGACGGAGATCGTCGGCTGCATGAAACTCGGCAACACAACCGTCTCCCTCGTCGACAAGGTCGGCTATTTCCAGCGCAGCCGGCAGAAGGTCGAGGCCGAACTTTCGATCCTGGGCCGCAACAGCGCGGCGGAAATGGGGGGAGACACGATACTGCCGATTTCCGAGGTATATGAGGGGGAGCGCTCCTTTGCCGTGTACCGCTGCGGCCGCCCCTGATACCTGCGGGCGGTACCCGGCATGGTAAGGAGAAATGGCGAAGGAGCCGAACCGGGCTGCCGCCACGGAGCCGGCGTCAACAACATCGGGCCGCGCATGATTTTTCGACCGGGACCGAAGCGCCAGGAGCAGCAGTGAAAAACAGCGTGGCCACCTTCATTCTGGCAGTCCTGTGCCTGCTGCCGCTGCCTTGCCTCGGCGAGTGCATCGAGGGCGACTGTACCCATGGGAGGGGAACCATGACTTTTCCAGGCGGTGAACAATATACCGGAGATTTCAGGAAAGGCAGATACGAGGGGTTCGGGACCTATACCTTCTCCGACGGCGGGCGCTACGTCGGAGAGTGGA
Source organism: Desulfobacteraceae bacterium (assembly GCA_011372855.1). Taxonomy (GTDB): domain Bacteria; phylum Desulfobacterota; class Desulfobulbia; order Desulfobulbales; family Desulfobulbaceae; genus UBA10518. The sequence goes on from DSAE01000234.1 coordinate 4,384, forward strand.
AAAACGGCGAACAGCATGGACAGGGTACTTTCACTTACCCCAATGGCGAGCAATACAGCGGCGACTGGAAGTGGGGGGAGAAACACGGCCATGGGAACTACACCTTTCCCGGCGGCAAGAAATACACCGGCGAGTGGAAGCGTGACCAGCGGCACGGAGAGGGTGCCTTTTCCTTCCCCGACGGCTCCGAATATGTCGGGGAATGGAAAAAGGGGAAGCCCGACGGCGAAGGAACAATGACCTTTCCGGACGGAAAAAAATACATCGGGGAATGGTCCGAGGGCGAGCGGCACGGCTACGGGGTGGAATCTTCTCCTGAAGGCGGGGGAAGGATAGGCTACTGGCATCATGGCAGCTATGTCGGCACGGATCGGAAAAAACAGAAAAAATGAATGGACCCGGAACACATCCCCCCAGGCGGGATCCGGCGGCAAGCACACTCCCGGACAATACCACAACGTAGCTTTTCTCATTAATTTTCCATTCATTTTTTGACTTTCCCTTCCCTTTTCCCATATACTTAACTTAAGAATGAGAACGAATGACAACGCCTGAGCCGCCATGAAATGAAGGCTGAAACAACGATGCTGAAATGAGAGCCGGATCGCCAGGTGACATTGGCTGTCCGGCTTTTTCATTGGCATCCTTTTCGCTGTGCGGGCGTTGAGCCTTTACGGATCGGACAGGATGAGATTTTCCCGGAGAGCCGCCCTGCGCGAAATACATCAGGTCCCAATCATCGGCTTCCGTCTTCCGCCCCGGATATGGCCGCCTGTAACGCTCCGTCCCTCCGGTCCACTGGTCGCCTGCCTCCTTGTTCTTCTGCTGCTGGTGTCCGGCACCGCCCTCTGCCCCGCCCCCGCCTTTGCTCTGGAATTCAATGGCTTTACCATTGACACGGCCGGCCTGGCGGCCATGGCGTTGGAGCAGGAAGAGGACGGCAGGAACGGCGCTGAACCCACCAAATGGTTCGTTCAGTTCAGCGGTCCGGTCCGGGAGACGGAAAAACGGCAGCTGACCGACCTGAACTGCCGGATTGACGAGTACGTTCCCGATTTTGCCTTCCTGGTCACCATGGACGACGCGGTCAGGCAGGAGGTGGAAAAATTATCGTTTGTCCAGGGGATTGCCAGGTACAGGCCGGAACACAAGATCAGGAAAAAGCTCGGCGACAGGATCGGCAACCTGCGGAACCAGACCGTACCGCCTGGAAAATCCCGGAACCAGGAAGATGCCATCCTTATCCGGGTGGACTCCGCCGACGGACTTTCCGCCCTGCTGGCCGCCGTACACCGGGAAAAGGGAGAGGTGTTGGATGTCGGCCGGGACGTGGCCGCGGTCCGGATGGAACCGGCCGGGATCAGCCGGATAGCCGAACTGAAGGAGATCCTCTGGATTGAAGAGGCGCCGGATCTGCAATTGTTCAACGAAACGACCGGTTGGACGATCCAGAGCTACGTCCCGTACCACACACCATTATGGGACAAAGGAATCCGCGGCCGGGGGCAGATTATCGGCATCGGCGATACCGGTCTCGATTATGACATGCCCTGGTTTCATGACCCGGCGTTCAAGCCCATCGGCCCGGCCCATCGAAAAGTTGTCGGCTATACGCCCTATGCGGATGATTATGACGGCGATTTCGGCCACGGCACCCATGTGGCCTGCACAGTGGCCGGCGATCGCATCCCGGTGGACGGTTTTTCCAAGGCCGCCGGCATGGCTCCGGAGGCGAGGCTGTTCATCCAGGACATCACCCCCGGCGAGCAGACGGCCGTCTATCCGCCCGCCGACCTGGGAGAGTTGTTCGTCACCCCTTATTCCGTCGGCGCCCGGCTGCACACCAACAGCTGGGGCGCGCCCCTCAACCTGTATGAAACCTACGCCCGGTCCGCTGATCGTTTCATGTGGGAGCACAAGAATTTTCTCGCCTTCTTTGCCAACGGCAACGCCGGCGCAGGCGAAGGCAGCGTGGGCGCCCCGGCGACGGCGAAAAACTGCGTCAGCGTCGGCGCCACGGAAAACGGCCTCAATGCGGAAAATATCGCTTCTTTCAGCAGCAACGGCCCGACCGCCGACGGCCGGATCAAACCGACGGTCACCGCCCCCGGCATCGCCATCGTCTCGGCTGACTCCGACGGTCTGAAGGAGAGCTTCAACAGCGGCACCATCGCCTACAGCGGGACCTCCATGGCCACTCCCGCCGTTGCCGGCGCCGCGGCCCTGGTTCGACAGTATTACCTGGAAGGGTACTGGCCGAACGGCTCGGCCAATCCGGCCTTCGGCTTTGAACCCTCGGCCGCCCTGATCAAGGCCACGCTCATCAACAGCGCCCGCAGCATGACCGGCGCCTATACCGACGGTCCCGCCCCTTCGACCAGCCAGGGATGGGGGCGGATCAGCCTGGCCGACACCCTTCATTTCTTCCCCGATGACAATTACCTCGACGCCGCCCAAGTCGGGCCCGGCCTGGCAACCGGGGCAAGCTGGAGCCGGCGCTATTTTGCCACCGGCGGCCAGCACCTCAAGGTCACCCTTGTCTGGACGGATTATCCCGGCATCGAGGGGGCGGCCAAGGCCCTGGTCAATGATCTTGACCTGCGGGTGACCACCCCGGAGGGCACGACCTACCTGGGCAATGTGTTCGCCGGCGGCATTTCCGTCCCCGGCGGCGAGGACGACAGGCTGAACGTCGAGGAACAGGTGTACATTCCTACCCTGCAGTCCGGGGATTACACGGTCCGGGTCAGCGGCTACAACATACCCTTCGGCCCCCAACCGTTTGCCGTGGTGGTCACCGGCGCGAGGAGAATTTCCTCCATCGGGTTCATCAGTCTTGACAGGGGGCGATACAACCATGAAAGCACCATCATGGTCCAGGTCGCCGACCGCGACCTGAACAGGAACAGCTCGGTCCCGGAACAGGCGGCGGCTTCCATCTCCAGCACCTCGGAACCCGGCGGCGAGACCGTCCAACTCATCGAGAGCGGTCCGGACACCTCGATTTTCGTCGGCTCCATCCCGACCCGGTCCGTTCCCGCCACCGGCGGCAACGGTTTTGTGGAAATCAGCAACGGCGACCTGATCACGGCCGTCTACCAGGACGCCGACGATGGCACCGGCAAGGCGGAAACCCGGACCGCGACCGCCGTTGCCGATCTCATCCCCCCCGACATTGCAGGGGTTGCGGTCACCACCATCGACCAGGATTCGGCAACGGTCTCATGGTCGACCAACGAGCCTGTTTCAGCCGCCGTCGACTACGGGGAAAGTCAGGAGCTCGACGCCCGCCAGGGTGATCCCTGGCTGCTGACCTCTCCCCTTGTTCACCTCACCGGCCTGCGGGAGGACACGACCTACTTCTTCACGGTCAACTCCACCGATGAGGCCGGCAACAGCCGCATCGACGACAACGATGCACGCCTGTACTCCTTCACCACCCTCAGCCTGCCGTCCGACCTCACCCTCCATTCCTCGAACATGACCCTGACCTATCAGACCGAAACGGTGCTGTACGGCACCGCCCGCGACCCATCCGGGGTGGCCTCGGTCAGGATCACCGGCAGCGGCCTCAACCAGTCCGTCCCCTGCCGGCCGAGCGACGGTTATTACGAGCTTCGCGTCCCCCTTGTCATCGGCGAGAACCGGTTCACCGCGACCGCAGCCGACGCCCTCGGCAATGCACGGACCCTGGAGATCTCGGTTACCCGCCTGGAGCAGCCGGACCTGGCGGTAACCTCGGTCAGCGCTCCGACAAGGGGCGGCTTTTTCCAGCCCATCCACATCGAGACGACCGTCTGCAATAACGGTCCGGGCATCGCCCCGGGAACAGGTCGCATATCCTGGTACCTGTCGGCCGACCGGGAAATTTCTCCCGCCGACGACCAGAAGCTCAACCTGGAATACTCCCATGACGATGACATCCCGCCGGGAGCCTGCATATTCGTCCCGGTGGACATCAGGCTGGGAATTCCCCTGGCCATGGTCTGGCAGACCTACTACCTAGGCGCCATGGTCGACAGCAGAAATTATATCTGGGAGGCCGACGAAACCAACAATATCCGCCTCGCGCCCGAGCGGATCACCATAGAAGGTGCCGATCTGGCCATGACGGCGTTGTCCGGACCGGCAAAGGTGTATCAGGGCGCCGGATTCACGGTGTTCAACACGGTGCGCAATATCGGCCTGGGCACCAGCATTCCGTTTCAGGTGGCGATATACCTCTCCGCCGACGATGACATCACCACGGACGACATCCGAATCGGCAGCAGGTACGTCAACCTTCTCGAGCCGGTTGGCACTCCCTATCCGTATCCCTGCGAAACAAGCGAAGAAACGGAAGTCTTCATCAGCGCCGCCGTACCTCCCGGAACATACCGTATCGGAGTCATTGCAGCCCCCGGCAGCACCTATTATGAACCCGACAAGCAGAACAATGTCCTCCTCGGCGATTTAATCCAGGTCGGCGATCCGGACACGGTGCCGCCGACCATCCCCCTCGATCTCTCCGGCATGGCCCTCAGCTACAACAGGGTCTATCTTACCTGGAAGGCCGCCACCGATATCGGCGGCACCGGAGTGGCGGGCTACCGCGTCTATCGCGGCAATACGGTCATCGGAACCGCCGCCGCAACAACCTGCATTGATGCGGGCCTGGTTGCCGAAACCACCTATTCCTACTCGGTTGCCGCCGTCGACGGGGCGGGGAACCTCTCCGGCCGTTCAGCAACCGTCACCGTAACCACGCCCTCCCTGCCCCCCGGCATCAATCTGCCGCCGTCCATTTCCGGCACTCCGCCCGCTGTTGTCGCCGCCGGCGAGATGTACGATTTTGTCCCGACCGCCTCGGACCCCAACAGGGACAGCCTGCATTTTTCCATCATCAATAAACCGGGCTGGGCCGGATTCAGCGAGGATACCGGCCGGCTGCTGGGCGTGGCCGGCGAGGACGATATCGGGGTCCACGGGCCCATAACCATCACCGTCCATGACCCGTACGGAACAAGCGATTCCCTGCAGTTTACCATCACCGTGACGCCCGCGGACAATTCCGGAGTGCCCGGCGCGCTGCGGAGCGTCTACATGCTGCTGCTGAAGCAGTGATTATTCCCCGGCTGCGCCGGGAATCGGCAGTTGACGGTCCGGGTTTACCTGCTGTGCAGGCCAGGCTGCCGCAACCGGCTGACGTTTCAGTCGACCTGCTGGAGGAGCAGGTAGAGCAGGGGCACGAGCGGAGCCAGCGGAATCTCCTGCGGAGGCGGCGGTTCACTGGTGAACAGCAGCTGCCAGGAGTAGCTGCCGGAGCAATTGTCACAGGTATACGGCTGGACCACCGTGGCGCCGTCGACATAGTTCATGGGCAGAACATGATCGGTTGTTGTTCCAGAAATTGGAATGGAAAACGGCTTCTCCGGCGGATCCTCATCCGGGCACACGCATGTTCCCATTGCCGTCATTGACGGATAGTTTTCGTGCATCCGCATGCTCAGCACGCCATTGGCACAGCTTCCCTGCACGCTGACGGTGACGTTTGATTCGCCAGTGGCGTGGCAGTTGCAGTCGGGATCTGTGATCAATACTTCCATCATCCTCTGCACCACGTTGTTTCCCGCGTTGGTTATCCCGGCAGGACCGATTTCGATTCCGACCGGCCCCAGAAGACTGGAGCCCTGACTGAATGTGCTCACCGGGGACTCGGTTCGATTGAGCAGATTATGGTTGTAATTCACCATGGCATACCTGTCCGAGGCGGGACAGGCCGCCGCCTGCACCTGGTGAACCGCGGCCGTTGACCAGATGCAGCAAAAAACGAGGAGAGCGATTGCGTTTTTTTCATTTTTTCCTCCCTGTGCGAAACGTAGAACAGTTTCCGGGCCTGACCGGCCAGGCTGCAGGCGGAAAAATACCGGGAAGACGGTTTGCAGCCGATTAGTCTTTGCCCGCAGCGATATTTTTATTATGTTGATCTGCGACCCATGCGGACCCGGTGCCATGCGGCAACGAGCAGAATCACAATTAATTATTAAATAACTATACAAAACCTGATGAATGGAAGTCAATTGATTGTTCGCGGTGGGATGCGCCCCCGCGGCATCCTCCCGCAACGTCGACGTCCCGATGGTGACTGATCATGCTTCCTCTCCGCGATGAGAATCCGACCCTCCATGCCTCCGTCGCCACCTTCGCCATCATCGGGCTGAATGTCGGCGCGTGGACCTTTGTCCAGGGGCTGGGTTCTCATCCCGCCCTGGTCAGGTCCATCTGCGAATTCGGGCTGATTCCCGGCGAACTGCTCCAGACCATCGAAGCCGGAACGGTGATACCTCTGGGCGGCGAACTCTCCTGTCTGACCCAGGCCCGGCCCAACTGGCTCTCTCCCGTTACTTCCATGTTCATGCACGGCGGCTGGCTCCACCTGATCCTCAACATGTGGTTTCTCTATATCTTCGGGGACAACGTGGAAGATGCCATGGGATTTTTCCGCTTCATCGTCTTTTACCTGATCTGCGGTTTCGGCGCCGTGGCGGCCCAGCTGCTCTCCGATCCCTCCGGAGCCGTCCCCATGGTCGGTGCCTCCGGCGCCATAGGCGGGGTCATGGGCGCGTATGCCGTCCTTTACCCCCGGGCCCCCGTGCACATGCTGATATTTCTCGGTTTTTTCGTAACCAGGATCATTGTTCCGGCCTATTTCATGCTGGGATACTGGTTCATCCTCCAGTTGCTCAGCGCCCTCCCCACCATTGGCCAGACCACGGGGGGCGTTGCCTTCTGGGCCCATGTGGGCGGGTTTGTCAGCGGTATTGTCCTGGTGCGCCTGTTCTGCAACACCGGGCGCCTGACCGTGTGCCGGAACAAACGAGGCAGCGTGAAAAAAATCGTGGAAAAGACAGTACCCTGAAAAAATGGTGCGGCATGGTGCCCATGGGTAAAAAAAAGCGCCGCCTGGCCGTGGCCGTCATCTTCCTGATCTGCCTCTATCCCTCCCTGGCGGCGGCGGGCGGGACGGCAGGCGCCTCTTCCGATTTCGGCGGTCTCATCCCCAGGGGTGAGCTGATCGCCGACGAAATCTCCAGGATCACCGGCTGCGCCATTTCGCCCATTCTGGGCATCTCCGTACTTGGAGCCTATACCTACTACGCCACCCCGGCCGCACAGCGGGACAATGTCCCCTGGCATGCGGCGCCGCAGTTCTGGGCGCCCCTGCTGATCATCCTCTTCCTCATCATCCTGAAAGATTCCGCCAAGGTCGCCATCCCCAAGATCATCATGGTCCCCCTGGACGCGGTTGAAACCCTGCTGGAAAAAAACACCTCGGCGGTCCTTGCCCTCATTGTCCTGCTGACTTCCATCGGCGGCGGCATCGACCAGGCCGGTTCACCCGGGCAGGCCGGCGGCGGGCTGTTGGTGTCAGCCGCCCATGCCGCGCAGGAAACCGGCGCTCATTCCTTGACCGGAGTGCGGGAAATGATCGAGCCGGCAATGATCTCGGTACTGGTCATAACCGTGTTCACCGTTGTCTGGACTGTCAGCCAGGCGTTCAACTTCCTCATCCTCCTCAGCCCCTTCTCGACCATCGACCTGCTGCTCACATTGTGGAAAAACAGCATTATCGCCCTTCTGCTCCTTGCCTGCCTGGTCCACCCCTACGCCGGGCTGCTGTTTTCGCTCTGCGTCATTCTCCTCTGCCTTTTCCTCTTTTCCCGCTCCCTCCGTTTTGTTGTCTTCGGCTCTCTGACGGCCATGGATCTGCTCCGGAAAAAAGCGGGCGGCCTTGACCCCGGGACAAATGTTGTCAAGGCGTTTGCCGGGGCCGGCCTGGGCGGGGTTCCCTCAATGAGCTACGGCGCCCTTGCCAATGTCAACCGGGTGCTGCGGTTCACCTACCGCCCCTGGTTCGTTCTGCCTGTCCGCACCTGTGACGTGCAGGAGCCGCCGGAGGCCCATCATGTCGGCAAGGGGATTTTGTCGCCGGTTATCGTGCGCGAGGGCAATAAGCCCGGACAATATACAACTTTGTGCAGGCTGCGGCCGCGGTACGCTTCCCGCGAGCACATGATCGCGCAGATCCTGGGGCTGGGCGGCGTCCGTGACCTGACTTTCGGCCGCGGAGTCCGGGACAGCCTGCGCCGCCTGCGGGAGCGCCTGCGCCCGCCAAGGACGGTTCGGCCCCCGGACGGTTGAACGGTGCCTGCAATCGGACATCAATGGCAGGGAAACACTGTGTCACTGAAACGGAAAAGGGAAAAAAAATTCCATGCGGACAGCGGATCCTGAACGTTTGCGGGACTGGGTCGAATACCTGGCAAGGCGGATCGGGCCGCGGCCTGCCCCCCGGCTTGACCTGCTGGAAAAGGTGGCCGGGCGGATCTCCGGCCACTTTCACTCCCTGGGCTACGGGGTAACCCATCAGGCCGTTCCCTACCGGGACACCGCCCATGTCAACGTCATCGCCGCGCCCCGGGAAAGCGGCGGCGGCGACATTCCCCTGCTGGTGGTGGGGGCCCATTATGACAGCGTGTCCCGCACCCCGGGGGCCGATGACAATGCCAGCGGCGTCGCCGGCCTCATGGAGATCGCCCGGCTTCTGCGCCACAACCCGCCGGCGGGACTTCGGCTGGTCGCCTTCTGTCCGGAGGAGCCGCCGGCTTACCGCACCAGAAAAATGGGCAGCTATGTCCATGCCCAAAGCCTCAAGCAGGCCGGGGTCAAACTCAGGGGAATGATCTGTCTGGAGATGATCGGCTATTTCTCGGATGCGCCCGGCAGCCAGTCCTATCCCCTGCCCTTCATGAAAACTATCTATCCGGACAGAGGCAATTTTATCGCCATGGTCGGCAACCTCAGATCAGCCCGGTGGACCAGGCAGGTCAGAAACGCTTTTGCCGGGGCCACCGATCTGCCCGTTGAAACCCTGAACGCCCCGACAATCATTGTCGGGATTGATTTTTCCGACCACTGGTCGTTCAATAAATTCAACTACCCCGCCCTCATGGTGACCGATACCGCCTTTTACCGGACACCCCACTACCATCTCCCCTCCGATACCCCGGAAACCCTTGATTATGTCAGGATGGCCAAAGTAGCGACCGGGCTGGCGGGGGCCATTGAAATTGTCGCTTAAACCAGCCGCTCAATTCCACTGTACAGAAAATAGCAGGAAAAAAGAACGAGAAAACCGGCGCAGCCCATGATCAGCCCCCGGTACATGCTGTCGCTGAAGCAGTTTCTGCCCTTGGCCACCCCGAAGGAGATCAGGGCATACCAACCGAGGTCCGCCAGGATATGGCCGGTGAAGAACGCCGCCACCCCGGGCACTCCGAATTTGACCGAATGGAGGATATAACCCAGCCCGATCGTTGCCCACCAGATGAGCCAGTAGGGATTGGCAAGACTGAAGAGAATGCCGGCCAGGACCAGGTTCCGGCCGCCGCCGTTGCGCTCGTCCAGCCTGAGGCTCAACCCGGAAACGCTTCTGAACATCGAAACCGACATACCCAGGAGAATAGCGCTGCCGGCCAGGGCGATGACGACAAATACCCCGTCCCGGTTCAGAAAGGGGGCGAGCCCGGCCAGCAGGGCGAGGACCAGGGTCAGTTCCAGAATACCATGACCGAGGATCATCAGCGGTCCGGCGCCGGCGCCCCGGCGCGAGCTTTCGCTCACGGTCACGGTCAGCAGCGGTCCCGGCATCAGGGCCCCGGACAGGGCAATGATGAACGAGGATGCGAATATCGTTGTCAGCGTCAGGAACATGGTGCGGGCGACTCCATCGGGGAATGGCAGCGGAAACTTCAGGAAACGGTCAATACTGTTCTCATACAGTAGTCTTTTCGTTCTTTTTGGCAACAGGTTTCCATTTCGGCGCCCGGCATCCCGCCGGAAAAATCATTTTCCCTGCAAATGGGCGAGCAGACAGGACATGCTCGCTCCGAACCCGTTTGCGAGGGTGATGTCGGCCAGCTGTCCCAGGGCCGGCTCCAGATTGACCTCGATAATCCTGCCGCCCCTGCGCCTGACCCGAAGGGGAATGGTTGAGGCCGGAGCCACCTGGCACGATGTGCCGGCAACGATCAGCACATCAGCGGTCCCGATCAGCTGTTCGGTCACGCGCAGAGCGTCCGGCGGAATGGCTTCGTCAAAGAAGACCACGTCCGGCTTGAGGACGGCACCGCAGGTACACAGGGGGGGAAGCGGCATGGTCCGGACCTCGGCCAGGGACTGACGGGTCCGGCAGCGGCCGCAGGAAAAGGCGGCCAGGGAGCCGTGGAACTCGACAACCGACCGGCTGCCGGCTTTCTGATGCAACCCGTCGATATTCTGAGTGATGATCCCGTGCAGGCGGCCCATTGCTTCCATGGCCGCCAGGGCGCGGTGACCGGCATTGGGTTCGGCGTCGGTGACCGCCAGCAGTTCGGCCAGCATTGTCCAGACCTTGCCCGGGTCACGCCGGAAAACGCCGATCGTTCCATACTCCAGGGGATCGAACCGGGACCACAGACCGTTGCGGCTGCGGAAATCCGGGATACCGCTTTCGGTGCTGGCACCGGCGCCGGTCAGGGCGATGACTCTGCCCGCCGACCTGATCAGTTCCGCGGCCCGGGCGGCACCGTCCGAAATTTCCTGACTGACGCCCTGGCAGTTCACCTTCATGCGTTCATCAAGCGGGTCCGGCTCCGCCTCGCCGGACGTCGGGTCCCGCAATATGTTCCCCCTCCATTGCGGCGGTCGAGAAAGACACCGGCCCATGTTTTGCCAACGGACACATTGCGGCGGCTACTCTCCGGTCTTTTCCAGGGCATCTTTGATGGAAAGGGCATAGGGTTGATGGCTGAGCAGGAACTGGGGCAGATTGTTCCGAACGCTGCGGGCCTGCTCCATGGTATCGTAGAGACCGTAGAAAACGAGGAGGGTCGGCGAGGAGGTCTTGCGCAGAATATAGAGTTCGTCCTTGACCGAATAGTAGTCGTCCCGGGCAAGCAGTCTCTTGAGATTTTCTTCGGCGCTGTCCGAGCCGAGCATCATCAGCTGGATGGTGTAGCCGCCCCGGTATGACCAGGCCAGCCAGTTTGACGTCGCCCTGATCCGTTCCTGAAAAATTTCGTGGGCATTTCTTGCAGCCGGGGGTTTCGGGGCCGCAGTGGCCGGGGGCGAGGCATCCCTTTTCCTCGCATTGGGTTGAATAACGACAATCTCCTTCAGCGGGGCCGCGGGTGCGGACGGGGCTGCTTCCGCGGCGGGAGAGGCTTTCGCCGGGGGTAGGGCTTTTTCGCCGCTTCCATTCCCCGCCTGTTCGGCAACGCCAGGTTGCCGCTGCGGCTTCTCATCTGCCTGCCTTTTCTCCTTGGGCGCCTGATCCGCACCAAGCGGTTCCTTCTGCTGACCCGTTTCTTTCATTTGATCATCTTGTCTGGCAGCTGCCGACTCTGTCCCGCCCGCCGCGGACTCCGCCTCGGCGGGTGAAGATTGTTGCTTCACCGCCGTTTCAGCCGGCTCGAGCGGGGGTGCTTCAACCACCGGCCCCGGCTTTTCAACAGGAGGCGGCGCCGGTGCCTCCGTTTCCCGGTCGTCCGGCCGGAGGGGAAGCAGCAGCAGGATCAGGACGAAGGCCGCAGCCGGGAGCAGCCACAGCCGGTATTTTTGCAACCACTCCTTCACCGGGGCAAAAATGCTCCGGTCGTTGCCTTCCTTCTGCTGGCGGGGAAAAAGCGCTTCGGCTGCAACCTTGTCCTTCCCCATCTCATACGCGGCCGTCAGGCCTTTGTCGGCGAGCATGCCGATCAGCCCGATATTGCCTCCCGCTGCCTGATGCAGGGCCGTGATTGCCTCGGCGGTGAATATTTTTGCAGACCTGTCCGCCGGACAGCCTGCCGTTGCAAGCCGATGCCGTATGTACTTTTCTGTTTCCTCCCTGGTCAGCGGTTCCAGGTCGTAGCGGACATCAAGGTCGATGCCGGCACAGTACCCGGCAAGCTGCTCGAGATTCCCGTTCAGTTCCGGACGGCCGATAAGGACGATCTGCAGTGCATCCTCGGCATCACTGTCGCAGGTCAGCCGAACCAGTCGTTCAAGGGTGGCAAGGAACAGTTTTTCGGCATCATCAATGAGCAGCACCACCCGGATCTCCCTGGTTTTCCTGTCCTGCAACTGCTCCTTGAATTCGGCCAGGAAACTCGCGGGGGCAACCCCTTCTCCCTTGGTTTTACGGCCCAGGGCCAGGCAGACCAGACGCAGCAGGTCTTCGAAGGATCCGACCGGGTGATCGAGCCGGACCGGGTCAAACCGGTCCCGGGAGAGTCTTTCGGCGAGTAGCCGCTGGAACAGGGTCTTGCCGACTCCTTCGCCTCCGGCCAGTCGGATCAGTGGCTTCCCCTCCTCGATGTCGGATATAAGCCGACTCAGCAGTTCCTCCCGGCCGCCGTCGCTGAAAAATTGATCCGGGTCGGGTTCCTGGCCGAAAGGGGGGGTGCTCAGGCGAAAATGTTCACTGTATGAAGGATAGCTATTCAATTCGGACAATTCTTCCGCATAGGTCAACTGCCCGGAGGGCCTGTTCAAACAATCGCTCCCGGGCCGCACATGGTTTTTATTCCTATCAGTATTATGTACTCCCGAATCCCTCAGGTTTCAATGATTATGCCGCATTTCGCCAAATTTCCCGATCCGCGGACCCGCGCCCCTTTCCACTGTCCCTGAGCAAATTGATTGCCATCGTCCCGCCGCTGATTTATTGTGGTTTCAGAAGGTCACCCTACGCGGCGGCCAGGAGGGCCCGATCGATTTTGCATTGCCCATCGATCGGATATGAGCAGGAACCAAAGCATTGTTGCGCAACACAGGGGGCACGGTATGCGGATGGGAATGATCGGCCTCGGCCGCATGGGCATGAACATGGTTCGCCGGCTTTTGCGGGACGGCCACGAAGTTGTCGCCTACAACCGGACCAGCGAAAAAGTCGAAGAAATCGTCCGGGAAGGGGCTGAAGGGGCGGCAAGCCTCGAGGACCTGGTCGGCAGGCTCCGGCCGCCCAGAATCGTCTGGATCATGCTGCCCGCCGGGAAAATCGTCGACGATCATATCGACAGCCTGGCGGACCTCCTGGGCCCGGGAGATTGCATCATCGAAGGAGGCAACAGCCGCTATACCGATGACATCAGACGGTCCGAAGCCCTCGGCCGCAGGGCGATCCACTACCTTGATGCCGGGGTCAGCGGCGGCATCTGGGGGCTCCAGGTCGGGTACTGCACCATGGTGGGGGGCGAGAAAAAGGTTTTCGATGATATCGAGCCCCTGTTCAGAAGCCTTGCCCCCGAAAACGGGTACCTCCACTGCGGACCCGCCGGGGCGGGCCATTTTGTCAAGATGATCCATAACGGCATTGAATACGGCATGATGCAGGCATACGGCGAAGGGTTCGCCCTGCTGGAGGCCTCGCCCTACCGCGACCACTTCGACTATGGGCGGATAGCCGGTCTCTGGAACCATGGCAGCGTGATCCGCTCCTGGCTCCTGGAACTTCTGGAAAAGGCCTTTGGCGAAGATCCCCGCCTGGACGAACTGCTCGGGTATGTTGACGATTCGGGGGAGGGCCGCTGGACGGTGGAACAGGCGATAGAAAGCCGGGTGGCAGCGCCGGTCATAGCCCTTTCCCTGTTCGCCCGCTTCCAGTCCAGGGAGGAAAACAGCTTCGCCAACCGGGTGCTGGCCGCCCTGCGCCGGGAATTCGGCGGACACGCCGTCAAACCGTCCGCGGAAAAATAACCATGGAGCCTCTCCACGCCTGTGATGACCGGCCCGGCCCTGCCGCCTTAGAGCCCTGCATCATTGTCATTTTCGGGGCTTCCGGCGATCTGACCAGCCGCAAGCTCATTCCGGCCCTGTTTTCCATGTACGTCCAGGGCAACATGCCCGGGCCCTTTGCCATCGTCGGCTGCGGCCGTACCCCCTTGACCGGCGCAGCTTTCAGGGAACTCCTCTTCGCCCGCCTCGGGGAAAGACTGCGGGATTCCCGGACGTGGCACGCCTTTGCCGATAATCTCGATTATTTTCCCATCGCCTACGATGGCGAAAGCTTTCAGGCGCTGGCCCGCCAGCTCGGGCAAATCGACCGGGAGAAGCAGACCCGGGGCAACCGCATATTTGACCTGGCCGTCCCGCCCGATTTGTATCCGGTCATAGCGGAACTGCTCGGCGGGTCCGGCCTTGCCGCCCAGTATCAGACGTTTCCGGGCTGGTCCCGGATCATCGTCGAAAAACCTTTCGGCCGCGACCTCGAGACGGCCGTGGCGCTCAATGCGACCCTGCATGAACATTTCGAAGAGGAACAGATCTTCCGCATTGATCATTACCTGGCCAAGGAGACCGTCCAGAACACCCTGATTTTCCGTTTCGCCAATTCCATTTTCGAGCCGCTGTGGAACCGGCACCACATCGAATATATCGGCATTGTCGCGGCCGAGGAAATCGGCGTTGAATCCCGGTCCGGCTATTATGACAATTCCGGCGTGCTGCGCGACATGTTCCAGAATCATATGATGCAGCTGCTCGTCCTCACCGCCATGGAGCCGCCGGCTCGTTTCGAGGCCGATGCGATCCAGGACGAGAAGGCCAAGGTCATACGTTCCCTCCGCGACTTCAGCATTGAACAGGGAAGCCGCATCTGCCTCGGACAGTACACCAAAGGCAGGATCGGCGGCCGGTCCGTACCGGCCTACAGGTCGGAAGCGGGGGTTGACCCCCGTTCCCCCACTCCGACTTTTGCCCTGATGGAGTTGTATGTCGACAACTGGCGCTGGCAGGATGTCCCCTTTTACCTGATATCGGGGAAGCGTATGCCCCGCAAGGAGACCCGGATCATCATCCAGTTCAGGGAGGTCCCCCACCGGCTTTTCCGGGAAGTGGTGGGACAGAACATCAATGCCAACCGCCTGCTGATTGAAACCTATCCCGAGGAGGCCATCAGACTGACCTTCCAGACCAAGAACCCGGGCGCTTCAATCTGTCTGCGCACCATGACCATGGATTTTTTCTACCACCAGCACTACAAGGGCGCTTCCCTGGATGCCTACGCCCGGGTGCTTCTGGACTGCATCGCCGGCGACCACATGCTGTTCTGGCGCCAGGACGGCATTGAACTCTCCTGGGCCTTCCTCACCCCGGTTCTGCAGGAATGCGAGGAATGCCCTTCGCCGGAACGGCTGCTGCATTTTTACCCGGCCGGCTCCTGGGGGCCGGAGCCGGCTCGAAAAACCATGGCGCTCCTGTTCGGCGACTGATCAGCCGGTTCCGGTGCCTGGCCGATCCGGGACGGTAAAGACCGATGCCTGTATTCTTCCCGACAACCCGACAATGCCCGTTTTCCAGCTCAGCAGACGATTGATCTTCCCTCCGCCGGCTATGGCCGAACCAAACGGTTTGCTGGCAATCGGCGGCGACCTCTCGCCGGCCAGGATCATCGAGGCGTATCGCCAGGGCATCTTCCCCTGGTACGCCGCGGACGATCCGATCCTCTGGTGGTCGCCGGCCCCCAGGCTGGTCCTGTTTCCCGAGGAATTTCACCTGCCCCGCCGGCTTGCCAGGACGATCAGGCAGAAGATCTTCACCGTCACCGCCGACACGGCCTTTGACGATGTCATTCTTCACTGCGCCGCTGTACGGATCGAGGCTGAGGTGGAGACATGGCTCACCCCGGAAATGATCAAGGCATACCGCCTCCTGCACAAACTTGGTTATGCGCACAGCATCGAATGCCGCCGGGGCGCCGAACTTGTCGGCGGGCTGTACGGCATCGCCCTGGGCCGGATCTTTTTCGGCGAATCGATGTTCTCGCTGACAGGAAACGCCTCGAAGATCGCACTGCATGCCCTGGTCCGCCACGCCAGGGCGACGGGTATCCGCATGATCGACTGTCAGATGCGAACGGAGCACCTAATCAGGCTCGGGGCACGGGAACTGTCCAGGAAAGAATTCCAGGAGATATTGAACAGGTTCGTTTATCCGGTGGCGCCGCAAAAAAAATGGCGCCTGCGACATGCCGATAAGGAGGGAATCGGCACCGCAGACGCCTGCCAGGAAGAGGGAGAGGGGTAAAACTCAGTTCATCGGCAACCCGGCCTCGCGCCTGAACCGCATTCGTCCTGAAAAACGAAGCTGTTTTCAGATACGAATAATTCTCATTTACTTAAATTATACGCACCGCCGCACCACTGTCAAGTGGAAAAGGGGGGCGGCGCCAAAAAGAAGAAGCACCGGGGCACCCTGCTTGCAACTTTCCTGCCGTTGTGAATGGCATGAGGAACAGGGAGCGGCATGCAGAAGCGAATGAAGGTACGGTACCGGTCGATTTAATTAAAAAAATAATAAAATCCAGTAATTTCCGGTTAGAAAATTGCATATGATATTTTGCAATATTTTTGTTAATAATCAAGCCGTTGGGAGCATTTTTTTCTTGACAAATCCATGAAAGGCGCATTGTGCGTTTTGTAAGAA